>DDSG01000125.1:356-3873 GCA_002343325.1 Phycisphaerales bacterium UBA2396 | reverse complement strand
GGGCTTGGCATCGAGGTCGGGGTCTGGGGGGTCTACACGCCCGACGAGGTGCGCACGCCTCTCTCGGGCGAGGTCGCGTCGGTGATGGTGGTGGGCAGCGGGCATGACACGGCGTCGTTCGCGGCGGCGGTCGCGGCGCTGGCGGAGGTCGCGCGGCGGAACCCCACGCTGATGGTCTTCATCGACGCGGACGCGGCGCGGCGCGTGCGGGCGTGGCGGATCGCCAACCAGGCCGGGGTGTTGTCGCAATTCTCGTGCATCGAGCACCTCGAGGCCCGGCGTGATCTGCTGGTCGCGGGGGACATCCTGATGCTGCCCGAGGCGCGCGGGGAGCAGCGCACGTCGCTGCTGGAGGCGATGGCCGCGGGGATGATCGTGGTGGCGGCGTCGGACCCGGGGGTGTCGGTGCTGCAGAACGGGTTTACGGCACGGCTGGTCGGCGAGGCGAACCGCTCGGCGTGGGAGACGGCGCTGACGGATGTTCTGTCGAACCCTGACGAGGCCCGGCGGCTGTCGGCGTCGGCGCACGCGTACATCGCCCAGCACCGGCGGGCCTCGGCGCACGTGCGGGCGGTGCTGCAGGTGTACGGGCGCACGGAACTGCGCTTTCACCCGAGCCCGGCCGCGGTCCAAGCTCGCAAGGGGTGAGGCGTGGCGCGGTGTGGGAGTGCCGCCGGTCGGCGTTACAGCAGGTTGAGCGGATCAACGTCCACGGCGGTGCGGGTGTCGGACTTGAGCAGCCCCTGGGTGCGCAGGGCGGTGAGTGCACGCTGAAGCGCGCCGGCGGTGGGGCTGGTGATCTCAACGGCGAAGCGGTAGTACGACGCGATGCGCGAGATCGGGGCCTCCATCGGGCCCACGACGCTGAGATCGGGCTCCTGGCGGAGGCGGAGCGTCAGATCGAGCGCACGCTGGCGGGCTTCGCCCGCGTCGAGTTCGCGGCAGACGATCCGGGCCATGCGCACAGCGGGGGGGAGCGAGGCGGCCCGGCGCAGGGCGAGCTCGGCGTCGGCGAAGGTGACATAGTCGTGCGCGGCGGCGTGGATGATCGCGGGGTTGGTCGGGTTCATCGTCTGGATGAGCACGAGCCCGGGGTGTTCGCCTCTGCCCGCGCGGCCGGCGACCTGGCTGACGAGCTGGAAGGTGCGTTCGGCGGCGCGGAAGTCCGGGAGGTTGAGGGCGGTGTCGGCGCTGAGCACACCAACGAGGCGGACATTGGGGAAGTCGAGCCCCTTGGCGATCATCTGCGTGCCGAGAATGAGGCGGGCCTGGCCTTTTTCGAAGCGGCTCAGGGCGTCGGCGTAATCTGCGGCGGAGGTCATGGTGTCCGAATCGAGGCGGAGCATCGTGCTGCCCATCGACAGGCCGTGCGAAGCGCCGAAGAGCTGCGTGAGCTCCTCTTCCACGCGCTGGGTGCCGGCGTTGAGCTGGGCGAGCGGGCGGTCGCAGGCGGGGCAGGCCTTGGGGAGCTTCTGCTCGGCGAGACAGTGGTGGCAGCGGACGTAGCCGCCGGCGGGGGTGGAGGCCCGATGAAAGACGAGATTGGCGTCGCAGGCGTCGCAGCGCATGGACCACCCGCAGGCGGGGCTCGAGCAGACGAGGAACGATGCGTACCCGCGGCGGTTGAGCAGGAGGATCACCTGCCCTTTGTCGTCGAGGGTGCGGGCGATGGCGGCGGCGAGGGTCGGCCCGATGCCGCGGGTCGAGGGGTCGATCTTCGCGGCGGCCAGGGCCCGGCGTTCGTCGGCCATGTCCAGGATGCGGACGGCGGGCATCGAGCGACCGCCGGCGACGCGCTCGGGCATCGACCAGAGGGCAAAGCGCGGCGAGGGGCCCGTCGCGTTGGCCCAGGATTCGAGGCTTGGCGTGGCCGAGCCCAGCACGACGGGGCAGCTCTCAATCTGACCTCGCTTGACCGCGACGTCGCGGGCGTTGTACCGGGGGAGCTGCTCGTGCTTGTAGCTGTGGTCGTGTTCTTCGTCGACGACGATGAGGCCCAGTTCGGCCATGGGGGCGAAGACGGCGGAGCGCGGGCCGACGACGACGCGGGCCTCGCCGGTGGCGACGCGCTCCCACTCTCGGTGGCGCTGCGAGGCGGAGAGCCCCGAGTGGAGCACGGCGACGCCCATGCCCAGCGGGCCCAGGCGGGCGCGAAAGATCGACTCGACCTGCGGGGTGAGCGCGATTTCAGGGACGAGGACGATCGAGCCCTTGCCCCGGGCGTGGGCCTGCTCGATGAGGCGGAGGTACACCTCGGTCTTGCCCGAGCCGGTGACGCCTCGGATGAGGTGGACGGCGAAGCGGCCGAGGTCGGCGGCGATGCCGGTGACCGTCGCGGCCTGGGTGGGCGTGAGTTCGGGCACGTCGCCCCGGCGTGAGGCGGATTCGAGCGTGGTTGCCTCTCGCCCGCGCGAAGTGACGACGGGGACGTCGACCGTGCGGACCAGGCCGAGCGTGATCAGTTTGCGCAGCGGGCGGAGGGCGTCGGGCCCGATCCGCGAGACCAGGTCGGCCTGGAGCATCGGGAAGGAGTCGGGCGAGCCCTCGGAGACGCCACGAACTTTCTGCCAGGTTTCGAGGAGCTTGGGGGTGAGGGTGCGGACCTTGGGCTCGATCAGGGCGGGGTCGAGGGGTTCGAGGCGTTTTTCGATGCGGCGGCCGATCCCCTGCTTGACGGCCGAGGGCATCATCGTCGCCAGAACGAGCCCCAGGGGGGTGACGGTGTAGGCGGCGATCCAGCGGGCGAGCTCGACGAGGCGGTCGGGGAGGCTGGCGCCGCTGCGGGAGAGGAGGCGTTTGACCTTGTCGGGCGGAAAGCCGTCGAGCAGTTCGCGGCCGCCGACGGCGACGACGATGCCTCCGGCGGGCTTGTCGCCGCGTCCGAGGGGGACTTCGACGCGTTCGCCGACGGCGATGTCGGGGTCGTGGGAGGCGTAGGTGAGCCCGTCGAGCCCGCCGCGTTCGTCGATCCCTCGTTCGACGACGACGCGGACGTAGCGGGCGGGGGGCGCTTTGGGCGCTTCGGGCGTGCCTGAGAATGGAAGCAACTCATCCACGTTCGTAGACTCTACCCCGATGCCAAGCACCGCCACGTCGGATCGGACCACCCCACAACCTTCGGCCCGCGTTCGCCCCCCGGCCCGGCTGGCGTTGCCGGACGGGACGGTCTTTCGGGGCGTGGCGTTCGGTGCCGTGGGGAAGGGCATTGTGTCGCGTGCGGAGGTCGTGTTCAACACCGCCGTGAGCGGATACCAGGAATCGCTGACGGATCCGTCGTACACGGGGCAGATTCTCGTGCAGACCTTCCCCCTGATCGGGAATACGGGGACCAACGCCGAGGACGTCGAGAGCCCCAAGGTGCAGGTCGCGGGGATGGTGATCCGCGAGCTGGCGAACCGGCATTCGAACTATCGGGCCGACAGCGACCTGTCGGCGTACCTGGCGAAGCACGGCGTGCTGGGGATCGAGGGGGTCGACACGCGGGCGCTGACGCGGAAGCTGCGGAGCGGCGGGGGGG
>DDSG01000125.1:0-128 GCA_002343325.1 Phycisphaerales bacterium UBA2396 | reverse complement strand
ACGCGGAAGCTGCGGAGCGGCGGGTCGATGAGCGGGGTGCTGACGGATCGGGCGGATCTGAGCGATGAGCAACTGGTGGAGATGGCCCGCTCGGCGCCGTCGATGGCGGGGCAGAACCTGGTGCCGAT
>DDSG01000049.1:1520-12893 GCA_002343325.1 Phycisphaerales bacterium UBA2396 | reverse complement strand
CTCTCTGCGATTGCGCGTTGCTCGCACGTGTTGCGTTGTGGTTGCTCTCATTTTTTTTTTTTTTTTTTTTTTTTTTTTTTTTTTTTTTTTTTAAATGATCCGGCGCCCCCCGACATCTACCCTCTTTCCCCACACGGACTGCGGTCGTGCAGGCGGTGGGGGTCGGGGGGGGGATCGTGGTGGTGATAACCAAGTCCTTGTGACTGATAATCCCGGGGGAGATTTCGACGTCGCCGGTGACGATGATGACGCCGCTGCGGGGGTTGCAGAGGACGATGGCGGGCAGATCGAGCATCGAGGTGGGGACGGGGGCGGACATGACGGTGTCGATGAACTTGGCCTTGGCGGGGCGTTCGTGCTCGGGGATGGTGACGCGGATCGTGCGCTCGTCGCGGGCGAAGGCGATGGCGGGGCCCTGAGGCTGGGCGTTTTCGTTGATGACGCTGGCGAGGAGCTTTGAGGTGGACCAGTCGGCGACCTCGGGGCTGATGATGAGTTCGAAGGAGTCGCCGATGTCCATCATGGGCAGATCGCGGATGATCTGTGCGCCGTCGCGGACCTTGGCGGTGGTGGGGGAGGCGGGGTCGTCGAGTTCGATCTTTCCCTGGGCAATCGCGTAGGTTTTGCCGCCCGGTCGGGGCTCGGTGAGTGCGGTGAGGTAGAGGGTGCCGCCTTTGAGGCTGCTGGCGCTGCCGATGGTGGAGATGGTGACGTCGAACTTGTCGTCGGCGCGGGCGGCGATGCCGGGTGTTCGGCAGGTGACCATGACGAGCGCGACGCTCTTGGTGGAGGCGAGCTCACGGAGATCGCCCGGTGGATTGAAGTTGTTCTCGAGGACCTTGGCGAGGGGGCGCGCGAGGGTGGGGTCTTTGCCGCTGTCGCCGGTGCCGGGGAGGCCCATGACGAGGCCGAGACCCTGCAGGACGGACTCGCCCTGGCCCTTGATGCGGACGAACTCCTTGACGGTGGTGTCCGCGGGGGCCGGGGAGGCCGAGACGAGCAGGGCAAGAATGGGCAGGAATCGGCAGAAAGTGCGCATCGCGAGAACTCCTCGGGGGAGATCACGCGAACGGCGTGCCAAAGCTCGGGTGGAGGGCCTCGCGGCGGGTGGGTTGGGTCAGACGCCCATGAGGATTTCGATGGTGCGTTGGTCGAGGGCTTCGTAGGGGAGAGGGCGAGCGGCGAGGGCGTCGCGGTCGAAGGTCATGCCGAGGATGGTCTGGGCGTGGCTTCGGGTGTACTTGTCGGAGAGGGCGTCGAGGTCTTTGCTGGGCTTGGGGAGTTTTTTGAGAAGGGCCTTGATGGTGGGGTCATCGTTCCAGGCTTGGGCCTTAGCGCGGAGGATGAGGTAGGTGCGCATGCAGCCGCGGGCGAACTCGATGACGTCGTCGCGGTCGGCGGTTCGGAAGGCGTGGGCGTCGAAGTGCTTGAAGCCGGAGTAGCGGTGGTCCTCGAGGAGCTTGACGAGGAAGAAGGCGGCCTTGAGGTCGGCGGAGCCGAAACGGAAGTCCTGGTCGAAGCGGCCGAATTGCTGGTCGTTGAGGTCGATGTGGAAGAGCTTGCCGGCAGCGAGGGCCTGAGCGACGGCGTGGGAGAAGTTGAGCCCGGCCATGTGTTCGTGGGCGACTTCGGGGTTGACGCCGACCATGTCGGGGTGGTCGAGGGTGTGGATGAGGGCGAGGTAGTGTCCGGTGGTGGGGAAGAAGATGTGTCCTCGGGGTTCGTTGGGCTTGGCTTCGAGGGCGAACTTGAAGTCGTAGCCGCGGTCGATGGAGTAGGCGCAGAGGAAGTTGAGAGCTTTGCGGAAGCGTTGCTCGGCTTCGATGGGGTCTTTGGTGGCGTCGGACTCGCAGCCTTCGCGGCCGCCCCAGAAGACGTAGATCTGCGCGCCGAATTCGGCGCCGAGATCCATAGCGCGCATGGTCTTCTGGAGGGCGTAGGCGCGGACTTCGGGGTCGTTGGAGGTAAAGGCGCCGTCGCGGAAGGCGGGGTCGGAGAAGAGGTTGGTCGTGGCCATGGCGACGCGGAGTTTGGCGCGCTTGAGTGCTTTGGAGAAGTCGGACTTGATCTGATCGGCCTCGGCGGGGGAGGCATCGATGGGGATGAGGTCGTTGTCGTGGAAGTTGACGCCGTGCACGCCGCCGACGTCGGCGAGGAGCTCGACGATCTGAGCGGGGGCGAGAGTTGGGCGCGTGGGGAGGCCAAAGGGGTCTCGGCCGGTGTTTCCGACGGTCCAGAGGCCGAAGGTGAACTTGTCTTTGGGTGAAGGCTGGAGCATGGTTTGGTGTCCGTGCGGTGGATTGAGAGGAAAGTGTATCAAAAAAGGAGGGTGGTATCGGACGGCGGGGTGTGGTAAGGTGCGGTCCTCGGAGGGGAGAGACGGCGGAGCCGCCGTACCTCCGGAGCTTTTTCGCGGAGGTTGTACATGAGAGCTCGGACCGTTGGATCGATGGCAGGTCTGATGGCGTTGGCGCTGAGCGCGCACGCCGGGGGCATTCGGACGCTGATTGTGTCGTCGGTGGGCCAGGCGGCGTGGGACGCGGATATCCGGAACAAGCTTCTGGCGAACGCGCGCGAGCCGATGGTGGTGGATCTCTTTGACGCGAGCACGGGTACGCCGACGCTTGAGCGGCTGAAGACGTATGACAGCGTGTTTGTGGTCACGGACCAGTCGCCTGCTGATCGTGTGGCGTTGGGGAACGTGCTGGCGGACTATGTGGACGCGGGCGGCGGAGTGGTTCAGACGATGTTTTCGTTTAGCCCGAGCTCCATCGGGCTTGCGGGCCGTTGGCAGACCGGTGGCTATTCGCCGCTGACGTCGACGACCCAGACCGGTGGGGGAGCCACGATCGGGACGAGGCCTGTATCGTCGCACCCGATTCTCGCAGGGGTGACGACGTTCAGCGGCGGTTCTTCGTCGTATCGGGCACCGAGCACGCCGACGGCTGGCGCGCACGTGATTGCGAACTGGTCGGACAACATTCCGCTGGTGGTGACGAAGGGTCGGGTTGTTGCGCTCAACATGTACCCGGTGTCGAGCGATCAGCGGAGCGACCTCTGGTCGGCGTCGACGGACGGCGGTCGGATGCTGGCGAACGCGGTGTCGTGGGCGTCGCAGGTGCCTGTGAAGGTGCTGGTGGCGATGGCGGACATCCCGGAGTGGCGTGAAGATGTTCGTCAGCAGTTGATCCGCAGCGGTCGGGTGGGTACCGAGATCGACCTGGTGGATCTGAGGACGGACACGCCGAGCCTGACTCAGCTCAAGCAGTACGACACGGTGGTGGTGTCGACGGACTTCTCGCCGGCGGACCCCACGGCCCTTGGGAACAATCTCGCGGACTACGTGGACGCGGGGGGTGGCGTGGTGGTGACGGCGTTTTACACGCCGTCGGTTGGGATGGCGGGTCGATTCGCGTCGGCGCCGTACAACCCGTTCGCGTCGGGGTCGTACACGAGCGGCGGCCCGCAGTCGCTGGGTGCGAGGCTGATTCCGGAGCATCCGTTGCTGGCGAACGTTGGTCCGGTGATCGGCGGCGTGAGCGCCTTCCGGCTGACGGGGACGCTGAACGCCGGGTGGGTGCGTGTGGCGAACTGGACGAGCGGTGAGCCGATGGTGGCGGCAAACTCGCGGCTTGCCGGGCGGATCGCGATGGTCGGGATGTTCCCGGTGTCGAGCGCGCAGCGTTCGGACCTCTGGGATCAGAACACGGACGGCGGGGCGCTGCTTGGCAACGCGATCCGCTGGACGAAGCGTCAGGCGAATGACGTGCTGTTGCTGGGGGACTACAACGACGGATACGGGCCCGATGTCCCGGTGAAGATTGCCGCGTCGGGTCGGATCGGCGGGCGTGTGGATGGATTCAACGGGACGACGGGCACGCCCTCGCTTTCGTTCGTGCGTCGGTACGACTCGGTGCTGCTGTGGACGGACTTTGCTCCGGCGAACGCCAACGCGTTGGGTGATGTGATGGCGGCGTACGTGGACAGCGGCGGCGGCGTGGTGCACATGCTCGCCGCGGACAGCAATTCGTTCGGTGTGACCGGGCGTTGGCGTGCCGAGGGGTACGCGGCGTTTGTGCCGGGCGGCCTGCAGTTTGGTTCTTCGTTGGGAATCGGCGCGAGGGCGCAGCCGAACCACCCGCTGCTGACGAGCGTGGAGGGGTTTGACCTGGGAGTGGACTCGTACCACAACTCGGGCGGGCTGAGCTCGGGCGCGTCGCTGATCGCATCGTGGACGAACGGAGCCCCGGCGGCGGCTGAAAAGAGCGGCCGTGGCACGGGTCGTGTGCTCGGGCTGAACATGTTCCCCGGGTCGTCGGACGTGTTGAGTGGCGGATGGGAGTCGTCGACGCCGGGTGCGAGGTTGATGACCAACGCGCTCAACCATGTGGCGAGGTCGGATCAGGACGTGCTGATCATGGGTTCGCCGGGTGGGCTCGATGGTTCGGGCGATATCGAGCGGAAGGTGAAGGCTTCCGGGCGCGTCGCCGGCCGGATGGACATTGCGAACCTCGAGGCGGGCGTCCCCAATCCGGGTTTGGTTGAGGCGTACTCGTCGGTCGCCGTGTGGACGAACTCGATTCCTACGAACCAGGTTGGTCTTGGCGACGTGCTGGCGAACTACAACGACGCGGTGGGCGGCGTGGTGTCTTTGGTCGGTGCGTCGACGGAGGCCTTTGGGCCGACGGGTCGTTGGACTGCGCAGGAGTACAGCCCGCTGCTGTCGATTGGTTTCCCCGGCTTCATCTCGAACATGACCCTTGGGGCGACGTTGCTTCCGGGACATCCGCTGATGGCGGGCGTGGACGCGTTCGACAATGGTTCGTTGGGCGCGTACGACGCGGTGAATGAGCGGCCTGGCGCGAAGCGGGTCGTGAACTACAACAACGGCATCGTCCTTGGTGCCGAGAGGCAGCGGGGGATCAAGCCGGTGGTCGGCCTGAACTTCTTCGCGCCGTCGACGGCGGTATTCGCGAATGGTTGGCTTGATTCGACGGACGGCGGGCTGCTGATCGTGAACGCGTTGACGCGCGTGAAGGACAGGCTGCCCTGCCCGGCGGACTTCAACGAGGACGGATTCCTCGACTTCTTTGACTTTGATGACT
Source organism: Phycisphaerales bacterium UBA2396 (assembly GCA_002343325.1). Taxonomy (GTDB): domain Bacteria; phylum Planctomycetota; class Phycisphaerae; order Phycisphaerales; family UBA1924; genus UBA2396. Next base: position 7,788 of record DDSG01000049.1, on the reverse strand, counting down.
TCGTGACGTGCTTCGAGGGCGGCGTGTGCCCGCCCGGCCGTTCGGGTGACTACGACGGCGATGGGTTCGCCGACTTCTTCGACTTCGACGCGTTCACGGCCGACTTTGAGAACGGCTGCTGAGACGACGGTGAGTTGAGTTGAATGCGCGGCCGACCTTTGCGGGTCGGCCGCGTTGTTTTTGGTACGGGCTGATGGCGGAGACCAATCGAGTCGCGGTCAGAGAAAGCAGTCGTGCCGCCTTTGATTATCGGGTGTTGCTTTTCCGGGAGTCGGCGTCTGACAACGACCGCATCCCGTTCCGGCGAGCATCATTGTCTGGTGTTTCGGTCATTTGTGCTTTGCCGGAGGACGGGCGCAAGTAGACTGCGAGCCCTTCTTGATCGTCGCCCGATCACGGCACGCCTCTGGAGTTCATTTATGCGTCTGTCGCTTCTTGGTCGTCCGTTGTCGTTCGGGGCTCCCTTCGGTCGGACGGGGGGTGCCTGCTTCATGGCGGCGGCCGTGTGGTTTGCAGGCAGCGGTGGGCAGGCTCTGGCGCAGGGGTTCCCGGCGGGTGATTGTCGGGAAGGGTGGCAAAGCCCCAATGTCTACCCCCGTCTCTTCACGGATCAGATGGTGCGGGCGTTGGCCTTTCAGCCCCCGGGCGGCGGGGGCGGGCCGGCCGGCTCGGTGATCTTGGGTGGTGACTTTACCGTGATTGATGGCAACACGGCTGCACGGTTCTTGGGCCGCTACAACCTCGCGACCGGGGCTCGCGCACAGCTCGGCGCCAACTTGAATGGAAGCGTGCGAGCGATCGCGGTGCTCCCCGGCGGCGATGTCATCGTCGGTGGCGACTTCAGCACCGCGGGGGCGGCCGCGGTTGGCCGGATCGCCCGCTACGTCGATGCGACAGGCACGTGGTCCACGATGGCGGGCGGCGTGAGCGGCGCGAGCGTCTCGGCCCTGTTGACGCTGCCGAACGGCGATGTGATGGTGGGCGGGACGTTTACGACGGTCGGGCCCGGGGTGGCAGCGCAAGGGATCGCGATGTACCGCTCGGCGACCAACACGTGGCAGAGCGTGGGTGGTGTCGCGGGGGCCGTGCCGACGGTGGCGGCGCTGGCTCTTGCCTCCAACGGCGATGTTCTTGTCGCCGGGCGCTTCACGACGGCGGGCGGCGTGCCCGCCGGAAGCATCGCCCGCTACCGGCCTTCGACGGGCGCGTGGTCGGCGCTGGGAGGTGGAGTTCTACCGGTGGCGAACACCGTGGTCGAACTGCCCGGCGGCGATCTGCTGTGCGGCACGGACTTTGATGTGTACCGGTACGACTCGGTGACGCAGACGTGGTCGGCCGCGATCGAACTCTTCGGTACCTACGCGCTGGCAACCCTCCCGGACGGGTCGGTGTTGGCGGGTGGCAGAGGAAACGTGGAGGGTGGCCTGGGGCTCGAGCGCTATCGCCCCAGTCCGGCGCCGCTTGGCTCTCACGCGACCTTCGCGGGCGGAATCGCCGGTGAGGTGCGGGCGATTCTGCCGCTCCCGAGCGGGGAGGTCTGGGTCGTTGGTGCTCACAACGGGGCCGGCGGGCAGGACGCCAGCAACATCATCACGTACGCCGTTCCCGGCGCGCTGCCGGCGTTCTCGAGGCAACCCGCCGCGATGCTCACGGTCGTCGGGGGCACGGCGGTCTTTGACCTCAGTGCTTCGGCGCTGGGTGACGTCACGTACCTGTGGCAGAAGGACGGCGTGCCTCTGGACACCATCGCCAACCCGACGGCGGCGACGCCCATCCTGCGCCTCTCCAACCTGCAGCCGAGCGATGCGGGTTCCTATGTGTGCGTCGTGACCGGCTCGTGCAACGGGCTTTCGCTCGGGAGTATCCCCGCATCGCTCACGTTCCCGGGTCCTGCCTGCCCGGCGGACTTCAGCGGGGACGGGTTCGTGGACTTCTTTGACTTTGCGGATTTTGTGGATGCCTTCGAGGCGGGGTGCTGAGGTTGGGGATGAGTTGGGGCTCGCGGTCAACGTGGAGCAACACGAGGGGCTGAGCCGGAAGGGTCGGCCCCTCGGTCTTTTTTGGGTTGTGAACTAGCTGGGGCGGTGCGGGTTGACGCACTGAAGATGCCGGCACGCCCGAGAAGGAACGGAGCGGGCCGGAACGCACGCGGGAGCAGGCTTGTCCGGAGAGGCCCCGAGAGGGAGGGGCCGCGGTGGTGGCATGCGCACGCGGATGCAGGAGACAGCAGCGATGAACGACGCGATGAAGAGCGGGATGATGGGTGTGGCGGGTTTGGTGCTGGTGGCGGGCCAGGCGGTTGGGCAGTGTGGGCCTCAGAAGTTCCAGCACTTTGGGCCGGCAACGGGCGATCGGTTCGGGGCGGCGGTGGCGGCGGCGGGGAACGTGATGGTGGTGGGGTGCCCCAGCGACGACAACGCGGGCGCGACGAACGGTGGTTCGAGGCACATTTTCGAGCGGATCAACGGTTCGTGGTACTGGATGGCATCGACGCACGACGCGGGGCAGGACAGGGCGTTCGGGCGGGCGGTGGCGACGGACGGGGCGGTTATTGCGACGGGGCGCGGCGGTGGGACGATGAACGGGGCGTTCCCGATGGGCGGGGGATCGATCACGCACAAGAGCGGCGGGAGCTGGGTGTCGCCGGCCATGCCTGCCGTGGGTTTGGTTGCGGGCGATGAGTTTGGCTTCTCGGTGGCGGTTGGTGCGGGGCGGATCGCCTTCGGAGCGCCGCGGCGGGACTTCAACGCGGGGGACGACATGGGCGCGGTGTACGTGTACCGCATCGATGGGCAGGGGCAGGTGCAACTGGTGACGACGGTGATCCGTCCGGCGAACAGCACGCAGGCCGGGGAGCACTTCGGGTATTCGGTGGCGATCGCACCGGCGGGCGGGCCGAACGCCGGGATGCTGGTGGTGGGTTCGCCCGACCGGGACAGCGTGAACGCGGCATCGACGGGCGGGATCTACGTGTTCAACATGACGGGGCAGGGGTACAGCCTGCAGAACCTGCCGACGCAGTGGGACGAGGCGTTCCAGTTCAACGGGCTGGCGGTGGCGACGAACGGCGAGGTGATCGCGTCGGGCGCGCCGAGCTTCGGGAACGCCCGCGGGCGCGTGTTCCTGTACGAGAAGACGCCCAACGGGAACTGGGAGCCAGTGGGCTTCATCGCGGGGCCGGACGGCGACGGCGGAAACTTCGGGCAGACGATCTCGATGAACGGCGAGTGGATGATCATCGGGGCGCCGGGGCTGGACAAGGCGTACATCTACCGTCGAAATCAGGGGTCGTGGGCTCTGCATCGCGTGGTGTGGGGTACGGCTCTGGGCGGAACCTCGACGTGGGGATCGGCCGTGGCGACGGACGGGACGGACTTCTTCGCGGGCGACGTGAACGATGATGCGGGAGATGTGTCGGTTGCGGGGACGGTGACGCGGCTGGGGCTGGGCGTGATGCGTGGCGGCGACGAGCCGGCGGGCGCGGAGTTGATCGGGGTTCCGGCGACGATCGAGGGGTGCCTGGTGCACGCGACGCCGCTGGCGAATGGCTTGCCCGGGATGTGCGGGTGGAGTCAGTTCTCGCCCGACGTGTACTTCAAGTTCACGGCCCGCGGGAACGGTCGCGTGATCGCGGACACGCTGGGGTCGGGATTTGACACCGTGCTGTCGGCGCACAGCCCGATGCCGACCTGGCAGGACGCGAACCTGGTGCAGTGCAACGACGACTTCGGCGGGCAGTTGACCTCTCGTGTGGCGTTCAACGTGGAGCGAGGCGAGACGTACTGGCTTCGGGTCGCCGGGTTCAGCGGTGCGGTCGGGGCGTTTGACCTGAACGTGCGGTGGAGCTGCGTGGCGGACTTCAACGAGGACGGCTTCGTCGACTTCTTCGACTATGACGATTTCGTGACGTGCTTTGACGGCGGGTCGTGCGTCGGTGGGCGGAACGCGGACGTGAACTTCGACGGGTTCACCGACTTCTTCGACTTTGATGACTACGTGGCGGCGTTCGAGACAGGCTGCTGAGTCTCCGGAATCGGGAGATGGAACACGCGAGGACCCCGCTGCCGTGGTGCTGCGGGGTCTTTCGCGCGCCGGTTATCCGGTCGTAAGGTGGGCGATGCGAGCGGGTGGCGTGGAGGGCTCAAGCGTGCGGGATGGTGGGTCGATAAGCGAGGAGGCGCAGCACACCAAGGAACCAAAGCATGCCCGCGAATCGATCCAGGACCGAACGTTGGCGCGACTGCCTGTACCAGATTTATGAGCGGAACGGCGGGCTGGAGATCGCGCCGTCGCGAGGTGCCGAGCAGGCGGGCGCTGTGGACCTGGTCTGGCGGGTGAGGATCGTCGGGGTCAGCGAGGGGGAGATCCAGGTTGAGGCTCCGGTGGCGCTGGGGCAGTCGGTGCCGATCCCGGACGGGGCGGTGCTGACGGCGGCGATGAGCATGGGCCCGAACCGCTGGATGTTCAGCACGAAGGTTGTCGGGCGGACGCGGATGGCGTCGCGGACGGGGCCGGGGATCGGGGTGCTGCGACTGGCGATGCCCGAGAGCGTGGAACGGTGCTCGCGACGGAACTTCATGCGTGTGTCGACGGCGAGCCTGAACCTGCCGGAGGTTGAGGTGTACCCGCTGCTCGACCCGGCGTCGGCGTTCCTGGCGGAGATGGACAACCAGCAGACGATTCGGCGGCTTCGAGAGGGGGGAGCGGCGGGCGGGGCGGCGGTGTTGCCCGAGGTGGGGCCGATGTTTCGAGCGAGGTTGCTGAACCTTGGTGGCGGCGGCGCGGGGTTGCTGGTCGCGAAGGAAGAATCATCGCGCTGCGACGGGAGCAGGATGTATTGGATGAGGGTGAACCTGATGCCGGACGTGCCGGCGCCGGTGGGGATGTGCGCCCGGATTGTGCACACGCACCTTGATAGTGAGCAGAACACATACTGCGGCGTGGCGTTTGAGTTTGGTCAGAGCCCGTCGCACCGGTCGTTTGTGATCGAGCAGATCGACGCGTTCACACGTGCGGCGACGGGTGCGCGGAAGGCGGCGTAGGCCGCGCTAACAAGACGAAAACAAAGCAGGCCCGGGGAGTGGTGTTCCCCGGGCCTGTTGCATTAGTAAGGTGGCTGAGGAATCAGTCGTTGGGGTTGCGCATGAGCTTTCGGAGCAGGGGGCTGAGGACGAAGATCACGATGCTGGCGCCGATGCTGGTGGCAACGAAGAGGAAGAAGAAGTCGGCCTGGCCGCCAAAGTTCCAGGGGAGCTTGAGCTCGCCCTTCTCGATCTTCTCGACCTGAGCGGCAACGAGCCCGCCGCCGAGGTTGGCGACGAAACTGGAGACGAACCAGATGCCCATGAGGAGTGAGACGAACTTCACGGGGGCGGCCTTGGTGACGTAGGAGAGGCCGGTGGGGGAGAGGCAGAGCTCGCCGACGGTGTGCCAGAAGTAGGTCATGAAGATGAGCCACATGCCGGCCTTGGCGACCTGGGCGCCTGGGGAGGCGAGGAGGGCGGGGTCGTCCTTGGCGATGACGCCGGCCCAGACCATGAAGAGGAATCCCAGGCCGAGGAAGAAGAGGCCAAGGGCGATCTTGACGGGCTGGGTGGGGTTGAGGTTGCGTTTGCCGAGTCGGGTCCAGATGGCGGCGAAGAGCGGTGCGAGCATGAAGATGAGCCCGGCGTTGACGGACTGGAACCAGGTGGCGGGGACTTCGAAGGAGCCGAGCATGCGGTCGGTCTTCTGCTCGGTGAAGACGTTGATGGAGGAACCGGCCTGTTCGAAGGCGAGCCAGAAGAAGGCGTTGAAGAACATGAAGACGAAGATGGAGACAACGGGCCCGCGGTCTTCGGGGCGATTGATGGAGAGGAACCAGGCGAGCCAGGCGACGATCCCCGCGATGAGGACGCCGACGATGGTCCATCCGAGGGCGGGCTTGGCGGCGAGGTCGTTGACGGCGTTCTGGAGGTTGGAGAGCAGGCCGGCGTAGTAGGCGGCGGCGAAGAGACCCGAGGCGACGAGGGCGAAGACGAGGAAGAACATGGAGGCGGCGTTGGCGGCGACCTTGCGATCTTCGGGCGGGTGGCCGATCTCGCGCATGAAGCGGGGCTTGCCCCAGACGTAGAGGAGCAGGCCCAGGATCATGCCGACGGCGGCGGAGCCGAAGCCCCAGTGCCAGCCGACCTTCTCGCCGAGGGTGCCGCAGATGAAGGCGCAGAGGAAGGCGCCGAGGTTGATGCCCATGTAGAAGATGGTGAAGGCGCCGTCGCGGCGGGGGGCG
>DDSG01000049.1:1095-1251 GCA_002343325.1 Phycisphaerales bacterium UBA2396 | reverse complement strand
CGACCATGACGGAGACGGTGGGCTTGAAGTGGCCTGTGCCCAGGACGATGACGGCGAGGCCCATGATGAAGATGGCCATGCCCATCTCGTTGTGGGCGAGGTCGCCGAAGCCGGAGATGCCAAGGATGACGTGTCCGATGGAGATGAGGACGCCGC
>DDSG01000049.1:652-872 GCA_002343325.1 Phycisphaerales bacterium UBA2396 | reverse complement strand
GTCCGATGGAGATGAGGACGCCGCCGAGGAGCATGGAGCGGTGCGTGCCGATGAGCTTGTCGGCGATCATGCCGCCGAAGATGGGGAAGAGGTAGGCGAGGCCTGTGTACCAGCCGTAGAGGACGGAGGCGTCGGCCTTGGTCCATCCGCGGCCTGGGTTGAAGCCGGATTCATCGCCTGTGGTGGCGCGGATGAGGTAGAGGATGAGCAGGCCGCGCAT
>DDSG01000049.1:0-417 GCA_002343325.1 Phycisphaerales bacterium UBA2396 | reverse complement strand
GTAGAGGATGAGCAGGCCGCGCATGCCGTAGTAGCTGAATCGTTCCCACATCTCGACGAGGAAGAGGAGGAAGAGCCCGATGGGGTGCCCGAGGATGGTGGGGCCTGAGGTGTTTGGGAGAGCGGGGGGCGAGGCTTGGGGTGTGTTCATGAATATGTCTCTGGACGCCGCGGGGGGCCTCATTGGGTGGGGGCCTGAGCCCGGGGAGTCGGCCACGATGTTGAAGGTGAGAATACCGGAGGTGGCGGTCGTCTGCCCCGGTGGTGCGGGGGGTATGCTGGGGGTATGGACGGGATTCGCGGGGTGCGGTCGGAGGTGCGTGTGTTTTCGAAGCCAAAGGCACTGATCGGGATGGTTCACGTTGGGGCGTTGCCGGGCTCGCCGCGGGGGGGGCGCGTACTTCCTCGGCCGCGGGGG
>DDSG01000185.1 GCA_002343325.1 Phycisphaerales bacterium UBA2396 | reverse complement strand
CTCCGGTATACTGGCTGCTTCGGGTCCCGGCGGGGATTCATGAGGAGACAGAGCGATGCGTTCGATGCGTACGGGTTCGGCGTGGGTGCTGGCGGCGGCGGGGTTGGTCAGCCTGGGCGTGGCGGTCGGGGTGCTCTCGGCCGGGCCGCTCGATCCGCCCGCGGGGCCCGTCACGGGGACGTACAAGACCCTGAGCGACGTCGAGCCCCGGATCGCCATCAACGCGATCAACACCCCCGGCGACGCGGATTCGACCTTCAAGATCACCCAGCCCGGGTCGTACTACCTCGCGGGGAACATCGCCGGCGTCTCGGGCAAGCACGGGATCGAGGTCGTCGCGGGCAACGTCACCATCGACCTCAACGGCTTTGCGCTCACGGGCGTCGCCGGCGCGCTGGACGGCGTGCTCGTGTCCGGATCGACCAACGTCGCGGTGCTCAACGGCATCGTGACCAACTGGCGCAACGGGCTGCAGCTCGATTCAACACGCAACGCGCGGGTCGAGGGGATCTTGGCCTCGGGCAACAGCGTCGACGGCATCCGCCTCGGCACGTACGCGATCGCACGCCGCTGCGTCGTCTCGAACAACGGGCTCAACGGCATCACGTCCTTTCAGAGCACGCTCATCGAATCCTGCGTCGCACGCAACAACACGGGAGACGGGATCGTCGCCGGAGCGCTCGGAAACGTCGTCCGCTGCGAGTCCTACGCGAACAACGGGTACGGCATCCGCAGCACGTCGAGCGGATACTCGCTCATCACCGAGTGCACCGTGGCGGAGAACACCCTCGACGGCATCCGCGTGGCCAGCGGCGTGGCGGTCACCCGGAACGTCGTCTCGTTCAACGGCATTGGGGCGAACAGCGCGGGCATCCGCGCGACGGGATTCGACAACCGCATCGAAGAAAACAGCGTCACAAACAACAACAAGGGGATCGAGGTCTCCGCGTCGGGCAACTTCATCGCCCGCAACATCGTGACCGGGAGCGGCGCGAACAACTGGCTCATCGCCGCCAACAACGTGATCCTCGTCGTCGTCGCCAACAACGCCGCCGCCTTCAACGGCGTCTCCGGCGGCACCGCCCCGGGCTCGACCGACCCCAACGCGAACTTCTCGTACTGAGGCGTTTGTGTTCGTTTCCAGTGCCCCTTCACTTCGGGGCGCACTCATCTCAATCGGAAGGACTTTCATGCTCAACGTCGGATGTCGTGCGGTGCGCCGGGCGGTTGCCGGTGCGTGCTTCTGGATCGGGGCTCTCGTTGGCGCGCCTCTCGCCGTCGCCCAGCCCTGGTACGTCGAGGCCCAGCGCCCCTCGGGCGTCACTTCGATGACCGTCAGCGGGTGCAACGCCGACGCAACCGTCGCCGTCGGCGTCGGGGTGCTCGGCAACAACTCCCTGGTCGGTGTGATCAGCCGGCTGATCGCCCCGGGCGTCGTGCAGACCACGGCCTACGCCCCGCCCCCCGGATACACCTCGGCCGGGCTCACCTGCACCAACCAGGCCGGCACACTCTTTGGCGGCTGGGTCGAATCCCAGTCCGTCACGCGAACGGCGGCTTTCTTCTCGCCCGAGTCCGGGTGGGAGGTCGTCACGCAGTTCTCCTCGGCACGCGTCGTCGGGATCAGCGAAGACGGGCTGATGCTCTTCGGCAGCTGGGGCCCCAACGGAACCAACTCCAAGGCCGCCGTCTTCGGACGCGGCGGCATCGGCGGGCACCTCCTCGATCTCACCACCAACGGACGACAGATCATCACCTCGGTCGCCTCGGCCGGGTTCATCACGCCCGGCGGCTTCACGCTCACCGGCCGGGCACGCTTCGCCGACCAGTCGACCGGTGTCATCCGCTGGACATTCGCGCCCCCGATCAACACGGCCGAGGTTGTGCCGACGCAGCTCTCCAAGGGCATCGAGTCCACCATCGCCAGCAAGGACTTCACCAGGCTCGCGCACAACTACGCCTACGACATCCAACCCGGTGTCATCGTCTCTTCGAACTTCGGAGTCGTCGACAACGGCGGCTCCACCTTCGTCTTCCCACACCTGGGGCCCGACGACATCTCCAATACCGTGAGCAGCATCACCAATGACGGCACCATCGCGGGAGGCAGCGCGACCATCGGATCGGGAGCAACACGCGCCGCTGTCTGGCGAGGGACCACGCGTCACGATCTCTTCAACCTGCTCGCGGCCTCCGGTGTCACGCTCGATACCGCCCAGAACGCCTCGGTGATCGGGTCCAGCCAGACCGGCGATCTTCTCGTCGGGATCGTGCGGCCGCTCACGTCCAACGCCTCGATCTACTTCGCCGGCGTCACGATTCCCACCGATCCCGCCGACTGCGGCGCCGACTTCAATCGCGACGGCTTTGTCGACTTCTTTGACTTCGACGAGTTCATCGGGGCTTTCGAAGCGGGATGCTGAGCACGCACAGTCGCTCAAGCCGCCGCCCGCCAGCAACCGCGGGCGGGCCATCCTATTGAGACGCAAGCCCGACGCGATGGGGGCCGGTTCCGAGAACCGACGCCCACTCTCTTCCTCCAACTCTCCTTGAGTTCACGCCACCTCCCCCGGTAGGCTGTGGCGACGGAGGAAGAACCGATGAAGCGGCTGCTGATCGTTTCGGCCATGGGTCTCTGCTCGATTCCAGCTCTCGGCCAAGGGTCGGCGGTCACGG
>DDSG01000063.1:29274-29625 GCA_002343325.1 Phycisphaerales bacterium UBA2396 | reverse complement strand
ATCGACGCGGTCAAGCGCGCCGCCTTCCTCGACAGCGGCTCGGCCCCCGGCGGGCGCGGCTCGGCGGAGTGGCGGACGATGGAGCTGCCCTCGGCCAATCTGCACGGCACGGCGAAGGATCTGGCGCGGATCATGGCCGTGGTCGCCGACGGCGGGATGCTGGACGGACGGACGGTGCTGTCGCCCGGCGTGCGGGCGGAGATGCTGCGCGAGCGGATCCATGGGCGCGACCGGGTGCTGCCGTTCGACATCAGCTGGGCGGCGGGGCTGATGCGCAATGAGGGGCTGCACATCTTCGGGCCCAATCCGACGGCGGCAGGGCATTGCGGCTGGGGCGGCAGCTGCGCCTTC
>DDSG01000063.1:1821-29166 GCA_002343325.1 Phycisphaerales bacterium UBA2396 | reverse complement strand
CCTACCCGCCGCTCTTCCGATCGGGCGCGGGCTTCATGCGCAATGCGCCGAACTTCCCCTGGGGGCCGGGCGCCGAAACCTTCGGCCACTCGGGCTGGGGCGGCAGCTGCGCCTTCGCCGATCCGGACGCGCGGGTGTCGGGAGCCTATGTGATGACCCGCCAGTCGCCGCACCTGATCGGCGACCCGCGGGCGGTGCGGTTGGTGGAGGCGGTGTACGGGGGGTTGTGAGTGGCGAGTGGCTAGTGGCGAGTGGCTAGTGGATGGCCAACAGCGGTGCTTGCGCGCTGTCCGCGTCGCCCTTCCGCCGGCGGCGAGGCTGCAATCACTAACCACTGGCCACTAGCCACTGGCCACGCCTTCAGACCGGCTCCGCTGACCGCTTCAGCGCCTCGCGCGCGGCGCGGTGGCGGAACAGGGCGGCCGCCGCGAAGACGCCCGCACCGCCCCAGATGAAGACGAAGCTGGTGACGCGCAGGGGCGTCAGGGCCTCGCCGGCCCAGACGCCGACGGCGAACTGGAGGGTCGGGGCGAGGAACTGGATGAAGCCGATGGTCGAGAGCGGCAGGCGCCGGGCCGACCAGGCGAACAGGGCCAGGGGCAGGACGGTGGCGGGGCCGTTCAGCAGGGCCCAGGCGGTGTTGGCCGGGCTGTCGAAGGCCACGCCCGCGCCCGTGTGCTGGAGCCACAGCACCCAGGCGAGGCCGAACGGGACCAGCAGCAGGCATTCGACCAGCAAACCGGCCTGGGCGTCGATGGGCACGCGTTTGCGGATCACGCCATAGCTGGCGAAGCTGAGGGCCAGGACGATGGAGATCCACGGCGGACGGCCGAGGGCCAGGGTCTGGAACAGCACGCCGATCGCGGCCAGGCCGATGGCGACCCAGCCCCATTTGTCGATCTTCTCGCGGAACAGCCACAGGCCCACGACCATGTTGAGCAGCGGGTTGATATAGTAGCCGAGGCTGGCTTCCAGCGTGGCCTCATGGGTGGTGGCCCAGACATAGAGGCCCCAGTTGACGCCGATCAGGGCCGTGGACAGGACCAGCCAGCCGAGCGTCTTCGGCGTGGTCAGGACGGCGCGGACCTGATCGCCCTGTTTCGCCAGAAGCACCAGCAGGCCCGCGACCGCCACCGCCCAGAGGGCGCGGTGGGCGAGGATTTCGAGCGAGTCGAAGCCGACCGCCGCCTGGGCCATGAACAGCAGGGGCATGAAGCCCCACATGACGTAGCAGCCGAAGGCCGACAGAAGGGCGGCGCGGGGCGTGGCGGACGGGGCGGGGGCCACGGTCGTCAGACGGTGATCGAGCGATACCCCGAGGCGGGCTTGATGATCCCCGTCTCGTCCAGCAGCTGGGCGATCTGGACGGCGTTGAGGGCGGCGCCCTTTCGGAGCTGGTCGCCGCAGGCGAAGAGGCACCACGCGTCGGTTCGGCCGTCGGGGTCGACCGGGCGGGCGGGGTCCGGGCGGATGCGGCCGACGAGAACGGGGTCCTGCCCAGCGGCCTTGAGCGGCGTGGGGAAGCGATTGCCGGCGCGGTCGTCGACGATGCGGATGACGTCGGACTGGGCGTGGGCGGCGTAGGCCTCGCGGACCTGGGCCTCGGTGGCTTTGTGCTCAAGGCGGAGCGAAATCGCCTGGCTGTGGGCGCGTTCCACGGGAACACGGACGCAGGTGGGCGTGAGTTCGAGGTCGGGCAGCCCGAGAATCTTGCGGGACTCGTCGATGATCTTGCGTTCCTCGCCGTTGAGCCCCGTGGACGGATCGACGGCGGAATTGTGCGAGAAGACATTGAAGAAGCAGGGCTCGACGAAAGGGGAGTCCTGGGCTCGGGCCGGGGACCCATCGCGTACCGCGGCCTCGGACTCGGCCTTGAGGGCGTCGAGGCCCGCGCGGCCTGCGCCTGAGACCGCCTGGTACGTGGCGACATGCACGGACCGCAGGCCAAAGGCGTCGCGGAGCGGATCGATCGCGGTGAGCAGGATGATCGTCGAGCAGTTGGGATTCGCGATGACCTTGGGCGCGGGGGAGGCGCGGAGGGCGGATCGGCCGTTGATCTCAGGCACGACCAGCGGGATGCCGGGCCTCATGCGGAACTCGCTGGAGTTGTCGATGACGGTGGCGCCGGCCTCGACGGCGTGCGGGGCGAGTTCGCGGGCGACGGCGGACGAGGAGGCGAAGAGCGCGATCCGGCAACCGACGAACGACTGGGGCGTCGCCTCGCGGACCTCGATCGAGGAGCCCGAGTAGGGAATTCTGGTGCCGACGGACTTGGGGGAGGCGAGGGGGAGGATCGCCGAGGGCGGAACGGCGAGGGATTCGAGAATGGCGAGGATCTCGCGTCCGACGACGCCGGTGACGCCGACGATGGCGATGCGGGAAGCGGCAAGGTTCATGGACAGACTCCTTGGACGGCGCGGCTGCGACAGGCGAGGTGCTCGCGGGTGGATTCGAAGGCGCGGGCGAGGTCGGCGATGAGGTCGGCGGCGTCCTCGATGCCGACCGCGAGGCGGATGAGGTCGGGCGGTGGTGTCGAGGCGGGGCGGGCTATGCGGGCGTCGGCGTTGGCGATGGGTGCGTGGCTCATGCGGCAGGGGACGGTGGCGCAGCTGCCGACGCTGCCGAAAGAGACGGCGATTGAGAAGATCTGGAGCGCCTCGACGAGGCGGATGGAACGCTCGGGGTCGCCTGTTTCGAACGTGACGACGGCGCCGGGCCCGAGTGCCTGGGAGAGGTGCAGGTCGTGCCCGGGGTGGGCGCGAAGACCCGGGAAATGAACCTTGGTGACGTCGGGCCGAGCGGCGAGCCACTCGGCGATCGCCTGGGCGGTGCGTTGCTGGCGGTCGAGCCTCAGCGAGAGCGTCTTGATCCCGCGGAGGAGGAGAAAGCAGTCCTGCGGGCCGAGCACGGCACCCTCGGCGTTCTGGATGAAGCCGATCTGCTCGGCGAGGGACTGGTCCTTCACGGTGACGACGCCCGCGGTGACGTCGGCGTGCCCGCACAGGTACTTGGTGGCCGAGTGCAGAACGATGTCCGCGCCGAGTTCCAGCGGACGTTGGAGGTAGGGCGTCATCGCGGTGCCGTCGACGCAGAGTTTGGCTCCGGCGGCGTGGGTGTCGCGGGCGATTCGACGCAGGTCGCAGACTTTGAGCAGCGGGTTGCTGGGCGTCTCGACGTAGACAAGGCGCGTCGCGGGAGAGACGGGGACGGGATTGTCGCCGGAGAGGTCGGTGTAGCGCACCTGGATGCCACGCTCGGCGAGGATGCGGGAGAAGAGACGGAAGGACCCGCCGTACAGGTCTTCGCAGGCGAGCAGTTCGTCGCCGGGCTTGAGGAGACGCGTGACGGCGGTGATCGCGGCGAGCCCGGAGGCGAAGGCAAAGCCCCGGCAGCCGCCTTCGAGGTCGGCGACGAGGTCTTCGAGGACGCGGCGGGTGGGGTTGCCGCTGCGGGAGTAGTCGTAGGTGCCGAACGCGGAGGCATCGTCCTGCTCGAACGTGGCGGTCTGGTAGATGGGCGTCGCCGTCGGACGGAAGGGATCGCGCGGGGCGGCGTTGAAGGCGACGAGGCGGGTGGTGAAGTTCATGGGCGGGCCTCCTTCGAGAGGGAAACGCGGGAAGAGGTTTCGACAGGGTCGCGATCGAGCACGGTGTCGCCGCCCCAGATGAGCGAGCCTTCGAATCGCCCCGGAGCGGCGACGGTGAACTGGGTGCGGCGGTCGCGTGCGTAGCGGACGGCCTTGTGCTGGACGATGCCCCCGGTGAGGCGGAGCACGTCCTCGTAGTTGGCGCGGAGGTATCGGCGGGCGTTCGCGGGGTCTTCGGAGGGGTCGCGGTCGTAGAGGCCGTCAACGTCCTTGAGGAGCACGCACTGGTCGGCGAGGAGTTCACCGGCGAGGAAGAGTGCGGTCAGGTCGGAGCCGCCTCGACCCAGGAGCGTCGTTCGGCCGCGGTCGTCGCGCCCGAGGAATCCCGGGACGACGATGATGGGCCGATCGGCGAGTGCACGATGAACAGCACCACGATCGACGTCGATCGCGCGGGCGTCGAGCAGCGGCCCTTCGGTCTTGAGCCCGATGGCGGCGGCGTCGAGCACGTTGGCGGGGCGGCCGGCCGCGGCGAGAGCGAGGCCCAGGAGAGCGACCGTGGTCGCTTCGCCCGTGGCGAGCAGCGCGGCAACGGCGGCCTCATCCGCGGGACGCCACGCGGCGGCGTAACGCGACGTCCGGGCGAGGAGGCGGTCGGTCGTTTCACCCAAGGCCGACACAACTGCGATCACCTTGTGCCCACGCTCGACCCAATGCGTGATCTCGCGAACGGCAACGGGCAAGGCCTCTTCCGTCGGAAGGACCGAAGACCCGAACTTGAGCACGGTCAAGGAGTTCACCACGAGGCACCTCCTGCGACGGCCGGCTGTGTTGTCGCGGAGTGGATCGGAACGTGCGAGAGAGCCAGCTGCAGGTCGGCGATGATGTCGGCGGGACCTTCGAGACCGACGGACAGACGGATCAGGCCGTCGGAGATGCCGATGCGTTCGCGTTCGGCGCGCGGGACGCTGCCGTGGGTCATCGTGGCGGGGTGCGTGATGAGGCTCTCGACGGCACCCAGGCTTTCGGCGAGGCTGATGAGCCGGACGGAATTGAGCACGGCGACACCGGCGTGGACGCCGCCGTGGACCTCGAAGGCGATGATGCCGCTGTGAAGGTGGTGCTGGCGGCGGGCGAGGTCGGCCTGCGGGAACGAGGCCAGCCCGGGGTACCAGACGCGAGAGACGGCGGGGTGTGCTTCGAGCCATTCGGCGACGGCCTGGGCGTTCGCGGAATGTTCCTTGAGGCGCACCGCGAGCGTCTTGAGCCCGCGGATGGTGAGCCACGCGTCCTGCGGGGCCTGGATCGAACCGACGGACTTGCGGATGAACGTGAACCGCTCGAGCAGGGCGGCATCACGCGTGGTCAGGGCTCCGCCGACCGTGGCGTTGTGACCCTCAAGATACTTGGTCGTGGAATAGACCGACACGTCGGCGCCCAGGTCGAGCGGACGGAGCCCCACGGGCGTGAGGAACGTGTTGTCGACAGCGAGAAGGATGCCGCGGGGCCTGGTGATCTTCGCGACGGCGGCGACGTCGGTCAGTCGGAGCGTCGGGTTGCCCGGCGTCTCGATGAGCACGAGTCGGGTGTTCTCGCGGATCGACTCGCGGAGAGCCTGAAGATCCGCGGTATCGACGAAGGTTGATCGAATGCCGAGGTTCGCGAGCACTTCCTTGAGCAGGCGATACGTCCCGCCATAGATCACCTCCGAGCAGACAACGTGGTCGCCTGCCTTGAGCGTGGCGAGGAACAGAGCGTGGATCGCCGCGAGCCCCGTGGCGAAGCACGCGGTCGAGGCGGACTCGAGCGATCCCAGCGCGGCCTCGAGCGCCGAGACCGTGGGGTTGCTCGCCCGGCTGTAGGTGTGCCCCTTGTCGACGCCGACGGCCTGCTGGACGTACGTCGCGGACTGGATGATCGGGGTGGTGATAGCGCCCGTCGTGGGATCGGGCACGAGCCCGCCCCGGACGCATCGTGTGGCGAGAGAAGCGACAGCATCAACAGACATGGAGAGACCTCCGCCCCGGGCACCGGCCGGGGATTCAACTGCGACCTGGATGAGATGGAAAGGAACGGCAAGAACCCGCGAGGCTCGTGACCCCCGGGGCGGCGTTCTTCAGTGGTTTGGAGAAGGTCTCGCGGAAGCCCTACTCAGAACACACTGGTGCACGCGCCGCCCGCGGGGGCTCGCATGGCCATGTGCATTCGCATTTTCATGCTCGTGGGGTTCAACGCGTACTCCTAGACGTACAGAGGGTAGAACCCGCCGCCGCAGGCGTCAAGCGGGCGTGATATGGTCGTGGCGATGAGGCCTCCGCAGGTCATTCTGGTGGAACCAACCGGGCGGGACAAGCCCGCATATGTGAAGCTGCGCGAGGAGTCGCGGGCGTGGCTTGAACCCTGGGAGCCCACGATCGAAGGGGACGGCGGTGTGGCGGAAGATCGATTCGCGGAGGATGCGTTCGATCGCTTCCTGTCGTCGGCCAGCACACCCCAGTCGAGAAGATTCCTCGTGCGATTGGCGTCGCAGCGCGGGCGGGGGGAGTTGATCGGACAAGTCAGCCTCAACAACATCGCGAGAGGTGCGTTCCAGTGCGCCGCGTTGGGTTACTGGGTGGGGCATCGCTTCGCGGGCCGCGGATACATGACCGAGGCGGTCCGGCTGGCGGCCTCGCGGGCCTTTGGTCCCATGCGACTGCACCGCGTCGAGGCGAACATCATCCCGACGAACGAACCCTCGCGGGCGCTCGTGCGGCGGCTCGGGTTCCGGCTGGAGGGGCTCTCGCCTCGATTTCTGCGGATCGCGGGGCGGTGGCAGGACCACGAGCGATGGGCGCTCACGGCGGAGGAGTGGACCGAACGCGACGGACGATGACGTCGGCTACCTGCCCTGCGCCTCGCGGGCCCGCTTCAGACGATCGTCCGCACGAGCCTTCCACTGGGCCTGTTTCTCGGCGTCGCCAAGCGCACCGAAGCACTCCGCCGCGGCCCGGCTCGCGATGGCGTCGATCGCTAGACCCGGCGCGCCCAGTTGTTCGGATCGCCTGGCCGAGTCCGTAAGCGGCCCGATGGCATCAGCATGCCTGCCGGCGGCGGCGAGCGAGCGACCAAGCACCTGCGTGACACGGATGGACATTTCGTGCTTATCACCGAGCTGACTTCGTGCCGGCATCTCGAAAGGCTCGATGACCCCGAGCGCGTCCGCCGGAGATTTCTTCTTGGTCAGGAGCATCCAGGCTAGATTGTGGGCCGCCGTCACCGTGTTGATATGCCCGTCGCCCAGCCTTGCTCGCATCACACCCAAAGACCTGCGTTGAATGGGCTCGGCCTCCTCGAATCGCCCCAGTTCGGCGAGCACAGCGCCCAGATCGTTGAGTGCGGCGGCCACGGGCGAGGACTCCTCGCTGAACAGCCGCTCACGAATCTCCAACGCCTCTCGAAAGAGCTTCGCCGCCGCCTCGCGGTCGCCCCGGGCTCGCAGAATCTTCGCGTGCTGAATCAGGCTGGTCGCCAATTGGTCTTCGGACGTGCGCTCGCCCGTTCGGCGTACTTCGAGGTTGGAGCGGACAAGCTTCTCGGCATCGTCGAGCCTGCCCTGGTCGAGGCGGATCTGCACCAGCAGGTCTCGGGCGGAGAGCAGGAGATCGCCGTATTCACCCTCGACTCGGGAGAGATCCGCTTCGAGCGGGGTGGCGATCGCGTCCGCCTCGGCGGTGCGGTGCGCATACGAGAGCATCTCGGCCAGAGCGAACCGCGTCGCCTGTGTCCACACGCTGTCGGGGCCGAGCTCTTTCTCGCGGATCTCCAACGAGCGACGGAGCAACGCCTCGGCCTGCCCGAACTCGGCCATCGTGCCCAGGACTCGCCCGACAACATGGCGAACGCCCGCGTCCTCGAGCGAGCCTTCGTCGAGCGTCAGCGGGATCCGTCTCGCGGCTTCGAGGATCGCGTCGTACATCGTCACGTCACGCCCGCGATTGTCCCCCTGCGCCACCAGCAGCGCGTCCTGCATGAAGCGGTTGACGCCCTCGGCGATGCGTGCGTTGCGTTCGGCCTCGGCGCTCTTGCGCTTCGCCAGGCGTTCGGCCTCTTGTGCCGCGCGGAGGTTCTGCTCGGACTCGTGCGACTTGAGTGTCGCGACGCGTTCTGCTTCTCGCGCAGCGTCGCGCTCCCGCCCGACCTGCACGAACGCCCGCCACGACACGCCCGACACGAGAGCCACGGCGGCCACGGCGATGGTGACCAGTGCCGCGTGCCGACGGACCCAGAGAAACGCCCGCACGACCCGATCTTCCCGGCCGGCCTCGGTTGGACGACGCGAGAGGTAGCGGTCGAGATCCTCCGCAAGGCTCGCGGCCGAGGCGTATCGATCCTCCGCCCGGACCGCCATCGCCTTGTCGCAGATCCGCGCCAATGTCGTCGGCACGCCCGGGTGCCCGGCGAGCGGATCGACCTTGCCTTCGCGCACCTGTGCCAGAACGTCGTCGCGGTCGGACCCGCCCGACCTCCCGCTGGGCACAACGGCCAAGGCTCCGGTGAGCAGGTATCGAAGGGTCGCGCCCAACGCGTAGATGTCGCCCGCGGGAGTGGCCGGTTCGCCGCGGGCCTGCTCGGGGGACATGAAGGCGGGGGTTCCCGCGGTGCCTCCACCAGAGCCGGCAAGCGACGAAAGCCCGAAGTCGGCGAGCATGGCACGCCCGCCGGGGGTCACGATGATGTTGGCGGGCTTGATGTCGCGGTGCACGATCCCGCGAGCGTGGGCGGCCGCGACACCTCGGGCAACTGAACGCACCAGCGCGGCGGCATCCTTCGCGGGCATGGACGAGCCAGCGCGACGATCGAGCGACACGCCCAGCACCGGCCCGCGCTCGCCGGAATCAGCCACCAACTGGGCGTCGATGTAGGCCCGTCCGTCGGGCAGTCGACCCGCCGAATGGACCTTGACGACGTTCGGATGGTCGAGGGCGGCGGCCGACTTGGCCTCGGCGATCACCCGCCTGGCCGCGTCCTCGCCAGCCTGCTCGTGGAGGATCTTGAGCGCAACAGATCGCGCGAGCTCGGTGTCTTCCGCGAGCCACACCGACCCGAACGTACCCGCCCCGAGCCGATCGATCAGCACGTACTTCCCGAGCCGATCGCCGGGCTCGCTCGGAGGCTCGGCCTCCATCATCCCGCACAGCGACGCCACGGCTCTCGCGTCCTCGGCCAGCGACGGGTACGCCGAGGCGATGCGATCGGCGGCTTCGCCCACGCTCCGCCCGTTCAGACCCGCCAATTCAACCATCATCACCGCCCGGCACGCCTCATGATCTTCCATCAAGAGGGGATGGGACGCCAGATACACCTCGATCCGAGCATCGAGGCCGCGACGACGCCTGACCTCGGCGTCCTCGGCCAGCACGTCCACCAGCTCGTATGCGCCCGCGGAATCACCTCCGCTGGATCCGCCCCCATCGGAGTCCGGCGTCCGGGAACCGCTCCGGCACGCACGGATCACCTCGCCGGGCGTGGGAATCCCCGCTGCCCATAGCGCGGCCACGAATTCTTCGGCGGTGCGGATCATCATGGACGTGCCTTTCGAACACACCCTCCCACAGTGTAACCAGTGCGCCTTTTGACCCGGTGTGACATGTGGTATTCTGGGGGAGTGCCCGCCGTGGACCTCAAAGCCTTGCTCGGGCGAGACCCGGACGACCGCGCCCGCGATCGTGCCTACGCCGAGTTGCTCCGGCTCGTACGGATCTTTGTCCGTGCCCGCATGGGTGATCGACTTCGGGACCATCGCGAGTCGGCGGATGTCTGCCAGAGCATCGCCAAGAGCTTTGTCGACGACGCCGCTCGTGGGCTTCTGGCCTTTGATTCCGAGCAGGCGTTGCACGCGTACCTGCAGCGGGTCGTGCGATCCAAGCTCGCCGAACTGGCGCGGCACGATCAGACGCTCAAACGCACCCCGGCCGAAGGAGCGGGATTCATCGACGGCGAGCTGGCGCCGCACAGCGGGCCGACCGCGTCGATGCAGACGCAAGCCCGCGAAGCGGGCGAGACGCTGGCACGCCGGCTCAGCCCCGAGGACGCCGAGATCGCCCGTCTGAGGGCCGCCGGGCTCGAATGGTCGGCCATCGCCGTCACGCTCGGGTTGTCTGAGGCGTCCCTGAGGCAGAGGTGGAGCAGGCTCCAGCGCCGGATCGCGTCGGAGCGACCGCCGGACGCGAGCAGCTCGGGCAAGTGACTCGATCGATCAGAGCAGCCCGAGCGCGGTCAGTTCACGCACGGGCTCATCGAACGAGCAGGACCCGAAGGAAAGCGCCAGGCCCTCACGTGCGGCCGAGAGCTGGGACACGCTCAGGACAAGCTTGCGCCAGCGGAGTCCGTCGTCTGTCGCGGCGATGGACGATGGATCACGTTCGGTCAGGCACTGCACCAGCGTGGGGGTGTCGAGCCGATGGGCCTTGGCGAGTGCCGCGGTCACGAACACGTTGAGAAACCCGAACATCTCCGCGCACGCCGAGCCCTTCTCGTACGTCAGCGGGAACGAGCCCCGCAGCGGATGGTGAAGCCCGGCGGTCGCCTTGAAAGGCACCTCCGCCGCGACGCACGCCCGGATGAACTCCGCGACCACTTCCGCCGACGGGAAGGCCTCGGGCGTGGTGCCCCCGGTGCGGATCTTGGCGCCCGCCGCAGCGCCCGCGAGCGCCGCCACGAATCCACGCGGATCAATGCCCCCCGGCAACTCGAAGAACGGGTAGAGGTCCTCCGGAATCAGCTCCGCGGCCTCGTCCACAAAGTCGGGCGTTGGGGGCTTGAGCTCGATGCAATCCGCCTGCGCAAGCCCCTGATCCTCCGTGGCGTGCCGCGTGTTGAAATCGATGATCGCCGCGATGTCGCGTTCGAGCCCGCCCACCGGGTCCTGCGCCGTCACGGAGTCGGCCAGCACGGTGATCCGCCATGGCTCAACGCTGTCTGCGTACTCACGATACCCGCTGGTGGCGAAGGTTCCGGGCATCAGGGCCGCGCCCGCTCGCGAAAGCTCCGCGAGCCGCGACGCCGGGCAGACGAACCGCCCGAGCATCCAGCGATGAAGCCCGACCTTCTCGCGGGCGTAGGCCTCTACCGCCGGGCTCATGTCGAGCTTTGCGGGCGGAAAGAGCCCGGCGTAATCGACGATCTGGTCGCACAGTGTCTTGATGGCCGCCGACGTCATCGTGAGCCCCCTTCACCGGAATGGCGTGCCGTTCCAGTCCGCGATCCAGACCTGGCTGCTGGGCCTGGCCTCGCCCTCGATCGCCCCGCCCCGCTGGCTGCACCAGATCATCCGCTTCCCGTCGGGCGTGAACGCCGGCAGCACATCCGCCCCGGCGGCGTGGGTGATCCTCGCACGCGGCAGATCGGCGATGACGTGCCGCGTCGCCCCGCCCGCCCGCGCGATCGCCTCGTCGAACCTCGCCTTGTCCAGCTTCACCGCGAAGACCTCGTAGTTCGTGTGCCCCACCTCGCTCGTCGCGTACACCAGAAACTCCCCGGAGGGGTGGTAGAACGGGCACCAATTGACGTGCGCGTTGTCGGTGATCTGGAACTCGTGCTCGATGCCCACCGGCACCGCAACGCCGTCCTCACCCTTCTCAAACGCCAGCTTCGCCACAAACAACTGCAGCTCGTCGTTCCCCCGCCGATCGGATCGATAGCAGATCCACGTCCCGTCCGGTGAGAAGAACGGCCCGCCGTCGTACCCCGGCGCCACCACGATCGCCCGGTCCTTCCCCGTCTTGGTATCAAAGATGAAGATATCCGCGTCGGTCTTGGGCGGATTGGCAGGGTCCGAGCCCGCCGGCGCGTCGTTCACATGGGCATACAGAACGAAGCGCCCCGTCGGATCAAACGTGCATTCCGCGTCGTAGTTGGGCCGTGAGAAGACCGCCTCGCCCCGCGTGGCCCGCTCGATCAACGCCCTTTCGTCGCCCGAAAAGGCCCGCTTCGCCAGCGACGCCGCATACCCCGCCGACGTCCCGAGCACGACCTCCATCTGCGTGGGAAAGGCCCAGCGATAGCGACTCGTGCCGCGCTGATAACCGGAGCCGACCTCCTCCCTCGGCACGGTCACCGTGCTCCCAAACAGCAGCACGGGAAGTGTCGGATGAAACCACCCGCAGGTGTTCGCCGAGCCCGCCGGGCTCACTCGCTCGATCTTCGTGAGCCCCCCCTCGGGCCCAAGCTCGCCGACAAACATGGCGTAGAACGGATCCGCCTCGACGCCCGGCTTGGGGGTCTCCACCGCCTGGAAGATCACCCACCGACCATCCGGCGACACGTACGACTCGCCCGCCCGCACGAAGCGGTCGCGGAACGTCAGTTGCCGATGGTTCGTCAGCAGCGGGGCCTCCTGGGCCTTCCAGTCGTCGGTGCCGGGCTGTGCCACACCCCAGCCCGCACCCCAGACGCCAAGGCCACACGCCGCCGCCGCCAGTCGCATCCGAATCATGCTCATCAAACACGATAGGCCCCCCCGCCGCCTCCGATCGGCCCGGCGTCGTCGCGGGCATCCGCCCGCCGGGATACTCTCGCGCATGAGCGACTGGGCCGGCACGCGTGTCACCGTCATGGGCTTGGGGGCGTTCGGCGGCGGGGTGGGCGTTGCCCGCTACCTCGCCGGTCTGGGGGCCAATGTCCTCGTCACCGACACCAAGCCCGCCGCCTCGCTCGCCGCCTCCATCGATGCGCTCCGCGATCTGATCGACGCCGGACGCGTCTCGCTGCGGTTGGGCGAACACCGCGAGTCCGACTTCACCCACACCGACGTCGTGATCGCCAACCCGGCGGTCCCCAAGCCCTGGGATAACGTCTATCTCAACGCCGCCGAACGCGCCGGCGTGCGCATCACCACCGAGATCGCCCTCTCCGTCGCCGGCCTGCCCGACCGCTCCCGCGTCGTCGCGATCACCGGGTCCGCCGGCAAGTCGACCACCAGCGCGATGATCCACCACGCCCTGACCAATCTCGGTCACGCCGCCGTTTTCGGCGGGAACATCGGGGGCTCTCTCCTCGCGCGGACGATTCCCACCGAAGCGTACGTTGTTCTCGAACTCTCGAGCTTCATGCTCTATTGGCTCGCTCGTGACCGATTCGCCCCCCGCGTCGCCGTGGTCACCAACCTCTCGCCCAACCACCTCGACTGGCACGGCACGATGAACCACTACCGCCAGAGCAAGCAAGCCCTGCTCTCCAACCAACACCCCGGCGACACCGCTGTTCTGGGCCCGGGCGTCGCCGATTGGCCGACCAGACCCGGCGTGAAACTCGTCCGCGTGCCCGAATCGGCCGGTGTCGCCGATCTGGCGATCCCCGGCCGCCACAACGCCCTCAACGCCGCCATGGCCGTCGAAGCAGTCCTCGCGTTGCTCAATCACGCCAGCCCCTCCGTCGCGGTCGAGCAGACGCTCCGAACGTTCGGCGGGCTCGCCCACCGCCTCCGACTCGTCGGCACCTTCGCCGGCGTGCGCTGCTTCAACGACAGCAAGTCCACCACGCCCGAGTCGGCCTTGCTCGCCCTGGAGGCCATCGCCGAACGCACCCCTCTCACTCGAGTTCACCTCATCGCCGGCGGCTACGACAAGGGCTCCGACCTGGCCCCCGTCGCGAAAAAAGCTTCTCAGCTCGCCGGCCTCTACACCATCGGCCAGACCGGCCCCGCACTCGACGCGGCCAGCGGTGGTGCCTCGACGCCCTGCGGCACGCTCGAAGCCGCCGTCGCCGCCGCCTTTGCCAACGCCCGCCCGGGCGACGTGCTGCTGCTCTCGCCGGCGTGCGCGTCGTGGGGACAGTTCGAGAACTTCGAACGCCGCGGCGAACACTTCGAGCGACTCGTCGCCGCTCGCGGAGCCACGCCATGAACCGCCGCACGACGTTCGCCGCCCCTCTTCTCCCGCTCATCCTCCTCGTGCAGGCGTGCTCGCCCGCCGGCAGGCCATCGCAAGATGCGCCGACGCCGTCCCCGATCCCGCCGCAATCCACGCCACAGGGCCCGACCGAGGCCCCGGCGACGCCGGCGCCAGAGCCCGCGCCGGCCCAGAGCCCAGTCGCTCAGCGCCCAAGTTCATCACTCCGCGAGATCTTTCCGCACGTCCGCGTCGACGTCGCCGCTCGGGTCGTCGAGTTCGACGGCTCCATCTGCGCGGACACCACGCACCCGCAGACCCCGATCGTCTACCTCGAGGTGCTCGCCTGCCGACCCGACTCGCGTGAGCACGAGTCGCTCGTCGTCTCCCCGGCGATGCCCTCGCACGTCCACGCCGCACTGCTGCTGGCCGGGTTCGAGCCCGGCCGCCCCGGGTCATGGTCGTTCGAGAACGGCTCGCTGAAACCCTCGCCCCCCGTCGGGCCACGCCTTCGTGTTCGCCTGCAATGGAATCAGGGCGAGCGACTCTTCCGCCGCGACCTGTCCGAGTTCGTCCGGCACGTCCAGAAGACGAGCTGGCTGTCGGAGGATGAAGACAGCGGCTTTGTCTTCGCGGGCTCGGCCTTCATGCGCCGCTCGGGACGTGAGGTCTACGCCGCGGATCTTTCGGGCACCATTGTCGGCCTCTGCGCCTTCGGCGACGAACCCGTCGCCTGGTCCAGGATGTTCAGCCCCGAAGCCTCGCTCGAAGACCCCGTATGGATCGTCGACGGCGAACGCCTCCCACGTCCCGGCACGCCCGTGATCGTCCGCCTCGAAGCGGCGGAACCCACTCACTAACGCACCGTGACCGGCCGCAGCGTGACGGTCCGTGCGTCGCCCACTCGCTCGCCCACGATGTCCGCGACCGTCAATTCAAGGTCCTTGCCGACCAGCCAACCCTGATTCACAAGCTCCGCGGCAAAGTCGGCAACGCTCCCGATCTTCGTCGCGCCCACCGCCAGAATCACCTGCCCCTCACCGAGCCTCGCCATCGCCGCGGGCCCGCCGCGCATGACGCTGAAGACCACCGGCCCCTGGGGCGTGTCGACGACCTGCATCCCCGTCTCGCGGATCGTGAAGATCGATGGGTTTCCCCGCACCAGCGCCGACGCCGTCATCTCCGCCAGCACCACTTCCGTCTCGCGGAACTCGTTGCTCCGCCAGTACCGCACTCGAACCCGCTCGCCCGCACGGCTCGTCCCGACGATCGAACGCACGTTCTCGAACGAAGGCGTGGGCTGCCCCTGGATCGCGACGATGACGTCACCCCGCCTCAGCCCAGCGAGCGCCGCCGGCCCGCCGTCCTCCACGCTGTTCACCCGCACGCCCGTCCCGCGATAGCGGTCCCCGTCGGAAATCTGATCGACCCCGCCGAAGCTGATCCCGAGAAACCCGCGGCTCACCCGCCCCACGCTGATCAACTGATCGCAGACGTTCTCCACCACCGCGATCGGAATCGCGAAGCTGATGCCCGCCGACTGCCCCTCTCCCGCCACGCCACGCTCATCGCGAGCCGTCGCGATCGCCACGTTCATGCCGACAACACGCCCCTTGCTGTCCACGAGCGGCCCGCCCGAATTGCCCGGGTTGACCGCGGCGTCCGTCTGGATCAGGTTCGAGAATCCGCCCATCTCAAGAGCAGGCCCCGCCACGCGCCCAAGCCCCGAGATGATCCCCTCCGACATCGAGAACTTCAGCCCGAAAGGCGATCCAAAGGCGTACACCCGGTCGCCCTGCTGCGGGTTGACGTCCGGCGCCCGCCTCGCCGGGAAGAGCCCGTCCGTCGCCGCCACGCGGATCACCGCGACGTCCGTCAGCGAATCGGCTCCCTTCAGTTCGCCCTCGACCACCCGCCCGTCGTAGAACTGCACGCGGAGCGTCCTCGCATTGCGCACGACGTGCGCGTTCGTCACCACGTGCCCCAGATCGTCGTACACCCACCCCGACCCCGAAGAACCCCCGAAGCCCGAACCATCCACCTCGATGTGAACCACGGAAGGCTCGACCGACTGCGCAATCGTCCGAACCGCCTCGTTGATCGCGTCAAGCACCGTCCCGGCGTCGAGCTGGTCGCGGGCGACCGAGATCGTCTGCGCCGTCCGGGCCGCCGAGATCTGCCGCAGCATCATCGGGGCAAAGTGGAGCGTCAGCGCCGCCACGATGAGCACCACAATCGCCGGTCCGAACGCCACGAATCGACGCATCGATCGCTCCTCCTCCGCGCCCCAGGCCTTTATCGGTCAGCGTCCTCGCCCGGGGAGAGATGCTCCGTCGCCGCCGCGAACTTCTCGACCTCGCCGGGCTTCATCGTGTACCGGATCCCACCGACCTTCCGCGAACCGACCCGCTCGACCCATCGCGACGCGGCGTCCGCCACCCCGGGCCCCATCATCGCCAGGGGCTCGGCGAACTTGGGCGGGTGCTCCGAAAGCCCCAGCAAATCCTGCACCACCAGCACCTGCCCGTGGCACGCCGACCCCGCGCCGATCCCGATCACCGGCGAACGGGTGAGCTCCAGCACGCGGGCCGTCACCTCGTCGGGCACCGCCTCCAGCAGCAGCATCACCGCGCCCGCACGCTCAAGGGCGATCGCGTCCTCGACGATCCTGACCGCTTCCGATGCGGTGCGCCCCGCGGACGCGTAACCCGCCGTCATCGCCGCACGCTGCGGACGACTGCCAACGTGCGCACAGATCGGGATACCCGCCGACGCCATCCGCCGAACCAGCGGCACGTGCGAGGAATCCGCCTCGATCTTCACCACGTCGGCCTTGCCTTCCACGAGGAATCGGCCGGCGTTGCGCACCGCGTCATCGGGTGAAGCCTGATAACTCATGAAGGGCATGTCGCCCATGACCACCCGGTCCGGCGCGCCCCGCTTCACGCCCGCCGTCAGAGCGATCATCACGTCCAGCGGCGCGTCGACCGTGCGCTCAAAGCCCAGCACCACCTCCGCCGCCGTATCGCCCACGAGCAGCACGTGCACCCCGCCGCGTGCCAACCATCTCGCGGTAGTTGCGTCGTAGCACGTCAGGCACGCGAAGGGTCGCCCGTCGGCGGCCATCTGTCGGAGCGTGCGGAGCGTCACGGGGCCGGTCGTTGCAGTCATTGGATGATCGTAGGACCCGCTCTAGGGGAGTGGCTGGGCCCAGAACTCGGGCACCTCTTTGCGAGGCGCCGCGGACCCATCGAAGTGGACCACGTTGAAGACGCGCCCGGCGTCGTGGATGCGGGCCAACCGGCCGTCGACGTGATCGGCCAGCCGGAAGTCGATCACGCTCCAGGTGCGCGTGGAGGGGGGCTGATCAACGCCGGAGGGCGTCTGCGTCGAGTCGACGAGCAGCGCGGTCTCCCAGGGTCGTGCGACCGCGTCCATGCGCACGCTCGCGCCGCGCGGGAGCGAGTCGTAGTTATCCGGATCGCCGGGCTGACCGGAGTGTCCCGTGACATTGATCGCGTAACAACGCTCCATCGGGAGGCTATAGAACGCTCGCGAGGAGGGGCACGAGAGCACGCTGCCCGCGGCGTACAACTGGGACCCCGTCGAACCGCTGACTCCCGCGGCCTGCTGCACAACCAAGGCCCAATTGGGCGGCGTGCCGTAGGGCTGCCCGAGCGCGGGCGACATGCCCCGGTTCACGTCCGCGTACTGCTGGAGAATCGCGTGGATCGATCGGAGATTGGAGAGGCAGATGGTCTGCCGGGCGGCCTGTCGCGCACGAGACAAGGCCGGCAGGGCAAGCCCGACCAGCAGCGCGATGATCGCGATGACCACGAGCAGTTCGATAAGGGTGAATCCCCGCCTCACGATCTATTGTAGGTTGGAGCAAAGCCCGGACGATGAGAGCATCGTGTGGGAAGGAGGCCCGAGCGTGCCGAACCAGATCGGGGTGGTGATTCTGACGCTGGCCGCGGGCGGGCGTGGGGCGACGCCGCCGGTTGTCGCTCCGGCTGACTCCCCCACTGCGTCGGCGAGGCCGGCCGTCCCGGCGCCGCCGCAGGGCATCACGTGCAGGCCCGGTTACACGCTCACTGTCGCGGTCGACGATCTGGCCCGGGCTCGATTTCTCGAAGTGGATCCGGACGGCGTGCTGTACGTCAGCCGGCCCGAGGTGCCGCCGGGCCCGGGCGAACGCCGCAGCCGCGGGGGAGACATCACCCGCCTCGAAGACGCCGATGGCGACGGGTTCTACGAGCGGCGGACGACGTTTGTGCAAGGGCCGACCTCGCTGCACGGGCTCTGCCTGGCTCCGGACGAGAGCGGCGCGATGTGGCTCTGGTATTCGACCAGCGGGAGCATCCGCAAGGCCCGCGACACGTCGGGCGATGGCGTTGCTGACGAGAACATCGCCGTCATCCCGGACGGCATGCTCCCTTCCGGCGGCGTGCACTGGTGGCGTTCGCTCCTGGTCGCGCACGGCACGATCTACACCTCGATCGGCGACAGCGGGAACATCACCGACGAAACCGCGAGCGAGCGGCAGAAGATCT
The DNA here is from genome assembly GCA_002343325.1 of Phycisphaerales bacterium UBA2396. Taxonomy (GTDB): domain Bacteria; phylum Planctomycetota; class Phycisphaerae; order Phycisphaerales; family UBA1924; genus UBA2396. The sequence continues at coordinate 11,158 of DDSG01000063.1, read as the reverse complement.
GGACGTTCGACCTTTCCGGGAAGAACAAGAAGCCCTTTGCGGGCGGCATCCGGAATACCGAGAAGCTCCGCCTCCGCCCCGGCACGCGGGAAGTCTGGGGGCTCGACCACGGATCCGACTGGTTCGGGCGAACGCTCGACGAGGACCCGGCCAACCCGGCGAAAGGCCAGCCGATCACCGATCGGTACCCGCCCGAGGAGATCAACCACTACGAGGAAGGGAAGTTCTACGGGCACCCGTTCATCGCGGGCGAGGTCATCCCGCGGTTTGAGTTCCTGGACAAGAGCGACCTGATCGAGCTGGCGGCCCGCAACACGGCCCCTCGCCTGTCGATGCCGGCGCATTGGGCGGGCAACGGGTTCACATTCCTCGATCCGCAAGTCGTCAAGACCTCGGCGGGCAAGCCCGGCGCTATGCCGAGCGACCACGCGGGGGACATGATCGCCTGCTACCACGGCTCATGGAACCGCACGCAGCCCGCGGGCTACTGCGTCGTCCGCGTCATCTTCGATCCCATCGAACAGCGGCCCATCGGATACGTCACGCTGGTTGACGGCCTGCGTCGTGGGCCTGGAGACCGGGCGACGCCGGTGATTCGACCGGTTGATGCGGTGCAGGTGCCAGACGGCTCGGTGCTGTTCAGTTGCGACATGACGGGACGCGTGTACCGGATCCGCACGACGACGGCTCGCTGAGGATCGAGGGTTAGCGGACCGCGATCGCGGCGCATGCCCGGCGGGTCATGTCCGAGACGGCGACGCCGAGGGGCTTCTCGATCGTGACGGCGAAGATGGCGGGCGTGCCGATGGGAACCGCGGGTCGGATCGGGACAATCGTCTCGCCCTGAGCGTGAACATCGAACAGCCCGCCGCTGACGCGCTGCGAGAGCCCTCGCTCGTCGATGATCCAGAGCTGATAGCGTTCGTTCGCGGGGTTGTTGGGCGGCAGCCCTTCGAACCGCATGTAACCTTCCTGCCGCTCGCCGCTCCAGACCACGTCGCCGCGGACGCCCTTGATTTCCGGATCGGCCTGGGTTTCGGGATGCTTGAAGTCGGACCACGACCAGACGCCCTTGTCGGTTGCTTCCGCGAGGAGCACAGCCCGGCGTTCGGCCGGGGTCGCGGCCAAGGGGGGCGTGCCGCCGCCCGTGGACGAGACCGAGAGCTTGGGGAGCCAGGCGAGCACCGCCAACAGGATCCCCGCCGCGGCAGCCACCCACCCCATGGAAATGCGGCGTTCGGAGTCGATCCGTCCGGCCACGCCATCACGCCGCTCGCTCCCCACCACTTCCACCACCGGCGGGCGCTGCGAGGCACAGAAGGTTCGGGCGGCGTGCTCAAGCTTCGCTCGGCACGAAGCGGGCATCGGCTCGACTTGATCGATCATCGCCAGATCGGCGGCTGCGGCGGCAAGATCGAATGACAATTCTTCGTCGGCGCCCGCCTGACGCAGCTCTTGCAATTCGGCTTCGCTCAGACCCTGCGTCGCACGACCCACCAGAAGATCGAGCTCCCGCTCACCACGCGACCAATTGGAGAAAGTGCTGCTCATGAGCGCACCTCCTCGCCCGTCGCGCCCTCGGTCTCGAGCGGCGGCCCCACGCCGAGCAGTTGCCTGATCTTGATCAGCCCGCGGCGGACATGTGTCTTGACCGTGCCCAGCGGGAGCCCGGTGGACGCCGCGATCTTCTCGTGGGAAAGACCCTCGTACACGCTCAGACGCAGGCAACGCCGCTGCTCGCTCGAGAGTTGCTCGAAGGCGTCGGCGGCGGCGCGAGCTTCCTCGGCCAGGCCCAGCCCGACCGGGGTCGCCGTCGCGTCATCGGCGGCCGAATCCGGGAGTTGATCCCGATCGTGTCGGCGTTCGAGCCTGCGGCGGCGGTCGATCAGACGACGCCGGGCGAGCATCGCCACAAACGCCGTTTCGGAGGCGACGCCTTCGTCGTACTTGTACGCGTTGCGCCAGACCTCGACGAACACTTCCTGCACGGCATCGTCCAGATCAGCAGCAGTGGGCAGAAGCCTTCGGGCCAACGACCAGACCAAGCCTCCGAAGCGGTCGATGCAGGCCTGCACCGCCGATTCGTCTCCCGCCGCGACTCGCCTGAGTAGGGTTTCGTTCACCGAGGAAGCCTTCCATCGCGACATGCGGCCGGCGGGGCGTCGAGACGCGGCCCCGGGGCTCGTGCCGCGACCATCGTAGCACGCCGGGACGCCCTGCCCGCGGGCGGGGCTGCCCCGCGGCCGCCGACTGACCTGTTGACGTGGTTTCGAAGCCATGACGCGTGAACACCTGTCCGAGCCGCCACCTGAAACGGCTCGCGCGTCACTTCGTTCCGACCATTGCTTTGGATTCGGCCCCGGGGTTGTGAGCCATGCCTCAGGTGACGACCGATCCGGGCGGGATCTCGGACCCGGGCGACAGGACCGCCAGGATGCGGGTCTGACCGGGGGCCGGGTCGCGTGGGCCGTGGCTCGCCGCGAGGAGCATCCCGCGGGACTCCTCGCCGCGGAGCATCCGCGGGGCGAGGTTGGCGACGATCACGATGAGCCGCCCGACCATGTCCTCGGGCTTGACGAATTCGCGGATGCCCGCGCAGATCTGGCGGGGCGTCCCAGAGCCATCATCGAGCTGGAGCTTGAGGAGCTTGTCGGCGCTGGGGTGAGGTTCGGCCGCGAGAACCTTCGCGACGCGCAGGTCGATCTTGGCAAAGTCGTCGATGGTGATCTGGGGCTTGAAGCCGCCGGCGGGAGTCGCCTGGGAGGGGGCCGGGGTGGGCGAGGGAACTGGAGTCGTGTCGGCCATGGGGTATCCTCGTCGTTGCCCTCCGGCGTCGGGCCGGAGCGAGCACGTCGTCAGCATATGCGGGCGGGTCTTGCGAGTGCGATCAGCAGCCGATTTCGAACGCCGCGACGAAATCGTTGTAGTCAAAGAAATCGATGAAGCCGTCGCTGTTGTAGTCGGCGTAGGGATCGCCGCTTTCGAACTCGGCGACAAAGTCAGCGAAGTCGAAGAAATCGACGAACCCGTCGCCGTTGTAGTCCGACGGGCAATTGCCCGCGGTGCGGATCAGCACGTCGGTGGTGTACCAGGCGTTGCTGCCGGAGGTCGCGCTCTGGAACCCCGCGTTCTCACGCTCGATCACGCTGAGGAACAGCAGCGTCGCGACGTATCGCCGGTTGAGCCGGAGGGTGCCGGCCGGCACCACCACCGAGCCCGACCCGGGATCAACCGGCGCGAAGAAGACGCGGCGTGTCGACGGGTAGGCGTCGATGACGACGTACGCCTGGTCGAGCGTGCCCGAGGAGGAGAACGTGTTGAACCGGAACTCGTAATCGGCAAGGCCGTCGATCGCCTGGTACTCGCCGATCTGCGCCGCGTCGAACGCGGGCACGGTGTCCGGGTAATGCGGCGGGGAGAGCATCTCGATCTCTCCGCTCTGGTTGCCCAGGGAGCCGCCCGTCACCGCGAGGAGGTAGCTCCCGCCGGGGAACGCCGCATGCATGGAGGCCTCGTCACCGAACGCCACGCCACCTTGGAAGATGCCGGGGAGCACCTCGAAGAGATCGATCGTTTCGCCGGTCGGACCGCTGGTGATCGACGCGTTGGTGGCGTCACCGGCGTCGGCGGAAATCGCATAGAAGAATGCGGCTGCGTACACAGAGGGGGCCACGCCGTCGGCTTGCCGGTAATTGACCTGGTATCCGGCGCTGTAAGCCGCCACGTCCGCCCATGCCGGCAAGGCCGCCGCCAGAACGAGTCCATAGGAACACCACTTCGCACACATAGCCTTCATATCTCTCCTCCTCTTCGCTCGGCGTGCCGAACGGACCGGAGGATAGCACTTTCGGACGTGCCTAGCCTGAATCATGCGGTCACCCATGCCCGGCCAACCCACGAACACGCGGCTGTCCGAAGGTGATTTCAACTACGAGTCACGCGATGTGGGATATACCACCTACCGCCGACCGGACCCACGAATCGCCGCTCGCATCCACGCGTCGCTCGGCGAGGCTCGCGGGGTGCTGAATGTCGGCGCCGGCGCGGGTTCGTACGAGCCGACCGATCGGTATGTCGTCGCGGTCGAGCCCTCCGCCTCGATGAGATCCAAGCGTCCTCGCCATCTGTCGCCGGCGGTGGCGGCTTTTGCTCAGAGCATTCCCTTCGACGACGGCGTGTTCGATGCGGCGATGCTGATCCTGACGATCCACCAGTGGCCCGACAAGGTCGCCGGGCTGCGGGAGGTGCGCCGGGTTACGCGCGGGCCGATCGTCATTCTGACCTTTGACTGGCGGGCTGCCGATCGCTTCTGGCTTGCCGAATACTCGCCCGAGCATGTTCGGGTGGAGTCATCCCGCTTTCCCGAGATCGACTCGCTTGTCCAGTGGCTTGGCGGCCATGCACGCGTTGAGGAAGTCCCCATCCCGCTCGACTGCACCGACGGCGTAACCGAGGCCTACTACGGCCGACCCGAGCGGATGCTCGATCCCGCGGTGCGAGCCGCACAGTCCGTGTGGGGGTTCGTCGAGCCAGCAGCCATCTCACGGTTCACCGAACGCCTCGGCGCCGACCTCGCGAGTGGCGCGTGGGATCGCCGATTCGGGCACCTCCGCACGCAGCCTGAGTTTCACGGCGCGATGCGGCTGGTGATCGCCGATCGATAAACCCTGCGGCTGACGTGCGCCGCAGACGAGTCACTGGATTCAGGCGCGGTAGCGGCTCGCGACCTTGGCCAGCGCTTCTTCGAGCACGCGGAAGTGCTCGTCGGTCAGGTCGTGATGCATCGGCAACGCGAAGACCTGCGTCGAGAGGCGGTCCGCGATGGGGCAGTCCTTCCTGTCCCACTTGGAGAGCGCGGGCTGCTTGGGCAGGCTGCGCGGGTAGTGCACCGCCGTGGGAACGCCCTCGGCGCCCAGCGCCTTGCAGAACTCGTCACGCGTGCAGCGGAATTTCGAGAGGTCGAGCTTCGCCACGTAGAGGTGGAACACGGACTCGCCGCCGGGGGTGGTCTTGGGGGCGATCAGTCCCGGGATGCGGGCGAGGATCGCGTCGTAGCGGGCGGCGTTCGCCTGCCGCTGACGCGTCTGCGCCTCGAGCCGATCGAGCTTGCTGCAGCCGATCGCCCCGGTGATGTCGTTCATGCGGTAGTTGTACCCGACGTACTCGTGGAGGTACTTGTCCGTCTCGCCGTGGCTCCGCAGGAGCTTGATTGTGCGTGCGAGCGCATCGTCGTTGCACGAGATCGAGCCGCCCTCGCCCGTGCCCAGGTTCTTCGTCGCGTAGAAGGAGTACGTCACGGCGTCGCCGAACTTGCCGATCCCCTGACCCTTCCAGGTTGCGAGGTGGCTCTGGGCGGCGTCGTAGACAACCTTCAGCCCGTGCTTGGCCGCCAACGCCTGCACGGCATCGATGTCCACCGGGCAGCCGTAGAGGTGGGTTGCCGCTATGCCACGCGTCTTGGGAGTGACCTTGCGGGCCGCGTCGGCCATGTCGATCTGGAAGGTCTCGGGGTTGGCGTCGACGAACACCGGGACGCACCCGCGGGCGACGATCATGCTCACCGTCGCGATGTACGACCACGCGGGCACCAGCACCTCATCACCCGGCTGGAACAGCGGCTCGTACGCCAGTTGCAGGGCGCACGTCCCGTTGGCGCAGGTCATCATGTGCTTGGCGCCCGTCATCGCCGCGAAACGCTGCTCGAGTTCCTCGCACTTCTTGGCGGCCCGGAGCATGCCGCTCTTCAGCACCGCCAAGGCCTGATCGATGTCCGCCTGAATCAGCCCGGTGGACATGAACGGCACGGGCGTCTTGCTGACCGGAGTCCCCCCTTCGATCGCCAGGGGATTCGTCGAACCAACCGAAGCAAGCGTCGCGGTCGTCACGTTTGGACTCCTTTAGGGGCTTTCACCCCTAAAACCATAGGCCGAGAATGCCCCGGGAAGCTGTTTTTCGCCGGCAACCCTTGCACGAACCCCGCTCGGCGGATACACCACAGACATCGCCGCGGGTCCGCCCCCGCGTCGGAGGAGAGAGGACGACCACCCAACGGTGATCGACTCTGAACAAATGCAGCGCTCCGGGTACCCGCCCGGGGTTGATGATTGCAGTGGTGTCGGGGCTGTCGGCCTGCCGGTCGGCGGCCCCGCTTCCTTTTTCTCGATCAGGCGGCCACTACCATCGCGGGATGATCGAGCTGACGCTGGCACACTCCCCCGACCCGGACGACGTGTTCATGTGGTGGCCCATCACGGGCAAGATCGCCCCGGGTTCGGCGCACGATCACAGCGTTCCGCCTCGTCAGCTCTCGGGCCCCGTCCTGCCGACAGGCCGATTCAGATTCCGACCCGTGCCGGCGGACATTGAAGTGCTCAATCGTCGGGCGTTGGACCCGTCGGCAACCCCATACGACGTGACGGCTCTCTCCGTGCGCACGTGGGCGGACGTCTCGGACCGGTACCGGATCACGCGGTGCGGGGCCAGTTTCGGGGACGGCTTTGGGCCCAAACTGGTGTGCCGGCGCGACCAGCGCGGAGAGACGACGACGATCGGTTGCGAGGGGTGCCTGTTGAAGCCGGGCGTGACGATCGCGATCCCCGGGCGTCGGACGACGGCGTTCCTGATGCTGGGGATGGTTCTTGGGCGCGCGCTGGCGAGCGACCACGCCCGATTTGTCGAGATGCCGTTTGACCAGATCATCCCCGCGGTCGCGAGCAGAAAGGTGCACGCGGGGCTGGTGATCCACGAGGGACAGCTCACGTTCGCGGACGCCGGGCTCAGGCTTTTGGTGGACGTTGGCGAGTGGTGGAAGGAGCGGACGGGGCTCAAGCTTCCGCTGGGGATCAACGCGGTGCGCACGGACCTGGACTCCCTCCACGGCCCGGGCACGCTGGCGGAGGTTGGTGATCTGCTGGCGGCGAGCGTGAAGTACGCGATGGAACGTCGGGAAGAATCGACGGCGTACACGATGCCCTGGGCGGAGGCCAATGCCGTGCGCGCGGGGATGGCGACGCCGGATCTTGCGCGGGTCGATCGGTACTGCCGGATGTACGTGAGCGAAGAGACGCTCGACATGGGCGAGGCCGGACGGGCCGCGATCGAGCGGCTGCTGCGCGAGGGCGAGAGTGCGGGGCTGGTGGATCGTGCGCCGTCCGTTTCGCTGCTCTAAACCATTACTTCGGCGGTGAGGCGGTGGAGGCGTTGGCGGGGGGCGCGATGGTTCGGAGTGTCTCGTCGGCGTGAGCATCGCCGAGCCGGGCCGCCAAGCCCAGATAGGTCCGGGCCCTGGCCTCGTCGCGAGCGACGCCGTCACCGTGGAGATACATCTCGCCGAGCAGCCTGCACGCGGTGGGATCGCCGGCGAGGGAGGCCTTCTGGAAGAAGTCGGCGGCCTTGCGGGCGTCCCTGGGACCGACGTGTTTACCCGCAAGATGCATCGACCCAAGGAGAACGCAGGCCTCGGGATGTCCGAGTTCGGCGGCTGTGGTGAGCATCTCGATGGCCCGCTTCTCGTCTTTGGTGACGTGGTTTCCATCGAGGTGGAGCAGTGCCAGCGCGGTGCACGCGCGGAGTGAGCCGCCGCGGTACGCGGTGCGGAGAAGCGTGACGCCGTCGGCCGGGGACTTGGCGAACCCGTGGACACCTTCGATAAGGGCGTGGCCGACGAAGGCCTGCGCGTCGGGTTCGCCATACTCGGCGGCGACGACCATCTGGCGGACGCCCTGCGCGGGCGTTGTGGCGGACCGACCTGGGTGGAGAATGGCCTCTTCCGCCAGGATGAACATCGCCTCGGGCTCGCGAAGGGCCGAGGCGCGTTCGAGGCGTCTGCGAGCCTCGGCCTTGGCTTTTTCGTCGCGTGCGGCGAAGGGGGTTCGCGCGGTCTCAACAAGCGCGGGCGCCCACCCGGCGACGGCGGCCTGTTCGATCAGGGCCCCGGATCGAGCCCGGTCTGCCCGAAGCAAGCCGTCGTACCGGAGCATCTGTCCGAGTTCGAACATCGCCTCGGCGTGGCCTCGCATGGCCAGTTGCTCGAGGATGGGGAGCCCACGCTGCGCGAGGAGCTTGGCGCGATCGACGGACCGGAGCTGCCCGTTGGCGCCCTGTCTGGCCCAGTTGGCGAGCGTCACCTGCGCGAACGGATCCCCGGCGTCGGCGGCCTTGACCATGAACGATGAGGCTTCGCGAACGTCGACCTTGACGCCCAGCCGACCTCGAAGGTGCATGAGGGACAGGGCTCGCATGGACGCGGTGTTGCCGGCGGCGGCGGCCTTGCGGTGCCACTCGATGCCCTGGGCGAGATCGACCGGTGCCTTCCGGGCGGCCCGGCCGGCGGCGCTCCACAAGGGTTCGGCCACGTCGGGGAAGGACCAAGGCCTGCTCCCGGCGGCGGCGAATCGCCCGAGCGTGACCTCCGCGAGCAGCCACATCGCCCAGCGGTCGGACGTGTCGGCGGCCGATCGCAGCGTGAGCAGGTCGGGGTCGGCGGGGGCGGCGGGAGACGCGGGAGGAGAGACGGCGGGCGCCGGGGGAGCCTTGGGCGCGGGCTGAGCCGCGGCGGCGAAGACGAGGGCGATGGTCGCGGTGGTGTGCGGCATGGTGGTCCCCCTGGCTCGTGCGTCGGCGCGGCCATGCCGCTACCGTTGGCCCATGAGCATCGTCAGAACCACCGAAGGAATCGTCTTCGAAGGGGCCGGGGGGGTGCGTGTTGGTGCGCGTCAGATCGTTGGTATCGGCAGGAACTATGCGGAGCACGCCCGGGAACAGGGCGCGGCGGTCCCAGAACGCCCGATGATCTTCACAAAGAACCTTGCGTCGTTGTGCCTGTCCGGGGACGCGATCGTGATCCCGAAGATCTGCCAGGACCGGCCTCAGGTGGACTTCGAGGCCGAGTTGGCGGTGGTGATCGGACCCGTCGCGGTCCGCGACGTGCCCGAGGACAGGGCTTTGTCGTGCGTGCTCGGGTACACGTGCGCCAACGACGTTTCGGCCCGTTGGTGGCAGAAGGAAGGATCGGGCGGGCAGTTCTACCGCGGAAAGAGCTTCGACACGTTCTGCCCGGTGGGGCCGAGGCTCGTGCCGGCCTCGCAGATCGCCGACCCCTCGCAACTTCGGGTGTCGTGCAAGGTCAACGGGGCGGTGATGCAGGACGCGCCAACGAGCCAGATGATGTTCCCGGTGCAGAAACTGATTGCGGAGCTGTCTCGCGGCACGACGCTGCTGCCCGGAACGATCATTCTGACGGGGACACCCAGCGGCGTGGGAATGGCGCGGACACCTCCGGTTTTCCTGAAGGCTGGCGACGTGGTCGAAGTCGAGATCGGCGGGGGCGGGGGGGGGG
>DDSG01000063.1:1322-1626 GCA_002343325.1 Phycisphaerales bacterium UBA2396 | reverse complement strand
GTGGTCGAAGTCGAGATCGGCGGGATCGGGGTGCTTCGGAGTACGGTGAGCGAGGAGTAACGAGCGCGATCGCATGGCGAAGAAGAAGCCCGACAAGGCCGAAGACCTCGGACGCGTGATCGAGAACCGCAAGGCTCGGCACGAGTACCACATTCTCGAGACGCTCGAGTGCGGGATCGTGCTGCGCGGGCCGGAGGTCAAGAGCGTTCGCGACGGGCACGTGCAGATCACCGACGGGTTCGTGCGGATCGACGGGAAGCCGGGCGATAAGCCCGAGATGGTCGCCTTCGGGCTCAACATCGAG
>DDSG01000063.1:937-1115 GCA_002343325.1 Phycisphaerales bacterium UBA2396 | reverse complement strand
GTCGCCTTCGGGCTCAACATCGAGCCGTACGGGCCTGCCGGGCCGAGGCAGCACCCGCCGAAGCGGGCGAGGCGCTTGCTCGCGCACACGCGCGAGATCAAGCGGCTGGCGAGGCAGATCGACGAGAAGGGGATGACGATCGTCCCGCTGAAGATCTACTTCAAGAACGGGTACGCCA
>DDSG01000063.1:471-734 GCA_002343325.1 Phycisphaerales bacterium UBA2396 | reverse complement strand
CAAGAACGGGTACGCCAAGCTGCTCATCGGCGTGGTGAAGGGCAAGCAGAAGCACGACAAGCGGCAGGCGATCGCCGAGCGCGAGACCAAGCGGGACCTCTCCCGCGTGATGTCGAAGCGGATGCGGTGATCGGCGAGGACTGATGATCGTGGCACAGAACTCAGACGGACAGCACGCCGGCATCGGCAACGCCCTGGGGTGGGGCGCGTACCTCGCCTCCAGTTGGACCTGGTGCATCGGGATGTTCCTGCCCGTGCTGCTC
>DDSG01000063.1:0-262 GCA_002343325.1 Phycisphaerales bacterium UBA2396 | reverse complement strand
GGGATGTTCCTGCCCGTGCTGCTCATTCGCGACTATGGGTGGGCGGCGTGGGCGGTCTTCGCGCTGCCGAACGTCATCGGGGCGGCGGCGATGGGGTGGACGGTCCGCTCGGCGGATCATTCGCGGGCGTTGGTCGCGGCGCACGGGCCTGCGATGCTGCTGTTTTCGCTGGTGACGCGGGCGTTCCAGTGGTTTTTCGCGGCGGCGTTGGTTCGCCTGGCGATCGAAGGGGGGGTGGCGCCGCAGGTGCTCGCGCCGCTCG
>DDSG01000093.1 GCA_002343325.1 Phycisphaerales bacterium UBA2396 | reverse complement strand
CGAGCTCCAGGGCGCGGTCGAGCTCGCCCTGCTCGGCGGTCTGGCGGCGGACCTCACGCTCGGCGAGCGGATCGGCGATGCCACGCGACGTCAGGCGGTGCTCCAGAAACTCGTCGGACGCCGGCCGGCGCGACAGCTCGAGCCGCACCGTTTCCTCGGCGTAGCGGCGGTCGCCCGTGAGCCCCAGCCGTTCGAGCTCGTCGAAGGTGGCGGCGGCGAGTGCGGGGTCGATCCCGCGATCGATGAGCCGATCGACCAGCTCCTTCCGCGTGCGGGATCGGTGCTTGAGCAGCATGACCGCGACCTTCCGGGCGGCCTCGGGCGTCGAGGGGACGGGCCGGGGCGTCCGCCGCGCGGGCCGGTCGGGCTCGAAGGTTGGTTCGCGGTCGGCGTCCAGGGTGTTTCTCCGTCGGCAGGTCGCGCGGGTCACAGCAGGTCGAGGGCTCCCGAGATCTCGGAGAGGGCCTTCATGTCCCCCGCCTCGCGGGCCGCGACGACTCCCGCCGCGAGCGTCGCCCGGGCGTCGCCGAGCCGTCCGAGCCCTTCGAGCACCTTGGCCTTGTGGAAGTAGGCGTAGCAGTAGAGCCGATCGGCGGCGAGGCAGCGGTCGTAGAACGCCAGGGCGGCGTCGGCGTTGCCGCGCTTGGCGTGCTCCTGCGCGAGGGCGTAGAGGACGAACGTGTCGTTCGGATCCGCCGCGAGAACCCGCTCCAATTGCTCGACCGTGGGCATGGGGGATGGTATGGAGGGGCCTACGGGCCGGACATGTGACGGCGAACGGGGGCTGGTTTATTGGTGAGTGGTATTGCGGAAGGAGGTTCAAAGATGATCGACACCGGTCTGTGGCTACTCCGTAACATGATGGCAGTGATGACCACCCAATACCTGGCCATTAAGGTTCAACAAGGGAAGACACGGTCCTCCCTTACGGTGGAGATTCCGACTGACGCTATGCTCGTGGCCGCGGCTCTCGAACTGCGTCTGCTTGGCAAAGACAAAGTGCCCGCTGCGGGCCGCTACGGCGCGTGCATTGGCGCATACTTCCCCCCGAGCACATACTCGCTGACTGAGGTTGACCCGTTCACTGGATTGCAAGGCGATACGCTTCCGGGAGGCACCATCCCCGAACGTTGCGTGTTCTTCTATGGTTCCGGCCGCGTTGTGGCGGATACGCAGTTCGAGACCGATCCGCCACGGATCTACTACTATGGCAAGAGAGTGCCAGCGCCTGATCCGGGCCTGTTCGAAGTACCAACACTTCCTACCGAAGAAGGCGAGCTGCGTGAGGTCATTCAAAGCGAATACGAACGCAACTCCGCGATACGAGCGCTTTGCATCCGGGCGCATGGCAATCGCTGCTTGGTGTGTGGGGTCAGCTTTGCAGAGGCGTATGGCAGTGCAGCTGCGGGCATCATTCACGTACATCACTTGGAGCCGCTCGGCATGGTGCGTCAGTCGCATATCGTCAATCCGCTTAAGGACATGATCCCGGTCTGTCCGAACTGCCATGCGGTAATACATCGCCGCACGCCACCCTTCACGCCGGACGAGGTGAGGTCGATGCTCCGCCAAAAACCATCGAGCTCATGAATTGGAACGGTGGCAGTGTGCACCAATCGCGGAATCAGGCCGTGCCACCGATCGGCGGCTCCTCCGCCGATCGGTGCCGATGAGTCGCCGTGCTTGGACTGCGTGAGTGCATCATGGATTGCAACTCTGCAGCTCGATCCCAGCCGACAGTGTGCAAACCTCAATCGAAATGCGCCCGGTTGTCGACTGTGCCGGAGCGGTCGGCCGACGATCAACCCGGCTTGAGCGGACGCAGCCCGCGCACCGATCGACGGAGGCACCGTCGATCGGTGGCACGGGAAGTCGCTCGATCATGGATGCCGCCGTCACGGATGAACCCAAGGCGCGCAGTCGCCGTAGTCTGGCGATGCTGTACATGATCGTCGAGACGTTTCGCTGCGGGACGACGCACGAGGTCGGGGCTCGATTCAAGGCGCGGGGTCGTCTGATGACCGAGGACGCGGGCCTGAGGTACATCGCCAGTTGGATGTCGACGGACGGGTCGCGGTGTTTCCAGTTGATGGAGGCTCCGGATCGATCGGCGTTCGATGGGTGGATCGCCAACTGGGCCGACCTGGTGGATTTCGAAGTGATCGAGGTCGCGACCTCGGCCGAGTACTGGTCATCCCGCTAGGGGGTGTGGGTGGGGGTATGCTTGGGCGAGTGAAGGAGGTTTCGTGATGAGCAGCATCAGGACGGTCGGCGTGGTCGGCGGCGGGCAGATGGGCGGGGGGATCGCGCAGGTGGCGGCGGTGTCGGGGTTGTCGGTGGTGCTGGTGGATTCGAGCGCGGCCCAGCTCGAGCGGGCGAAGGGCGACCACGCCAAGCGGCTGGCCCGCGAGGTCGAGAAGGGCAAGATGGACGCGGCCGCCCGCGACGCGGCGCTCGCGCGGATCGCCTACACGACGGACCTCGAGAAGGTGGCGGGGGCGGACATCGTGATCGAGGCGATCGTCGAGGACGAGAACGTCAAGGCCGACCTGTTCGGACGTCTGGCGAAGATGCTGACGGGGAACCAGATCCTGGCGAGCAACACGAGCTCGATCAGCATCACGCGGATCGCGGCGGCGGCGGAGAAGGCCTCGCCGGGCAGCGGGGCGCGCGTGATCGGGATGCACTTCTTCAACCCGGTCCCGATCATGAAGCTGGTGGAGGTCATCAACGGCCTGCAGACCTCGCGCGAGACGACCGAGCGGGTGCTGGCGTTGTCTGCGGCGATGGGCAAGACGGCGATCCCCGCGAACGATCGGCCCGGGTTTGTGAGCAACCGCGTGCTGATGCCGATGATCAACGAGGCGTTCTACGCGTGGATGGAGGGCGTCGCCGAGCC
>DDSG01000110.1:539-4566 GCA_002343325.1 Phycisphaerales bacterium UBA2396 | reverse complement strand
AACCTCGCCCGCCCCGGCCCCCCTCCCCCGCCTTCCGATCACCCCAAAAAAGAACCCGGGCGGACCCATCGGCCCGCCCGGAACGCTCATCATGCTTCGCCGCCGACGGTCAGTTCTTCGTCTGACGCTTGAACTCGCCCGCCTCCGCCTCGGTCGGCTCGACGATCTTTGTCGTCTTCCCAAGGTCCTTCTGCAACTGCTCCGCCTTCTGCTGCGCCGCCGTGTCCAGAAGCTCCGGTGCCGGCTGACGGATGAAAATCAGATACACAGCCACCAGCAGCGCAAACCCGGCAACACCCGCCAGAATCGCGTTCCGCTTCCCCTCCGACGTCGACGTATCCAGATTCATGCGATAATCCTTCGTTGATGCGGGAATGAACAGGCCGCACGAGTGACCGTGCGGCCTGAACAGTTTAGCTCACTTCTCGATCAGTTGCGGAACACGTCGCGACCACGGATCCCGTTCCGCGTCGACCAGAAGTACGACGGGTACGGGCCGCCCGAGTTGTTCACGCCGTTCTGGAACCCGTCACGACCCATGTCGTACTTGTTCAGCGTTGTCTGAGGCATCGCCCAGGTATCCACCGGACGGAACACGCCCGCCTCGCCCTGGTTCGCCGACGCCGCCTTCTCGTTCAGGTCCACGATCCGGACCGTCGCCGCAGAGCCGTCCGCCGTCGCAAACCGCGCCGTCGACTCCGGGTTGTTCCACTGCGGGAACCGATTCGTCCGGCCGTTCGCCTCCGCGCGGCTGATCTTCGAGAAGTCAAACCGCTCCCACAGCACAACCTTCCCGTTCGGCTGCAGAATGTCCGAAATCCGGTTCGCACGCATCCACTGGAACCCCGAACCCAGACCCGACCCGGACTGGATCGGCGGCAGGCTCCCGCCCAGAGGCTGCGTGTACCGCTCAGCCTTCGTCCACATCGTCGGCGAGTACGCGTACGACCCGTCCCACATCACCCCGTCCAGGTTCCCCTGCGAACGGTAATCCTGGAACCGGTCCAGCACCGCCTGGTCACCCGGCGCGAACTGGATCTTGTTGCCCAGATCGTTCGGGCTCGCCCAGTGCATCAGGTTGCTCGCCCAGTGGAACGCCCACATCAGCGTCGTGTTCGCACCATCGCTGAACGCGTAGAACCCGTTCCGCTGAACAGGGTTGTCCCAGATCTGGTACCACAGCAGGTCCCCGGAGTTCGGCTGGTTCGCCGAGTGGTTCCCGCCCCAGAAGTACGGCAGCGCGTCCTTGTACTCGTTCGTGTACGACGCGATCATCTGGTTCAGACCACGCATGTTCCCCAGGCTCAGAAGGTTCTTTGCCTCCCGACGTGCCTTGGACAACTGCGGCAGCAGCAGCCCGATCAGCAACGCGATGATGGCGATCACGACAAGAAGTTCAATGAGCGTAAAGCCACGACGATTTTTCACGACCGGTCTCCACTTCAGGGACGTTGCCGTCCCCACGCCCGATTCATCTCACACCGCGTCCGAACGCGGCACCCATCGCCAGAACGGCATGGGGAGTGCGCCAGCATACCGCCCCTCCAACATTTCGTCAAAGCCCCACCCCTGGTTCCACTAATCCCTCTTCAAGTTTCTTCCCATCACCCCTCCTCCGTATCCGGACCTTTGATCGTGCTTTGTTCGGATCCCCCTTCTCCCTTCCATGCACCCGCTCGCCTCCGCCACGCGTATTTGGAAGGCATGAGCGGTGCTTCTCCGATGGACCCTCGGAACCTCCCACGACCCCGATCTTGCTCGCCGCCTCTCCGAGACCCCCGCGGGCGGCTCCTCGCCTCCCTTTCCCCTTAATCCACCCTCCCCAACACCCCCGACCGGGCCCCGCCCGGAAAAGATCGCCCCGCAGGTCAACAATGGCCCTCACATGAGCAGCGGCAGCAAGCATCCCGACATGAGCGAGACCAGCCCGGTCAGCAAGGCCGACACGGCTCCACTGTCGAACAGCGCCGTCCCGCCCCCCTCCGTCGAGGCCGTCCAGGAATCTCTCCAAGAAGCCGCCAAGGGCGGAACCAACATCGACACCCTCGTCGGCCGCCTCGTCGTCGACAACGGCCTCGCCACCGCCGAAGAAGTCCAGCACTGCCTCGAACTCGCCAAAGTCGGCCGCGAAGACCAGAACGCACGCTCTCTCGTCGAGCTTCTCGTCGACCAGGAATACGTCACCCGCCGACAGGTCGCTCGCCTCCGCCAGCTCGTCGAGGCCGAACGCAGCGGCCAGAAAATCCCCGGCTACAAAGTCCTCAACAAGCTCGGCGCCGGCGCCATGGCCACCGTCTGGAAAGCCCGTCAGGTCAGCCTCGACCGCCTCGTCGCTATCAAGGTCCTCCCCCGCAAGTTCACCACCAACCCCCAGTTCATCGAACGCTTCTACGCGGAAGGACGCGCCGCCGCTCAGCTCAACCACCCCAACATCGTCCAGGCCTACGACGTCGGCAAAGCCGGCGATTTCCACTACTTCGTCATGGAGTTCGTCGACGGCCGAACCGTCCACGACGACATCGTCAAGCACAAGCGCTACGCCGAGAAGGACGCCATCGAGGTCGCCATCCAGGTCACCGAGGCGCTCCTCCATGCCCACGAACGCGGGCTCGTCCACCGCGACGTCAAGCCCAAGAACGTCATGATCACCAAGGAAGGCGTGGTCAAGCTCGCCGACATGGGCCTCGCCCGCGCCATCACCGACAAGGAAGCCGCCGAGGCCGAACAGGGCAAAGCCTTCGGCACGCCCTACTACATCTCCCCCGAGCAGATCCGCGGCGAACTCCGCATCGGCCCCCCCGCCGACGTCTACTCCCTCGGCGCAACCCTCTACCACATGGTCACCGGCAACGTCCCCTTCGACGGCAAGAACCCCTCCGCCGTCATGCACAAGCATCTCAAGGCCGAGCTCGTCCCGCCCGACCACGTCAACCCCAAGCTCTCCGTCGGGATCTCCGAAGTCATCGAAATGATGATGGCCAAGGACCCCCGCCAACGCTACCAGTCCTGCAAGGACCTCCTCGTCGACCTCCGCGCCATCAAGGAACGCAAGTCTCCCCCCCTGGCCCACAAAGAGACCTTCGACGCCAGCGCCCTCGCCTCCATCACCCAGGCCGAGGCCGCCGCCGCCTCCACCTCCGACCTCCCCGAGGACCGCAGCGTCGAGCGAGGCCCGCTCTCCCGCGACTGGATCGTCATCCTCCTGGTCGTCATGCTCGTCCTCAGCGTCGTCGCCAACATCGTTCAGGCGGTCATTCGTGGCAGCTAGACCCCAGCCCCCCACGCTGTTGCTTTGGTGGGGCGGGTTGCGTTAGGATTATCAAGACGGATGACCCCCGCGGGCCGGCGACCGCGGCGGTCTGTGTGTTCAGGTTGACGCCGGATCAAGCAAGGAGTCGAACCATCGCCTTTGGAAAGTTCAGCCGAGAGGCCGCCCCACAGCGGACCCGTGTCAACCACATGATCCGCATCACGCCCATCCGCGTGATCGGGCCCGAAAACGAGCAGATCGGGGTCATCGAGACCGCCGAGGCCATGCGCATGGCGCAGGAACGCGGCCTCGATCTCGTCGAGGTCAACCCCGAGCAACGCCCCCCGATCTGCAAGATCATGGACTACGGGAAGTACAAGTACGAGCTCTCGCAGAAAGAGCGAAAGCAGCGTGCGGGCGCCCGCTCGGCCGAAATGAAGGAAGTTCGACTCGGCCGATCCGTCAAAATCGACAAGCACGACATCGAAATCCGCATCAACCAGTCCCGCCGATTCCTCGTCGCCGGACACAAGGTCATGGTCACCCAGAAGTTCAAAGGCCGCGAAATCGCCCACCGCGAACTCGGCCTGGCCAACCTCAAGTTCGTCGCCGACCAGCTCGCCGAAGTCTGCAAAATCGAACAGACCCCCCGCTGGTTCGGCAAGCAGGCCAGCATCATCCTCGCCCCAGACAAGGTCAAGGTCGAAGCCTTCAAGCGCAAGGCCGAGAAGGAACGCGCCGAAGCTCTCGCCCGCGGCGGCGGTCGGCTGGGTGGTC
>DDSG01000110.1:0-335 GCA_002343325.1 Phycisphaerales bacterium UBA2396 | reverse complement strand
GCGCCGAAGCTCTCGCCCGCGGCGAAAAGGTCGAAGAGGAAAAGCCCATCGAGCAGATCGAGGCCGAACTCGCCGCCGAACAACAAGGCGACGATCACGACGAGGATTGATCCCCGTCCCACCCGGCCCCCTCATCCCGCACCGCATCCCACCTCGGCCCTCCGCCACTCGCGGAGGGCCGCTTTCTTTCTCACCCCCGCACCAGCCCCTCCAGCACCCCGAGCACCGCCCGCGCATGCTCTCCCGTGTCATGAAGCCTTGATCGGCCCACCATCTCACGCCGCGCCGACCTCGCCTCGTCGCCAAACTCCCCAACCGACACCCACCGCGCCACC
>DDSG01000107.1:2582-2854 GCA_002343325.1 Phycisphaerales bacterium UBA2396 | reverse complement strand
GCCTGGGCCGTTCCTTCCGCTTGCGCGGGGGTCGCCGACACTTCCGCATCGGGCTGAATGGGCGCGGCCGCGGACGGCGTAGCTTGCGAGCCCTGTTCGGTCGGCGCGGGCGTGCTCGGCGCCGGCGTGCCCGCCTCGCCTGTCGCTGCCGTTCGCGACGCACACCCGCCCAGCGCCCCAGCGACCGACAACCCGCACGCTCCGACCATCAGACCGATAGCTTTCAGACGCACCATGCCGGAAGCGTACGACCGCAGCGGTGCGCTCGCACC
>DDSG01000107.1:2126-2343 GCA_002343325.1 Phycisphaerales bacterium UBA2396 | reverse complement strand
ACTGCGGTACAGATCCTGCTTGCGATAACGCCGCCCGCATTCCGGGCAGAAGCCCTCCGCCGGCAATCCACGCAGCCTGTACCCGCACGCCGGACAACGCAAACCCGCCTCCTCCAGCACCTCGTCGCTGACCTCGGCCCCCGTCTCCTCCACAAGCGCCTCGGGCCCGAACTGGTCAACAATCAGGCCCACGACATCGACCGCCTGTCCGCACTGA
>DDSG01000107.1:0-1947 GCA_002343325.1 Phycisphaerales bacterium UBA2396 | reverse complement strand
CCCCTCCCCCCCCCCCCCGCGGCGTGTCCGCGGGCCCCGCCACCCCCCCCCCCCCCCCCCGCGAAGCCCCCCCCACCGCCCGCCACCCCCCCCCCCCCCCCGGGGCAGGTGGGCGGAAACTGTGCCCCAAGCCGTGTCGGATCGCGATCCGCCTGCGACTCCCACCCCTCGTCGGGCTCGACCGGCTCGTCCGCGAACGCACGCAGCACCATCCGTGCCTTGGCCTCGTCGTGGTCGTCCACGATCAGGTGCAGCCCGCTTATTCCCCCCAAAGCGTCCGTTTCTCCGACGACCCGCGCGATCACGCCATGAGACTTGAGCAATCCCGCCGCGGATTGCGCCTCGATCGCGGAGCGGTATCGGCCGATCAACGCCATGGCCCAGCATATCCCACGACGGCGGACGCGTACCATCGCCGCGCGGAGCCCCACATGCCCCGGATCGAGCAGTTCGATTTTGCCATCCTCTCGCTCTTCCTGGCGGTCACGATCGTGCTGCTCGTGGGGAGCATTCTCGGCATGCGGGCCGCCTTGCGTCGCGGCGTGCACCGTGTCGTGGTCGACGCCCTGCGCACCAACATCCGGCGGACCGCCATTCTCCTCTCCGGCACCGCGGTCATTCTCGTGGGAATCGCCATTTCCCCGCTCCCAGGCCCCGGGCTGTCCGTGCTCGGGCCCCTCGGGCTGGCGATCATCGCGACCGAGTTTGTCTGGGCCCGCAAGCTCATCCGCTACGTGGACCAGAACACGAAGGGCTTTCAGGGCACCACCGATGCCATCGCCGCACGAAGCCCGCGATGGCTCATCGCCCCGATCTGGGCCGCGTACTGGGCGGCCGTGCTCCTCGTAGCGGTGTGGACGAAGGAGCACGTCCCGGCGTGGGTGATCTGGCCTCTCGCATCGCTGTTCTTCACGCCGATCTTCTTCTGGTCGGTCAAGACCTGGCGGTTCGCGCGCCAGCGGGCCGCCGAGGCCGCCTCGATCCAAGCCAAGCCTGCCGAGGCCGACTCCACCCAGGACGCCGCATGAGCCGGGCGGTTCTCTTTGATCTCGACGGCACGCTGATCGACTCGGCCTCGTGCGTCGCCTCGGCCTTTCAACACAGCTTCGCTCTGCACGGGCTCCGCGTGCCCGAGCCTTCCGAGGTCGTCGCTCTCATGGGCATCCCGATCGAACGCTCCTTCGCGATGATCGACCCCCGGGCCGCAGACCCGGGACTGCGTGATCGGCTGATCGCGACATACCGCGAGCAATACCGCCGACTGGCTCCCGACTGTGTTCGAGCGTTCGCGGGTGTCCAGAGCTTGCTCCACTCACTTCACAAGCGAGGAACCCCCCTCGCGATCGTCACAAGCAAGAAATCAGGCCCGGCCCGCGAGAATTGCGAGCAGACCGATCTCTGGGGGTTCATCCGCGTGCTCGTCGGGTCCGACGATGTGACGAACCACAAGCCACACCCCGAGCCGGCCTTGCTGGCGATGAGTCGGCTCGAACGCACGCCGCCTGACGCGGTGGTGGTGGGGGATGCGACCTTCGACATCGAGATGGCCCGATCGGCGGGGATCCGCGCGATCGGCGTCTCGTGGGGTGCGCACAAAGCTGGCGACCTCAAGGCCGCCGGCGCGGACGCGGTCGCTTCGACCGTCGATGAACTGTCGAGCATGCTCCTCGACTGATGGGGTTAGCCCCGAGCCGGGCCGAGCAGGCTGTCGGGGTGATCCTGCAGCAGCTTGATGATCTCTGCCAGGGCGAGAGCCGCCGTCGCCCCATCGACCACGCGGTGGTCGCAAGCCAGGCTGAGCGGAAGCAGGTTGCCCACGAAGATCCCTCCGCCACGCACCACCGGCGCCGGGCGTGCCCGACCCACGCCGAGGATCGCCACCTCGGGGTAGTTGATGATCGGGGTCGCGAACCGACCGGCGTGGCTGCCCACGTTGCTGATCGTGAA
>DDSG01000017.1:950-20356 GCA_002343325.1 Phycisphaerales bacterium UBA2396 | reverse complement strand
CCGACGCTCTTCCGATCTCTCCCCGCGCCCCTCGCCCCCGAGCCCCCCGCCAGCACCACCACCTCCGCCATCGCTCCAACGCTCGCCCCAGAGACCGTCAGCGTCTCCTCCATCCACCAGGTCGTCGACCTCTCCGACACGACCGAAGGCTTCGAAGATCTCCGCATCCTCGTCGAGACCTTCGGCCTCCTCTCCTTCCGCCACGCTCAAGCCCCCGACGGCCAGCCCACCCTGAGCCTCAAACAGCGAGCCCGCTTCGACCCCGACGAGCAGATCTCCGCCGCCGCCTTCACCGTCTGGGTCTGTTCCGGCCTCGATTGGATGTCCGGGCTCGTCGAGTTCGCCGAGATCGACACCGACAGCGTCGGCTACATCATCGATATCCGCCCCCTGCTGGGCTACGTCGAACGCGGCCAGAGCACCCTCCGCCCGCTCGTCGAACGCGTCGAACCCAACGCCGCCAACTGGTACAACGACAAGGTGATCTCCTTCCCCGAGCGATGGGCCGACGACGGCGAGGCCGAGCCCACCGAGCTCAGCGAGGAAGAAGCCGCTCGGCATGCCGCGGCCGAGGCCGCCAAGCCCCGCCCCGATCCCGCGCGTCCGCTCACCGTCGCCCAGGTCCGCCGGATCGTGCTCGAACACTTCGGCTCCGAACCCGGCCCCACGCCCGCGTCGGTGGACGTGCCCGCCACACGCCGATACGCCGCCGTTTGCCTCTCGCAGGCACTCCAGAGGCGGGCCAAACAGCTCGAAGAAGCCATCGTCAAGGTCCGACTCATCCCCTCCAGGGTCCTCCGAGATCAGATGCTCCGCGAGCACGGCGTCGACCTCGCGGAATGGCAAGGCGGCGTCTTCGACGGCACCAAGCCCCTCACCCGACGCGACGCCGCACGCTGGCTCATCGCCGCCCACGACGCCTCCAACACCTACGCCCGCAAGGCGATCAACGCCACCGACAACCAGAGCCATCGAAAGGTCCTCGCATTCCGCGAGATGCGAGAAGCACGAACGCGCCGCGCCGGGCCCGACACACCCAACGAATCCAAGGTCACGGACTTCAAGGACGACAGCGACCGCACGCTCTTCCAAGACCTCGCCAAGAGAAAGATCTGGATCTTGGACAAGCAAGAGGGCGGCTCGACCTACCGATTCGACGCCGACAAGGTCCTCCGCTCCGAGGACTTCGAACAACTCCTCGTCGACATGTACGGGCTCCGCAACAGCCTCTTCTTCGCCCTCGAGGCCCGCGAGGTCCCCGCCATCGAGTACGCCCTTCTGCTCAAACAGATCATGGACTTTCACAAGAACGAAGTCGAAGCAACGGCCAAAAAGCTGAAGGAAAGCAAAGACAAGTAAAGCCCCGCGGCGGCCTCGCGTGCTCACCCCTGCCGATCCGCCGTCCGTCCCACGCGCCTCGCCACCACCCCAATCCCCTGGTGCAGCAGCAGGAACACCAGCACCAGCCCGCCCGCCACGATCCGCGTCCACCACGAGCTCAGGTCCCCCTGAAAGCTGATGATCGTCTGAATCAGCCCCAGGATCATCACGCCCGCGAACGTCCCGATCACCGACCCCGCCCCGCCCCGGAGCAGCGTCCCGCCGATGATCACCGCCGCGATCACGTCCAGCTCCATCCCCTTGCACGACGCCGGATCGCCCGACTGCTGATACAACGCGAACAGCAGCCCCGCCACCGCCGACGTCAGCCCGCAGAGCGTGTACACCCCGACCTTCACCCGCCTCACCGCCAGCCCCATCAGCCGCGCCGCACACGCGTCGTCGCCCACGGCGTACACCGCCCGCCCGAACCGCGCGTGCCGTAGCAACACCCACGCCCCAATCAGCACCAACAGCATCACCACCACCGTCGGCGGAATCGTCACGCCCCGCGCGCCCAGGGGCAGATGCATCGCGAGCGTCTCGTTCAGCGTCGTCGCGACAAACGGATGCGTGATGCCGCGTGACTGCGGATGCACCGCGAACGCCGCCCCACGCGCCAGGAACATCCCCGCCAGCGTCACCATGAACGGCGGCACGTCCAGCACCGCGATCAACACCCCCTGCACAAGCCCGAACGCCAGCCCGGCCGCCAGCACCACCGCCGCCGCCGCCAGCGGATGGACCCCGCCAGCCTCGATCAGCGCCGCCGCCAGAGTCGCCGAGAACGCCATCGCCGCACCGACCGAAAGATCGATCCCGCCCGAGATGATGACGAAGGTCATCCCGACCGCTGCGACCACGAGAAACGCGTTGTCCACCAGCAGATTCCGCACGACCGCCGCCGACGCGAAGTTCGGGTAGCTGATCGCCCCGAACGCGAATAGCCCAACGAGCAGCGCGCACGTCGCGAGCACAGGCGTCGCCGACACCAGCCGGTGCAGCTTCATGCGCTCCCTCCGCGGGGTCGCCACAGTCCCGACACCCACTCTCGCACACGCGGCGCGTGAAGCAGGCACACGAGAATGACGACCAACGCCTTCGGTGCCGGCGCGATCTCCGCCGACACATCGTGCATGTACAGCGTCTTGGTCATCGTCTGCATCAGCATCGCCCCGATGATCGTCCCCGCGAACGAAAAGCGCCCCCCTGTCAGCGACGTCCCTCCGATCACCACCGCCAGGATCGCGTCAAGTTCGAGCAGCGACCCCGCGTTGTTCGCGTCCGCCGCCTTGATATACGAGCACTCGATGATGCCCGCCGTCGCCGCCAGAACCCCGCACACGCCGTACACAAACAGCATCACCGCCCGATCCGGCACCCCCGCCAGCCGCGCCGCCGTCGCGTTGTCGCCCACGCACTGCACGCAAAGCCCAAGCGCCGTGCGACGAACCAGCACCTGCAACGCAACCGCCGCAACCACCATCATCGTCACCGGAACCGGAAGCCCAAGAAACGATCCATTCCCGATCGCCGCGATCGGTCCGCTCTCAAAGGTGATGATCGAGCCGCCCGTGATGAGCTGCGCGACACCCCGCCCCGCGACCATCAGCACCAGCGTCGCCACGATCGGCTGAAGCCGAAACACCGACACGCACACCCCGTTCCACACGCCGCAGCACATTCCCAACGCCACCGCCCCCGCGATCGCGACAGGCCAAGGCACCTGCGCCTGCACCAGCAGCGTCGCCGTCACCGCCCCGGCCATCGCCGCCACCGCGCCCACCGACAGATCCACGCCGCCCGTCGCGATGACCAGCGTCATGCCCAAAGCCACCAGCGCCGTCCGCGACCCGTGGTTCAGAATGTCCACCAGCACCCCGTACACCCGCCCATCGCGTGCTTCGATCGCAAAGAACCCCGGCATCGTCGCCGCGTTGAACGCCAGCAGCAGCGCGAGCGCCGCCACAGGCCACACCAGCGACCTCATCCCGCGACGCCATGGCAAACCCGACTGGTTCATGCCGTTCGTGCCACCGCAGCAAGCACCGATGCCTCGGTGATGTCGCTTCCCTCGAGATGCGCCACGCTCCGCCGATCCCGCAGCACCACCACCCGCCCGCACACCCTCGTCACCTCTTCGAGCTCCGAGCTGATGAACAGCACCGCCGTCCCTTCCCCGCGAAGCCGATCCACCGCCCGCAGCACGTCCGCCTTCGCCGCGACATCAATCCCCCTTGTCGGCTCATCAAGAATCAACAGCACCGGCCGCATCGCGAACCACCGCGCCAGAAGCACCTTCTGCTGGTTTCCGCCCGACAGCTCGCTGATCTTCGCGTGCACGTCGGCCGTCTTGATCCCAAGCTGCCTCACAAACTCCTCGGCCAGCGCTACCTGCGACCCGAACGCCAGCCGCGAGAACGCCCCGTCCTTCGCCCGAAGCGACACCACCAGATTCTCAACCACCGACAGCGAAGGAAAGATCCCCTGCTCCTTGCGATTCTCGGGCAGCATCCCGATCCCGCGAGCGATCGCCTGTCTCGGCGTCGTGAACCGCGACGCCTCACCACCGAACGTCATCGTGCCGCGCGTCGCCGTCTCAGCCCCAAACACAAGCCGCGCCGTCTCGCTCCGACCCGATCCGAGCAGCCCGGCCAACCCAACCACCTCTCCCGCACCGACATCCGCGTCCACGCCCTCGATCATCCCCGACCTGCCAAACGCCCGCAGACTCAGCAGCGACCCCGCTCCCCGCTCGCCCGTCGTCTCCCTCTTCCCCGTCGGCATCTCGAACTCGCGCCCCACCATGAGCGAAACCAACTTTGCGCGTGTCAGCCCCGCCGCCTCGAACGACCCCACCAGCTTCCCGTCCCGCAGCACAGTCACCCGATCCGCGATCGCCTCGACCTGATCCAGGAAGTGCGAGATGAACACGATCCCCATCTCCTGCGCTCGCAAGTGCCCGATCACCCCCAGCAGCCTCGCACATTCATCCCGATCAAGGCTCGACGTCGGCTCATCCAGAATCAGCACCCGCGCCCGCACGTCCAGCGCCCTCGCGATCGCCACCATCTGCTGCACCGCGACCGAGCACGTCCCAAGCTCCCGATCAACATCCAGCCCGCCCAGCCCCAGCCGATCCATCGCCGCGCGAGCACGCGACCGCACCGCCCGCCAGTCCACCAGCCCGCGCAGCCACCGCCGCCCCGGCTCCCGTCCCAGGCAGATGTTCTCCGCCACCGACAGACGCGGGATCAGCCCAACCTCCTGAAACACCGTCGCGATCCCAATCCGCTCCGCCTCATGAGGCGATCTCGGCTCGATCCGCCGACCGCACAAGACCATCCGCCCACCCGTCGGCCGCACCACCCCGCTCAGACACTTGATCAGCGTGCTCTTGCCCGCCCCGTTCTCCCCGAGCAACGCCTGCACCTCGCCCGCGCGAACCGTCAGGCTCACCCCATCGAGCGCCCGAACCGACCCGAATCGCACCGCGAGCCCCTCAGCCTCGAGCAGGAGCCCGCCCTCACGCGTCACGTGATCACCCTCGGCACGTTCCACCTCAGTACTTCCGCGATCCGATCACGCTCGCCGCCGTCGTCTGATCAAAGACCGCCGCCTCCGTCACGATCCGACGCTCCACACCCTTCCCCGCCTTGATCGCATCGACCGCGTCGAACAACGCCGGCCCAAGCAGCGGGCTGCACTCCACCGTGCAGTTCAGCTTCCCCGCGACCATCGCCTCAAACGCCGCCTTCACCGCGTCGATCGACACGATCTTGATGTCCACGCCGGGCTTCAGCCCCGCCTCTTCGATCGCCTGGATCGCACCCAGCGCCATGTCGTCGTTGTGCGCGTACAACGCCGTGATCTGCTTCCCCTCCGGGCTCTTGAGAAACGACTCCATCACCTCGCGCCCCTTCGCCCGTGTAAATTCCCCCGACTGGCTCTTGATGATCCTGATCTCAGGGAACGCCTTGATCCCTTCCTCAAACCCCTTCTTCCGATCGATCGCCGGCGCCGATCCCGGCGTCCCCTGAAGCTCCGCCACCACCGCCTTCCCGCCCGTCGCATTCCCAAGCCACGCCGCCGCTCGCCGACCCTCTTCCACAAAGTCCGCCCCGATGAACGTCACGAACAGATCAGGCGTCGACACCTCCACCGCCCGATCCGTCAGCACCACCGGAATCCCCGCCGCCTTGATCTCCTTCAGCACGGGCTCCCACCCCGTCTCCACCACCGGCGAGAACGCGATCACGTCCACGCCCTGCGCCACAAAGCTCCGAAGCGCCTTGATCTGGTTCTCCTGCTTCTGCTGAGCATCGGAGAAAATCAGCTCGTACCCCCGCGCCGCCGCCTCCGCCTTGATCGACTCGGTGTTCGCCTTCCGCCAGTCGCTCTCCGCACCGATCTGCGAGAACGCCACACGCACCTTCTTCGCCGCCGCCGACCCCTCGGCCTTCGCCCCCTCCGCCGCCTTCTTCTCGCACCCACCGACCAACATCAGCAGCGAGGCAGCCACACAAACCACCACTCGGCGCGTCGTCTTCGTCATCGAAGTCACTCCAGAACGCCCACGCCCAGCCAGACCTCTTCCTCGGCACCCGCCCTCACCGAACATCCAGCGTGAACAACGTCACGCTGCAAGGCTCCACCGCCAGTGTACCCGAAACACCCTCCACGCGCCCCTCGCGGATCTCAATCGGCCTCGCCCCGTCCGGGTCGTTGAACGCCATCGGGTCCCCCGCGATCCACCTCGCCACGCCCGTCCCCGACAGCACCGCCCCCTTCACCTCGATCGGCACGTTCATCGCACGCGTCGTCGCGTTCACCACCGCCACCGTCAGGTGCTTCCGATCCGCGCTCCACGCCGCCAACGCGTCCACCAGCGGGCTCGACTCCGTCCTGCACGGAATCGTCCCCAGATGATGCCGATACATCTTGAGCACAAGCCCCGTCACATCGAACGCCGCATTCGTTCGGCTTGTCTTGATCGCACCGATCACATTCACCGTCTGGGCATAGTTCGCCATGAAGAACAGATCGCTGTTCCGCCCAAACTCATTCAACGCCGCCGCACACCCCAGCGCATCCTTCATGAAGTACCGCGTTCCGAGCTCCCCGAACACGTGCGGCCCATACCAGTAGTTCCACTCGTCCTGCACGATCCGAATGTCCCGCCCCTTCAGGATCGGCAACTCCTCCCGATACCGCCGATGCGCCCGCGCGATCTCCGCCAATGACCGCGGCGCCGCCATCACGTGCGACGCCAGCGAACCACCATCCTGCCAGTACACGTGCTCCGAGATGTGGTCCATATGCCCCGCGCACTCCGCCAGCATCGTTCGGCTCCACTCTCCCACCGCGCCCACCGCGATGATCGTGATCGAAGGATCAACCTTCCGCATCGCGTCCACAAACGCATTGTGCCGCTTCGTGTACTCCGCCAGCGGGATGTTCCCAAGCTGCCACGACCCATACATCTCATTCCCAACCCCCCAGAACCTCACGCCCCAGGGCTCGCGCCGCCCGTGCGACGCGCGAACCTTCCCCATCGCCGTTTCCGGGCTCCCGTTCACATACTCCAACTGATCCGCCGCGCTCTGCACCCCGCCCAGCCCCGCGTTCACCGCGATGTACGCGTCCGTCTTCAGCAGCTCGCACAACTCCATGAACTCGTGGATCCCCACGTCGTTGTGCTCGATCCCAAGCCACGCCGGGTTCTTCCGCGGCGGCCGCCTGTCCCGTTCGCCCACCCCGTCCCGCCAGTCATACCCCGACACAAAGTTTCCCCCAGGCCACCGATACACCGGCGAATCAAGCTCCCGTAGCAACGCCAGCGTGTCCGCCCGGAACCCCCGCACGTTGTCCGCCGGCATCAGGCTCGCCGTTCCGATCGCCACCGCCGACGCCGATTCAATCTCAAGCCGCGCTTCGTCGCTGTCACCACCCGCGATCAGCCTGAACTCATGCTTCGTGAACGCCGATCCCAGCTCACCCGTCTCGAACGTCGCGCGATCCGCCTCGCCCTCGCCCCACACCAGCGACACCCGCACCTTCGCACCCGCCGCTCCGCTCGCCATCCCGCTCGCCGCCCACACCGACCCCACGTACGCCTTCCCCTTCCGCACCGCCAACCCACCCTGCGACAAACCCCCGGGCCTCCCCGCGGGCGTCACCACCGGCGTATGCACCCCGACAAACGCGTCCTTCGTCCTCATCGCAACCGACGCCCCGCCAGTTGCCTTCCAAGGCGACCCCTCCGCGCCCGGCGCGTCAAAGAACTTCCGATCCTCCAGCATCTCCGCCCAGATTCCCCCATAAATGCACCGCCCCATGTGCTCAATAAACTGCCCATAGATGTACGGGCTGATCGCCTCACCCGTCGCCGACGCATCAACCACAATCCTCGGCGGCGCCAGCTCCCCCTTCTTCACCAGCACCAGCGACACATCGTCAAACCACGCCTTCCCCGTCGCCAACCCCCACCCGCCGAACAGGCAGTTCACCATGATCTGGTCCTGCAGCCCCGTCTCAAACTCAACACTCACCTCCGTCCAGTCGCTCGTCCCCGTGATCGCCTTCGTCCGCACGGACTGGATGTTGTGAACGTTGAGCAACGCGCCCTGCCCCCCGCCGAGCGTCTTCACGTTCTCCGTCCTGATCCACCCGCTCAGTCTGTACCTCGAGTTGAACTCCACAGGAACCGTGATCGACCACGACACGTCGCCCCCCGTCCGCGATTCGATCGACACCGACCGCGATCCGCCCCGCCCCGACGTCTCGTGCGACAGCTCGCCCCGCCCGCCCCACACCGTCCGCCTCCATCCCTCCGCGTCCTCCCCGGCCGCCCTCTCGAACGACCCCTTCACGTCCACCGCCTGAGCCCACGCCCCGGACGCCATCACGCCCAGGAGCATCACGAACACGCCGAGGATCCGAGCCATAGCCGCCTCCGAGAAATGCCCTCCCCCCGGGGGTGCATACATAGTATACTAACCTTTCAATGTACGCGCACCCCTCCCAGCTCCGCGCGGCCAACCGCCGACGCGCCTTCCGCCTCCTCCTCGCCCGCGGCCCCCTCTCTCGCGCCGACCTCGCCCGCGCCACCGGGCTCTCCCCCATGACCGCCGGCAAAATCGCCGACGACCTCATCCGCGACCGGCTCGTCGAAGAGCCCGAGCCCGGCGACGCCCCCTCGGCACGCCCAGCCATGGGCCGCCCGCCCAGAAACCTCGCCATCTCCTCAACACGCCATCTCCCCATCGTCGAGCTCGGCGTCCGCTCCACCGCTGTCATGCTCCAGCCCCTCGACCCCACCAAGCAAGGCCCCTCAATCTCCTTCCCCACACCACGCTCCATCAAGTCCCTCCTCGCACGCGTCGACTCCGCTCGCCGACGACTCCACATCCCGCCCGCCGACGTTCTCCTCATCAGCGTCCCAGGCGTCCTCGACGCCCACGCCCACCGCGTTCTCTGCTCGCCAAACCTCCCCATCATCGAACAGCCCGGCTTCCTCCACAGGCTCGCCGACCTCTTCCACGCCTCCCCCTGCGCCGTCCAGGAAATCCAGGCCCTCGCCCTCGGCCACCAGGCCCACACGCCCGCCGACCTCCCTCCCCACCAGTCCTTCGTCCTCATGGACTTCGGCGACGGCGTCGGCGGTGCACTCGTCGCCAGAGGCCAGCTCTTTCAGGGATCGCTCCCCATGTCCGGCGAACTCGGGCACACAGGCGTCCACGGCAACCGCCGCCCTTGCGTGTGCGGCTCCATCGGCTGTCTCGAGACGCTCGTCTCCCGACAAGGACTCCTCTCCTCCTTCCGACAGCACCTCAAACGCCCCAACGCCTCCTGGCAAGCCCTCCGCGCCCACGTCGCCTCCCGCGGCATCGAGCCCTGGCTCGCCCGCTCCATCGACGCCGCCGCCATCGTCATCGCCGGCGCCATCAACCTCGTCGGCACACAAGACGTCGTCCTCACAGGCGACCTCCCGGACCTCCACCCAGACGTCGGCCCCCTCTTTGAACGACGCATCCTCCTCCACTCCCTCATCTCCCGACTCGGGCGACTCACCTGCCACATCGCCCCGCGTCGACGAATCCTCGGCCTCATCGCCGCCGCCGCCGACCGCGTCCTCCTCCCGGAGCCCGAACTCGCCGAGCCCGTCCCCAACGCCCAGCTTCCCCACGCATCACCCGCACGAGCCACGCGCCCATGACCACCACCTCCTTCTCCATCGGCGTCGACTACGGCACCAACTCCGTCCGTGCCGTCGTCGTCGACACCGCCTCAGGACTCGAAATCGCCGCCGCAACGCACCCCTATCACCACGGCACCGACGGCGTCATCCTCGACGACCGCGACCCAAATCTCGCCCGACAGCACCCCGCCGATTACCTCGACGGCTTCCATCACGCCGTCGCCAACGCCGTCGCCCTCGCCTCCCAGCACCCGCACTTCCGCCCCGAACGCGTCGTCGGAATCGGCGTCGATACCACCGGCTCCACCCCCATCCCCGTCGATCGCCAGGGCACGCCCCTCGCCCTCCATCCACAGTTCGCCAACAACCCACACGCCCTCGCCTGGCTCTGGAAAGACCACACCGCACACCAGGAAGCCGCCGACATCTCCCGCCTCGCCACTCAGCAAGGCCTCCCCTACCTTGCCAAGTGCGGCGGCACCTACTCCTCCGAGTGGTACTGGGCCAAAGCACTCCGCTGCCAGCGTGCCGCTCCAGACGTCGCCGCCGCAACCTACGCCTGGGTCGAACTCTGCGACTTCGTCGTCGCCACCATCACCGACACGACCGACCCGCACACCCTCCGACGAAGCATCTGCGCCGCCGGACACAAGGCCCTCTACCACCCCGCATGGGGCGGCCTCCCCTCTCACGACTTTCTCGAACAACTCCACCCCGGCTTCAGCCGCTTCCGCGATCGCTTCGCGCCCATCGCACTCCCCTCACACCACACCGCAGGAACGCTCTCAGCACACTGGGCCCAGCGCGTCGGTCTCCCACCGGGCATCCCCGTCGCCGTCGGCGCCTTCGACGCACACATGGGCGCCGTCGGTGCCGGAATCAAGCCCGGCACACTCGTCAAAATCATCGGCACCAGCACCTGCGATTGCATGGTCTGGCCTCTCGACCAACCCCTCGCCGACATTCCCGGCGTCTGCGGCATCGTCCCCGAGAGCATCCTCCCGGGCATGTACGGCATCGAGGCCGGCCAATCCGCCGTCGGCGATATCTTCAACTGGTTCGTCCAACGCATCGCCCCAGGCAGACACGCCTCCCCCGAACTCACCCACGACGCCCTCTCCGCCGCCGCCGCCGCGCTCGCACCCGGCGAATCAGGCCTCCTCGCCCTCGACTGGCACAACGGCAACCGCACGATCCTCGTCGATCCCCTCCTCACCGGACTCGTCGTCGGCGAAACACTCGCCACCACGCCCGCTCACCTCTACCGCGCCTTCATCGAAGCGACCGCCTTCGGCGCACTCACCATCATCGACCAGATCCAACGCCACGGCGTCTCGATCAACGACATCGTCGCCTGCGGCGGCATCGCTTCCAAAAACCCCCTCGTCATGCAGATCTACGCCGACATCACCAACCGCCCCATCAAGGTCACCCGCTCCCCGCAGACCTGCGCCCTCGGCGCAGCCATCTTCGGCGCCGTCGTCGGCCGAGCACACCCCTCCGTCACCGCCGCTCAGCACGCCATGTGTGCTCCGCACGCAACCATCTACCAGCCCCGCCCCGACGCCGTCCACGTCTACAGCCGCCTCTACGCCCTTTACTCACGACTCCACGACGCATTCGGCGGCCGAGGCCAACCCGCTCCCCTCGGCGACGTCATGAAGCAACTCATCGACATCCGCCGCCTCGCCCTCGCACGGAGCAACCCATGACGACCATCGACTCCCTCCGCGACGACGTCTGCCGCGCCAACCTCGCCCTCGTCAACCAAGGCCTCGTCACCCTCACCTGGGGCAACGCCAGCGCCATCCTCCGCGATCAGGGACTCGTCGCCATCAAGCCCAGCGGCATCCCCTACGACTCTCTCGCCCCAGATCACATCGTCCTCCTCGACCTCGCCGGCAACGTCGTTCACGGCTCACTCCGACCCTCCACCGACACCCCCACGCACCTCGCCCTCTACAACGCCTTCCCACACATCAACGCCATCGTCCACACCCACAGCCCCTACGCCACCGCATTCGCCCAGGCCCGCCGCCCCATCCCCTGCCTCGGCACCACCCACGCCGACCACTTCGCCGGGCCGGTTCCCGTCACACGCCAACTCAACCCCGACGAACTCAACGCCTACGAGCACAACACCGCCCGCGTCATCATCGAACGCTTCCAACACCTCGACCCCCTCTCCATCCCCGCCGTCCTCGTCGCCGGCCACGCGCCCTTCACCTGGGGCCAAACCCTCGCCAAAGCCGTGGACAACGCCGTCGCTCTCGAAGCCATCGCCCACATCGCCCAATCCACACTCCTCCTCCGCCCAGACTCCCCCGAACTCGAACCCCACATCCTCGCCAAGCACCACGCCCGAAAGCACGGCCCAGCCCGCTACTACGGCCAGCCCTGACCCCGCAATCCCCTCACCCCACACCATCGGAACCAACCCATGCCACGACTCACCACCATCAAGCTCGGCTTCATCCCCAGCAACCGCGGCTTCTTCTCCAAAGAACTCGCCGCCTCCATGCGCGATCAGACCATCTCCGTCCTCCGTTCCATGGGCGTCAACGTCGTCGTCCCCGACGTCAGCCAGACCAAGGTCGGCTGCGTCGAGACACGCCAGGAAGCCGAACTCGCCGCAGAACTCTTCCGCCGCGAAGGCGTCCACGGCATCCTCGTCGGCGCCGTCAACTTCGGCGAAGAGCAAGGCGTCGCCTGGTGCGTCAAAAAGGCCGCCCTCAACGTCCCCATCCTCATCTTCGGCTGCCAGGAAGAAGAACGCCTCACCATGACCACCAAACGCCGCGACTCATTCTGCGGCCTCCTCTCCATCGGCGAAGTCCTCCGACAGATCGGCGCCGCCTACACCGTCGCCCAACGACCCATCTGCTTCCCCACCGACCTCTCCTTCCGCAAGGACGTCGACTGGTTCGTCCGCGTCTGCCGCGTCGTTCACGGCCTCAAAAACGCCCGTTACGGCCAGATCGGCGCTCGCCCCGACGCCTTCTGGACCTGCCGCTTCAACGAAAAGCAACTCCAACTCCTCGGACCCACCGTCGTCACCCTCGACCTCTCCGAAGCCATCGGCGGCGCCAACCGAATCCCCGACAACGACCCCGACCTCGCCAAGGTCGTCGCCGGCATCCAGGGCTACGCCAACACCGCCGCCATCAAACAACTCTCCGTCATCCGCTCCGCTAAGCTCGAACTCTTCCTCCGCCGCTGGGGCAAGGACAACGCCATCGACGCCTTCGCCATCCAGTGCTGGACCAGCATCCAAGCCAACTACGGCGTCTGCTCCTGCACCACCATGAGCCGCTTCGGCGATGAGGGAATGCCCTCCGCCTGCGAAGCCGACATCATGGGAACCATCTCCATGCACGCCGCCATGCTCGCCAGCGACTCCCCCGCAGGCCTCGCCGACTGGAACAACCTCCACAACGACGACGACGAGCTCGTCAACGTCTGGCATTGCGGCGTCTTCCCCGCAGCCTTCGCCAAAACCCCCGTCACACTCGGCGTCCAGGAGATCATCGCCAGCTCCGGCGCCGCCTCCTACGACAATTCCGAAGGAACCATCGAGTTCATCGCCAAGCCCAACCCCCTCACCCTCTGCCGAATGACCCAGGACCCCACTGGCGACCTCAAGGCCGTCATCGCACAAGGCCGAATCGAGGACAACCCCGCCGTCACCTTCGGCTGCTACGGCTGGTGCCGACTCCCCAACCTCCAACGCCTCTACCGCGACGTCCTCCTCAAGCACTTCCCGCACCATGTCGCCATCACCCAGGGTCACGTCGGAAACGTCCTCTGGGAAGCGCTCGGCAACTACATGGGCGCAAAGGTCTACCACGCCACCCAGGACGTTCAAGGTCTCTATTCCCCCCGGCTCCCCTTCGACTCCATCTCCGCCGTCCACGACGCGCCCATCGCTGCTCCGCTCTCCATCTAGCGCACCCGACCCAACCCCTCCTCCTACCCTCACGCCTCACCACCAACGGAGCCCCCCACATGGCCAAGGCCGTGATCTTCGACATGGACGGCGTCATCGTGCTCACCGAGCACGCCCACTGGCTCGCCTGGCAAGCCGCCGCCCAACGCCTCAACGCCACGCTCGACTACGCCACCTTCCTCTCCTGCTTCGGCCGCGTCAACGCCGACTGCATCCGAATCATGTTCGGCGAGCACATCGACCACGCCGAGTCCCTCCGCATCGCCGACGAAAAAGAGCACGCGTTCCGCGAGATCATCCGCTCCAACGTCCCGCTCGCGCCCGGCCTCCTCCCCCTCCTCGACAACCTCGCCCGCGCCAACGCACGGCTCGCCGTCGGCTCCTCCGCCCCGCCCGAAAACGTCGCCCTCGTCCTCGACTCCGGCGGCATCCGCGCGTCCTTCCAGGCCATCGTCGATGGCTCCCAGGTCAAACGCGGCAAGCCCGCCCCCGATGTCTTCCTCCAGGCCGCCTCACTCCTCGCCATCGAGCCCGCTCGTTGCGCCGTCATCGAAGACGCACCCGCCGGAATTCAGGCCGCCAAAGCCGCCGGCATGCTCTCCGTCGGCGTCGCCACCACCCACAAAGCGCACGAACTCACCGCCGCCGGTGCCGACGTCGTCTTCCCAACCCTCGCCGATGTTCCGCTCGACATCCTCGCGTGAGAACCCACGAAAGCACAGGCCCGCGCCCAGGCACGCGGGCCACCGCCGGCGACCCGCTCATGCCACGGTGATGCTCTTGTCCAGGTACACGTCCTGCACCGCGTGCAGCAGCTTCACGCCCTCGCCCAGCGGCTTCTGGAACGCCTTCCGGCCCGAAATCAGCCCCATCCCGCCCGCTCGCTTGTTGATCACCGCCGTCGCCACCGCCTCCGCCAGGTCGCTCGCGCCCTTGCTCTCCCCGCCCGAGTTGATCAGCGGCACACGACCCATGTAGTTGTTCAGAATCTGGTACCGGCACAGATCAATCGGGTGCCCGCCGTTCCCCGCCTCGTCGCTCCCGCACAGGTTCGTGTACACCCGCTTGTCCCACTTCCCGTACGCCGACGACCCGCTGTTCAACGCCGCGTACCCCCCGTTGTTCGTCGGCAGCTTCTGCTTGATGATGTCCGCCTTGATCGTCGCCCCCATGTGGTTCGCCTGACCCGTCAGGTCCGCCGACGCGTGATAGTCCGTGCTCTTCCCGTCCGCACCCTTCACCTTGAAGCTCGCGTTCCGCGTGTAGCACCACAGCACCGTCACCATCCCGTAGCTGTGCGCCTCCTCGAACATGTCGCTCACGTACGCGATCTCGTCGCGGCTCGTGTCATTCCCGAAGTAGATCGTCGCGCCCACCGCCAGCGCGCCCATCTCGTAGCACTGCCGAACGCTCCCGAAATAGCTCTGCTTGAACACGTTCGGGTACGTCAGCATCTCGTTGTGGTTGAACTTCACCAGGAACGGAATCTTGTGCGCATACTTCCGGCTCACCGACGCCAGCACGCCGATCGTGCTCGCCACCGCGTTGCACCCGCCCTCGATCGCCAGCTTCACAATGTTCTCAGGATCAAAGTACGCCGCGTTGGGCGCAAAGCTCGCCCCCGCGGAGTGCTCGATCCCCTGGTCCACCGGCAGAATGCTCACGTACCCAGTCCCCGCCAACCGCCCCGTGTTCAGAATCGTCTGAAAGTTCCTCAGCGTCGGAACGTTCCGGTCACTCTGGCTGAACACTCGATCCACAAAGTCCGGCCCGGGCAGGTACAACTGCCCCTTCCCAACCGTCTTCGACTCATACCCCAGCAGACCCTCCGCGTCCTTCCCCAGAACCGCCCGAACATCCGTCCCAGGCTGAACGTTCGCAAACGCCGTCGGTCCACTCTTCTCGCCCATGTGCCTCTCCAATGCTCAATAAGTTCTGGTTTCGTTCGGACCACACCCAAGCACGGCCACCCTCGCGCGAGTATAGGGCCTGCGTTCGCACCCCTTTATCCACAAGGGGCCCTAGTTTGACGCTTGTTCAGGTGGATCTGTGCAGATTATGCCGAACGCTTCAACATTCTCGTTGGAATCGAGTGGGCAAACTGAAAAGCCTGTGCCATATTGAACGACGAGGAGCCTGAGTTTTCCACGGAGCGCCACGCCGCCCCCGTGCCCGCGTCAGCGTTCGCGCCCCGCGCAGCCAATGCGTCGCAACTCCCGCGGCTCCTCAACGTGGCCCTCGCCACGTCCATCCCATGTTCTACACCACCGGCGGGTTCGGGCTTTGCGGTCCGAGCCCGTCGTTCCTTTTCCCCAGTCCCTTCACTATCATCTTCCGCCGGCCGATTGTCCGCCGGAACCCACACGCACCAGGGCCGAACGCTGGCCCTTCCACAGGCCCCACACCATGCCCCACATCATCGCCGAGCCCTGCATCGGCACCAAAGACACGTCCTGCGTCGAAGTCTGCCCCGTCGACTGCATCCACCCCACCAAGGCCGAGCCCGACTTCGGCAAGACCGATCAGCTCTACATCGACCCCGACACCTGCATCGACTGCGGCCTGTGCGTCGACGAGTGCCCCGTCAAGGCCATCTTCCCCCAGGACGACCTCCCCCAGGAGTGGAACAAGTTCGTCCAGATCAACCTCGACTACTACAAAACCAAGGCCTGATCCGACCGCTCACGCCGCGTCCTTCTTTTTCGGCATGAACCGCTCCGCCCACCGCGGCGCACGCACGTTGCTCGCGGCGTCCGACGCCTCGCGCCAGTCCTCCGCGTTCCGAAGGTTCAGCTCCGAGCCGCACGTCTTGCGATACCCAAGCAGGCGAATCACCTCCAGCACGTCCGTCCACGTCGGAAAGTGCGTCTGGTTCGCCTTCTTGAACTCGTTGATCGCCATCAGGAACAGAAACTGCTCCGGAGTCAGGTTCCCCTCTTCCGCCGCCTTCTGACTCTCGCTCAGCCTCCGCCCCGCCCCGCGACGACGCTCCAGCCCGCTGAACCCCGCCTCCAGCACCCGCCGGTCCACGCCAAGCCGCCGGTCCACCACACCCCCATACCCCTCCGACCATGCCGGCTTCGGACCGGCCACCCCATCCGCTCCCTCGCGCGCTCCCGCGTTGGTCCTCGACTCATCGCGACGGTCCGTGCTCATCACCCATCTCCTTGCGGCCCGACGCCGCGACAACCCGCCGACGCACCCCCGCGCCGGCGACACAACAAACAAGGCCCCGGGAATCCCGGAGCCTTGCCTTCATCGTCCATCGTGTGAGCCGGCACGCCGTGCCGAAGACCTTCCGCCCCATCACGCCGGGTTACAGGTCCTCGTCGTCGTCCTCGTCCTCATCCTCGTCATCCCCGGCCCCGACGCCGTCGTCCTCGGCTTCGTCCTCGTCGTCGAGGAAGTCCTCGTCATCGTCGTCAAAGTCCTCATCCTCGTCATCGCCGAGGTCTTCGTCCTCGTCCTCGAACTCCTCATCCCCGAAGTCGTCCTCTTCTTCGTCCTCATCCCCGTCCATCTCCGGGCACGCGACCGCCGGGCCAGCACCCGAGTCCTTCAGACCCCAAAGCACTTCCTCGGCCAGCTCCTCGCCAGCAATCCCCGCACACAGGCCCGCCTCGTCACACTCCCGCTGCATCATCATGGTTCGATCCTCAGCTCGTGTCTCGACTGTCTTGTCCCCCGGGCCGTCCACCGAACGCCCCGGAACACCCGCCCCATTCCCCCGCTCGCACGGCCGCCCCGGCGTCACGTCCCGCCGGCCCGCTCCCCCATGCGCCCAACCGTACCCCCGTCGCGCCCACCGTGCCACCCCGCCACCCGGACAAGCTCCAACGAAAAATCGGCGTACATTACTGTCCTCTCGCCGATTGTCAATCCCAACTCCATGACACAACACCACACCACCGCCTCCACCTCCTTCGACCCCGTCTCCGGGCTCGCCGCCATTGCTTTCCCCGGCGCCGGCCATATCGCCGCCGGGCAGACCATGCGTGGGCTCCATATCTCCGCCGGCGTTCTCGGGCTCTTTTTCGGCGGCCTCCTCATCGGCGGCATCGACATCGTCGACCGCCGAGAGAACTTCTGGTGGTTCGTCGCTCAAGGGCTCACCGGCCCGCTCGCCTTTGGCATCGACTACGTTCACCAGAACCACTACAAGGTTCAGGTCCACCCGAACTCCCCGATCCGGGTCACCCCGCCGCCGGGCCCGGGCCAGACCGTCGTCAAGGCCATCGGCAAGCCCAGCGAGCTCGGCACCCTCTTCACCGCCATCGCAGGCATGGTCAATCTCATCGTCATCATCGACGCCGCGTTCCCCACGCGCCGCCGCGGGAGCAACGCATGAACCTCCTCCTCGCCTGGCGGCCCTTTCTTGATCCGCTCCCCAATATCGAGGTCTTCTGGTACGCATTCCTGCTCCCGCTCTCGTTCTTCCTTGCGATGGCGTACAAGGGCGTTCGTCTCACCGAGTTCACGCCCGCCCTGTACTGGCGTGAGGTGGTCCGCATGACGCTGCAGGTCACCCTGGCGATCGCCGCCCTGGGCCTGCTCACGATGCTCCTGGTCATGGTCGCGGTTCCACTGCTCGCCCCGCGCTGACCGCTACGCGTACTTGGACACGCGCGTCCCGCGCGGCCCATCGAGGTTCTGCACGAGGTACCGCAGCGCGTCCACCGCGTGGTCGGGTCCGTCCTTCACGGGCTCCATGCTTTCGGGCCTCCCCTCTGGGTAGTGATACCGCTCGAGCGACTCGATCAGCACCCTGCACCGGGCGTGCACCAAGAGTCGCGGCGCGCCCGATGCCGGGCTCAGTCGGGCTCGCAACAGCTCGAGCCCGCGGGCTGTGGGCAGCCGCAGCGTCCGCACCGTCAGCTTCGACTGCCTGAGCACGGCGACCGAGGAGATCCCGGTCTGTTCGTTGCGCCCGTTGCCCGCGGGATCGGCCGCGATCCACGCCGGCACAGGCCACGAGGACGCGTGGATCGCGCGGGCGTGCTCCGCGACCGTGACGTGGCTCTTCACCCGTTCGTCGACGATCCACAGCCGACCCTCCGCGTCGACCACGCCCCACAGCACCGCCGCCGGGGCCCGGTACCCGAAGTCCATCCCGCCGACCCACGCCGACACGGGCCATTCCGCCGGAGGCCCATCCCAGGGCAGTCGCTCCACCACGTGCCTGGACGCGTTGAACTCCGGAAGCACCGCGTCGTCGCGGCGGGGCCTGAGGCACAGCATCTCCGACGCCCATGTCGATTCCGCCACGCGCTTCTTCATTCCTATCGCGTCGTCGATGGTCACGTGCCCGTACCGGCGCTCGCCCGAACCGCCTCCCGAGGCCTCGCCCTTGGCACGCCCGCCGCATTCCTCCCAGAGCGGGCAGCGAACGCCCGATTCCTCGCACCGGTGCTCTTCGTCCTTGCATCGCTCGAGCACGTCGACCACGCCCCAGCGGAAGAGCCGGCGTTTGCCCTCCTGCGTCTCGGCGATCAGCCGGTGCATCAGCCCGTGGGGGATGTGCATGGTGCTGAGGCATTCGATCGAGCCCCGCACCCACGTCTCGCCGCACTGCTTCGAGCGTGTCGTGAGCTGGGCGGCCTCCCAGACTTCGGGCTCGAAGAGCTCGACCTCGTCGCAGCGCAGCCGCTGCACGCGCGTGCCGCGCACGCTCGATTGGGACTGGGCGAGCAATTCGACGCACGAGCCGTTGGTCAGCCGGAGTTTCTTCTCGGTCGCGCGGTCTTCGATGAGCTCGCGGAGCTCCTCGCGTTCGAGGAATCGGCGCAAGTGGGCGTACATCCGCTGGGCCTGTTCCAGGCTCCCTGCCAGCACGCGGACGTCGATCCCGGGCTTGAAGACCAGATCAAGAACCGTCGCCAG
>DDSG01000017.1:430-707 GCA_002343325.1 Phycisphaerales bacterium UBA2396 | reverse complement strand
CGAGAAAGGTCTTGCCCCCGCCACGGTTCGCCCAGACTACGGCGTCCGCGGGCCTGGCCACGCCCGGTCGGCGGCAGCCGCGCTCGCCCGCGAAGCGATGATCCTCGAAGAACGACCACTCGACGTATTCAAAGGGCGAGCTGTGCCCTTCGATGACCGCCCTGGTGGGCAGATCGACATCGAGCCAGGTCCTGATCCACTCGCGCAGCGATGCGGCGTCTTTCGGACGTTCGTCCATGTTTCCCCCACGACCCATGTTTCCCCCTCTCCGTGTGTT
>DDSG01000017.1:0-216 GCA_002343325.1 Phycisphaerales bacterium UBA2396 | reverse complement strand
CATGTTTCCCCCTCTCCGTGTGTTCAGCGGCCGGCGACATACGCGATGCGGCGTGTGGTGGTCCGCCGGGCGATGGTGGCGCCAAGGACCGCGAGGTCCGAGGTGCTCCATGTCGGCCAGCGGCGGCCTCTGCACCGGCGTTCGAGCACGCGTCGCGCGTCGGGCCTGCGGAGCACCCGCTCGGCGAACTCGGCCCGCACGAGGCGGGAGGGCGCG
>DDSG01000076.1 GCA_002343325.1 Phycisphaerales bacterium UBA2396 | reverse complement strand
CCCCCCCGCCCCCCCTCCTCCCCCGCCCCCCCCGCCCCGCCGGGGGCCGATCTCAGGCGGTACACCGCCCTCACCCCCCCCGACGGCCGCCCCCGCCAATGGACTTCTTCGCTCCCCGACCTGCGAGCCTGGACCCAGGCCGGCGGCACGCTCATCGCCCTCGGTTCCTCCGCCGCGGCCCTCGCCCGCGACTCCGACGGGCTCTCCCCATCCGTTCGAACGCTCGACGCCACCCTCGCCGACCCCGAGCCCGCTCGCGCCGCGATCATCCGCGACTATCTCGGCCAGAACGCCACCGTCAATCCCGACTCCGTCTGGTCTCACACTCCCCCCGACGCCCTCGACTATCCCTGGCTCCTGCCCGATCCCGAGAAGATCTCCGACGAAGACGCCGCCCGACGCGATCAATGGCGGGCCCTCTTCATGCCGCAAGGGGCACTCCTCGCCGCCCGGGCCGACGACCGTCAGTGGCTCACCGCCCCCCTCGACGCCGCTACCCCCCTCCCAGTCCTCTTCGGCGATGACCCGGTGCTCATGCCCGCCAAGCCCGGCCTCGCCGTCGTACGCCTCGGGGCCTTCTCTCCGGCCCCGACACCGCCGCCAGCCCAACCCAAGCCCGCCAACGCCGCGGACGAGACTGAGACCAAGGACAAGGACAAGGGCAAGGACGACGACAAGAAGCCCGCGCGCACAGGCTGGCGTTTCGCTCCCCCCGGGCAGGAACTCCGCCTCCGCATGTCCGGCCTCCTTTGGCCCGAAGCCGCCGACCGCCTCGCCCACGCCGCCTACTGCACACGCGAACGAGTGGGTGACGGCCAGCTCATTCTGTTCTCTGGAAATCCCCTCTTCCGTGGGGTTTCCAGAGGAACTTCGAGGATTTTCCTCAATGCCGTCGTGCTTGGACCGGGAATGGGCGCACCACCAGCGATCCGGCCCTGAGGGAGTATGGGCAGCAGTCGTGTTCGTCCGGGGTTGAAGGGCTCGATGGATAGGATCAACCGTGGAGAAGTCGAGAGTCGCACATCCCGCGCACGAGCAGGCGGCAGTCCGCTGGGTCGAACTGACCGTCGCGCACGCCATGGTGCGGCGGGGCGACGTCTTGGACAAGGCCCGGCGTCGGGCGATCACCGAGGAACTCGTAGGTCGTTGGCGGGGCAACCGGGGCCCGCAATGGCGCCCGACCATCGCCGACCTCGACGCGCTCTTCGATACCACGGTGCGGTGGGTGGTCGAGAACACGGGCGTCACGCTGTTCGACGCGCCGGGGTCATGAAGCGAGGTGCATGATGGATCGATACGAGGCGTTCCGGTCCTACCGCGCGCGCATGAACGCGCGCATCCTGGGCGACGAGGCCGAGCGGGCGGCCACCTCCTGCCGGGGTGGGCACGCGGGCGGCACCACCGAAGCCTCCGCCCCGCCGGGCGGAACCCTGGTCACCAAACGATTCTTCTCGCTCGACGGCAAGACCTACGAACCCGGCGCACTGCCCGCCAAGACCAAGGAACTCCTGGGCCTGGTCGCCAGCATGGTCCTCCGCTGCGACGACTGCATCGCCTACCACATCGATCAGTGCGTGCAGGTCGGCTGCACTGACGAGGAACTCTGGGAATCCTTCGACGTCGCCCTCATGGTCGGGGGGTCGATCGTGATTCCACACCTCCGCCGCGGCGTCGAGTTTCTCGATCTTGCCCGCAAGCATCAGCGCCCGGGCGGCACCGGCTGAGCCGGTAGCGTGCTCGCGGACGACTGCGTCAGGCACAGCATCGCGATCGCCGTGCCATACGCCGCCGACCGCGGGAACACGCGATCGTTCCACGACCCATCCTCCGCGCGAACGCTCATCAGGCGCTCCGCCAGGCGTCGCCGATATTCCTCCCGCTCGCCCTGCGGCAGCAGCTCGATCGCCCGGGCGGCGGCGTGGTGCGCGAACATGAAGTAGTACGGCGCCACCGCGTACGGGCCCGTGTGCGTGCCCGGCTTGGCCCGGCGGTCGTCGAGCCACTTCCAGTGCACCAGAAAGGCATCGACCGCTCCGCGGGCATCTCGCACGCTCCCCCGGCCCGCACGCAGCAGGGCCGACTCGACCGCGCACATCCGCCCGACCGCGCCCGGCGTGCGGTCCGAAGGCGAAGAGCCACGCCCCTCCGCCACCGCGTAGACCACGTTCCCGGCCGGGCCGTGCGACCGATCGAGCACGTCCAAAGCCCGTTGGATCACCGCTTCGTCCACCGTTTCACCAGCCGCCCGGGCTTCGAGCAACGCGTCAACCGCCACCGCGGTCATGAACGGCGAAGGGGGCGCGACCGTCGCGCGGCCCGCAGGTCGCGCGTAGTTCCACCCGCCGGCCTTGGGAATCTCCGTCGCGATCAACGCCTGCAGGTACCACGCGCGGGCCTCGCGCGCCGCCGCCGCCAGATCGCCCGGCAACTGACCGGCACGATCCAGCACGCTCAGCGTCTGCAAGGAGTAGATGTACGCCCACGATCGCACGTCGTAGCCCCCGTCGTAGTCCGCGTGAGACATCAGCGGGTGTGTCCGTTGTTCGATCAGCAGCGACACGCCAGCACGCACCGCCGCCTGTCGCGCGGGGTCCGCGTCGTAGCCCGGAGCCCTGCACAACGCCTCGATCACGATCGCGGTTCCGCCGATTCGATAGCCGATGGGGATCTGGCCGCGGACCCGATAAACGCCCTCGTACGCCCACTCGCCGGGCGTCTCCTGTTGCAGCCGAAGGAGCACCTCGCACCCGCGAGACAGCACCTCGTCGCGTGTCGGCAACGCCGTGGCTGCCGCGGGGGTGCCTGCCGGCTTCTCGGCGGGCTGCGATGCAGGTGGTGTCACGGGTGCAGTAGCGGGAGGGGTCCCGTCCGGCTGAGGCTGCGTGCAGGCCATCACGGCCCAGAGCGCGACGATCGGAGTAACACCCATCGTCACAGTCTACCCGAAGCGGGCACGACGCTACTTCAGTTCGAGGGCGGGCTTCGGGCGGCCTTCCTGGGCCTCACGCAGGGCGTCCATCCGTCGGCGGAACTCGGGCATGCCCGGCGGCTCGGGGAAGACCTGTGCGAACGACTCGCCGCCGTCCGTCGTGCCCTCGGTCAGTTCCTGCTTGTAGAGCTCGCTGAGGATGTCGAAGGCGTACTGGCGCAGCCCGACGGGTGCCGTCACGTACGCCGCCCGGGCATCTTCGAGGGGCAGATTCTGGATCATGAGCGCGAAACGGCTTCCCACCAGCAGATTAAAGTCATCGCCCAGAATGTTCATGCGGGCGTCGTTGGGGTTGACGGACGTGAAGCGAACCTGCTCGCGCCGGAAGTAATCGAAGAAGTCCTTGGCGTAGCGCACCTGGCGATCGAACAGCTCGCCGTCGCCGTTGCGAAGCGCCATGACCGCCCCCTCGACCGCCGCTCCGATCTCGGAGATCGCCACGCTCGGGCTTGTCTGTCGATCGACCAGCTCCTTGCGCACCCAGTCGTCCAGCGGCATCGCGAGGTCTTGCGCGGTGTTGCGGTCGGGGTCGTTGAGGTTCTGCCAGTCCGCCGTCAGCAGGCGCTGGCGGTACTTCTCGGCCAGGTCTCGCTGCCCGCGCCGGTAGAAGTAGCGAATCGCGTCGCGCAAGAAGTTCTCAAGGCCCGCCGAGTAGAACGAGAAGCCGCGAGCCCAGCGCTGATCAAACTTGCTCCGCTGGCGGACTTCCTCGGCCACTTCCCCGTACGTATCGACAAACGAAGGCTCGACCGTCGCCAGGTAGTACCCGTCCTCGAAGAACTCCATGCTGAGGTAGTCGAGGTAGATGGTTCCCGTACGGTACAACTCCTGCAGCGACTGCACGACCACGCGGTCCGTATTGAGGAAGTCGTAGTTCTTCATGTTCGAATCGTCCCCCTCGGCCCGGGGGAAGGCTCGTTCGACACCGACCGCGGACCAGTAGAGTCCGTGGGCGGCGGGGTTCCGCCAGTCGATCGGGCCGTACTTCTCGGTGAAGCGGACCATGATCGCCGGATCCATGTTGTACTGCTCGCGGAGCACCTTGGCGCGGGCGAAGGCCAGCAGCCTGGGCCACGCGGCGGCGTATGCCGGGTTGTCCACG
This sequence comes from Phycisphaerales bacterium UBA2396, assembly GCA_002343325.1. Lineage (GTDB taxonomy): Bacteria > Planctomycetota > Phycisphaerae > Phycisphaerales > UBA1924 > UBA2396. The sequence goes on along the minus strand of DDSG01000076.1, from coordinate 36,931 downwards.
ATCGCCCGGAACTGCAGGTCCCGCGGGCGGAACTGCTTCTCGATCGTCGCACGCCTGGCCGAGCGACGCACCGCCAGATCGATCTCGGCGTTGCGGAGGAACTCGTACCCGAAGGGTTCCTCGTTTCCGCGAAGAGCACGCAGCTCGGCCACCAGTGCCGCGATCGCTTCACCTTCCGGGCCCGCGATCAACGCGTCCATTGTGCCCGGCGCTTCCGCGACAGGCCTGAGCCAGTCGGCAAACCGCTTCGACGCGGCGGCGCGGTCTCGGATCGTCGGGTCGTAGCCGGGCGGGGCCCCGAGAATCGCCTGCCACTCCTTCGCGTGCATCTTCTTGTAGTAGATGTTCGCGTCGTCGGTGATCCCCTGAACCTTGTGCAGGAAGAACCAGCCGAGTTCCTTGTAGATCAGAAGCTCGTTGGGGTTCGAGTTGACGCCCTGAATCCGGAGAATGTTGATCCCGTCTCGAACCCACTGCCACCGCTCCCGCGGGGTCTGTGTGGTCACCGAGATGTTGTACGCCAGGTTCCACGCATGGAAGACCCACGCCCGCGGGAATCGCGGCTGAAGCGTCGTGATCGCCTTGGCCAGCTCGACCGACTCGTGGTAGCGACCGGCTTCCTTGAGCTCGTTGGCCCGCATCCACAGGAAGTTGACGAAGATCCCCCTGAAGGCTCCCATCGCGATCCCGGCCGCGACCTGCGGGGGTTGCCCCTCAACAGCGCGGGTCGTGTACACCAGCTCGGCGCGAGAGGCTTCCGCCGCGAGCCTTGTGCTGAGGAAAATGCTCGACGAAACGGAGGCGGCAAGAACGCCCGCGGCGAGGAGTTGGACCTTGGTGTCGCCTTGCATGCGGTTGGTTCCTTAGCTGCCCGAGTACATCGCCAACTCCCGCCGGCGGAAGATCTCCGACGCGAGCACGAAGGTGATGACAGTTGCCAGGGCGATCGCCGCCGAGCCCATCGTCACCGACCCCCACGCCAGGTGAAGCCCTTCGACCAGCTTCTCCGTCGGCTCAAGCTCGGCATAGACCTGGAAGATCGACGAGACCGATCGGGCGATGGTGACAACGACCCATCGCCACAGAACGACCACGTTCTCCGTTTTCGAGGGGTCATACTCGGAGAACACCTCCAGCGCGTTGCGGATGAAGACGGCGCTCTCCGCGGCAGCGAAGACGCCCAGCGCGGTCATGCTCGCGACCGCGAACGACAGGAACGTCGCCGCGAAGATCCCCACCATCGCCAGGAACGCGAGCTTGATCCACAGCACGAAGATCACGCGCGCGAAGTTCAGCCTCCAGCTCCCCAGCGAGAACGACATCGACAGTCCGTCCTTGGGGAAGCTCGCGGCCTCGGCGTTGATCATGTACTGGCCGTCGTCCGCCGGAAAGGCGTTGGCAAACCGGATGCGGACCTTCCCCTCGGGGTCGACCACCAAAGAGGGCAACGCCAGGGTCATGTACTGTCCCGGTGGGACCTCGACCACGCGCATGCCGTAGTTCTGGATCAGAAGCGTGAACTTGTACGTGAGATCCGGGCGGTTGCTGCCGACGTCGAGACGGTACCGGAAGATGATGGGCAGATCCGCGTCGCGTGCCGGACCAAGCCCTTCGAAGACGTACTCGGTCATTCCCGGGGCGGAATCGAGCGTGCGGTACTGCTGTTCGAGCGCCTTGGCCAGCGACTCCTCGACTTCCATGCGAGTCGCGGGATCGTTCGGGTTAAACGCCGAGTTGGCCGCGGCCAGATCCCTCATGTACGACTCGACCGCCTGCGCGAAGCGTGCGGGGTCGTTGACACGCAGATCCTGCGGCGTGTTGGGGATCAGCACTCGCGACGCCAGGATCTGCGTCTCGAGCCACTGGCGGTCGGGAGAGATCGAGCCGTCGGATGTTTTGAACGGGCCGACTTCGCCCTGAGCGGGTTGGGAACGGAGGTATTCGACAAACAGGAAGACACCGGCACCAGAAACCGCCAGCAGAGCAGCCGCGAGCGAGACCACGCCGATCCACTTCCCCAGAATGTACTGCCACGCGGCCACGGGCTTGGTCATCGTCTGCCAGATGACGCGTCCGCGTTGTTCGGTGGCGACCGAGGCGACGGAGAAGAGCACGACGAGGAGTGCCACGCCCCAGAAGATGCCGCCCGTGCCGTACTGGAGGACCATCTGCACGCGGTACCGCAGGGGGCGCTCCGCATCGAGCAGGAAGGGCAGCGTGGCGAGTGCGAACAGGATCAGCACGATGAACATCACGCTCAGGCGAAGGCGAGTGGCCTCCGCCAGAACGTTTCGGGCAATCGCCATGACAGGTCCGGGCGACGACAGCGCGAGATTCAGCAGCCGCATCAGCACCGTGAACGACGAGCCCAGCACGGCCAGCGCGACGATGAGCCGCGACCAGTCGCGGGTCGACTCAAACGCCGCGAGTGGCGCCGAAACCAGTCCGGCGCCCAGCAGCAGCATCAGCAGGCTCAGCGAGATGCCGAGCCAGATCGCCGCCAGTGACAGCAGCAGGGCGGACCCGATCGCGACCGCAACGCTGGTGTAGTCAGCACGGCCGGACATGATCCGATCGAGCGAACGATTGAACCGTTCCAGCTCACTGCGGGCGTTGGACAGGTCTTCCTGTGTCGGGGCGTTCGGCGTGCCGTCGGCCTTCAGGTCCGGGTTCATCTCGAGACGCCAGGGCGTCGAGGTGTCAATCGAGTCCTTGGTCAGTGCCCAGTACGTGAAGTACCCCGCGACCGCCGCGACGATGAGGATCGCGCTCGCGATGAGCTTGTACAGCCGCGACTTCTGGACAATGTCGCACCGGGTGAGGAAAGTGGCCGAGATCACGTCGTGCTCCCGTCCTTGCGGGCGCTGCCCGGCTGGCCGCCCGGCGGCGTCAGCAGGGAGTCGATCACCGACGAATCAACATCGGGCTTCGACGCCGGCGCCGAGGGAGCGGCCTGTGCCTTCGGGGCGGCCGGTGCCTCGGGCTTGACCAGCGTGTCGATCACCGAAGCGTCCGGGCCGGTCGGCGCGGGCGGCGCCTGTGCCGCCACCACCGGAGTCTGCGGCGTCGGGTCGGCCTGCGACGCGCGCACGAGCTGATCGATCAACGCCGCACCCTGATCTCCGCGGAGGAACGCGGCGGTCTCGCCACCCGCCGTCGCGCCAGAGGTGGACACCTGCTGGGCGCGGGCACGCTCGACGATCGCCAGGAAGAGTTCTTCGAGCTTCTGGCGAGGTTTCGCGACGCTCAGGATCGATCGCGTGCCGTTGGTTCGCTCGCGGATCAGCTTGTCGATCTCCGCGATCAGCGCGTCGTCCAGCGGCTCGGACTCGATCGTGACCCGCTCGCGACGCTCGAGCAGCGTTTCGCACGTGCCTTCTTCACGCTTCTGCCCGCCGTAGAGGATGATCATGCGGCTGACGCAGTCTTCGACGTCCGCCAGGAGGTGCGACGAAAGCAGGATGGTCTTGCCACGCCGACCGAGCTCGATGATCAGGTCCTTGACCTGCCGCGTGCCGATGGGATCAAGACCGGTGGTCGGCTCGTCGAGAATCAGGAATTCGGGGTCGTTGATCAGCGCCTGCGCGAGGCCGATGCGTCGCTGCATGCCCTTGGAGTACTCGCGCACCGGGCGGTGCTGCGCCCCGGCGAGCCCCACCATGTCGAGGAGTTCGTCCGTTCGCCGCGCACGAGTCTTGGGATCGAGGTTGAACAGCTTCCCGTAGTAGTCGAGCGTCTCGCGTGCGTTGAGGAAGGGATAGAGGTACGACTCTTCGGGCAGGTATCCGATCCGCTTCTTCACCGCGACATCCGTCGGCTGCTTGCCGAACAGCGCAATCCGCCCGCGCGTCGGACGAAGCAGGCCCAGGATCATCTTGATCGTCGTGCTCTTGCCCGAGCCGTTCGGCCCGAGAAGCCCGAAAACCTCGCCGCGGTTGATCTCGAACGTCAGGTTCTCGACCGCGCGTGCCCTGGGCCTCATCCAGAAATCACGGAAGATCCGTGTGACCTGCTGGCAGACGACCACGCGTTGGGATGGAGTGACCTCGCTGACCATGGGCGATTCCTTGCGTGTGTCCGGGCGGTGTGAACGGTTCCGTGGTGTCCTTCGACGAGCCGACTCGTGCTTACTGCTGCATCGCCGAGCCTTCCTTGGGCTTAAAGCGTTCTTCGTGCAGGGCACGCATGCGAGCCTCCGACGCCTTCTTGCCCTGTTCCGCCGCCGCCGCAGCTCGCAGCCCCTTCAGAATCTCGGGGTCGCGGTTGAGAATCAGACGGATCACGTCCGACCCCTGCGGCAGGGCCATCAGCTGCACTTCCGGACGCCCGAGGAATGCCCGCGACGCGTCGGCGATCTCGCCCGCCACCGCGACCTCCGGGTTCGTCTTGAACTGCCCGAGCTTCGCCGCGTACTGAGTGGCCTCTGCCCGCCGCCTGCTCGCCACTTCCGAGCGATACTGGCGGGCCTCGGCGATCGTCTGGGACACGGCGCCCGACGTCACGCCCACCACCGACACGCCGTCCACCGTCGTTTCCTCGCCCACCAGCAGCTTGTTGATCGACGCGAGGATCGCGTTCTTGTCATATCCCGCGCGCCCCTCGACCGCCTTTTCGTAGTCGTCGATCAGCCTGATGATGTAAGGCGACGCCTCGCCCGCCTTCGCGTTGAGGATCTGCTGCGCGCCCTTTCTCGCCTCTTCGCGAGTCTTGGCGGCCTCCGACACAGCGCTCTGCACGCCGTTGAACTTCTCTCGCACGAACAGCGGGGGCATCGCGTTCTCGAGCAGCAACTGCTGGATGCGGATCCCCGTGTTCAACCGATCGAGCTGCGCCTGGGCGATCAGCCGGGCCCGCGTCGCCACCGACCCGTCCTGCCCCTGCGACTGCTTGAGCAAATCCTCGATCGAGACCTTCGCGCACGCCTGCACCACGCCGCGCTTCACCGCGGCACGCACCAGCGTCTCTTCCGACTCCGTCAGCACGTTCCGAGCCCACACCGAGGGGTTCTCGCGAGCGTACAGCACCGTCCACTGCGTGTGCGCGATGTTCCCGTCCGACGTCAGGTTCGATCCGCCCTGTCCGGGCGTCAGGTTCGGCAGCTTCGGAAGCTGATCGATGGGCTTGGTCAGGTCCGACTTATTGCTCACCGCGACCCAGAACGCTTCCTGGAGCTTCAGTTCCTTCTGCCCGATGTGAACCTTCACCAGTTCACCGATCGGGTACGGAGCGTTCCAGCTCAGCCCCGGCTGAACGTCGTCGGAGATCTTGGCTCCAAACATCAGGCGGATGCCACGCTCCGATTCCTGCACGGACTGCGAGCCGCTCATCAGGAACAGCGCAAAGAGCACCACCACGCCGAGGTACACCAGGCGGAGCGTGATCCGCAGCGCATCCGCCAGTGACTGGTTCGCCGGATCGAGCAACTCGGCCTGGTCGCCCAGACCCGCGCCCGAGCCCTGCAACGACACGGCGTTCGGCCGCCGGCGCTCCGCCGATCCGGGCTTCCCAGGGAACGTGCTCATCGCTGCTCCTCCGACTTCGCCGGCATCGCGATCGGCGCGTCCGGCGGCACGATCTTTCCGTCCCGAAGCACCGACCGGTGCGCATCGGGCTTCAGCAGCCGAAGCCCCGGCAGATTCCAAGGCAGCACCAGCGTCGTCCCGCGACGCCCGTACGCCTCACGCAGCATCTGCGTCTCGACCAGCAGCACCGCGAGCTCCGGGTTGCCCTGCATCATGTCGTAATACTGCCTGGCCTCCTCGTCACCCTTCTGCCGGATCTCCGCCGCCAACTGCAGCGTAAACGCCTCGATCCGCTTCGCGTCCTGCTCGGCCCGGCTTCGGATCCCCTCCGCCTCGGCCTGCGCCTTCGAGGTGATCTCGCTCGCGAGCTTGTCACGCTGCTGCGCCATCCGCTCGAAGACCTTCGTGGTCGTTTCCTGGGGCAGCACCACCTGGCTGATCCCAACGTCCATCACCTCGATCCCCCACGTCGCCAGCGAATCCTGCTCGCCCTTGGACTTGAGGCTCGACAGCACCGCCGACTCAAGCTCTCCAAGCCCGTCGATGCTCGGGTCGGGCCCGAAGAGGCGCGACATCTCGAACTGGCTCACCGCGCCCATCGCGCTGCGCAGGTTGCTCTTGACCGTCTCGTCCGCCGTCCGGAAGTGGTCCGTCGCGCGCGACCCGTCGCGGCTGAACCGCTGGAAGAACTTCAGCGGATCCGACACGCGCCACACGCAGTAGCTCTCGACCACGATCTGCCTGCTGTCCTTTGTCTGCTGCGTCTCGAGCTTCACCTCGCTGATCCGCGGCCTCGTGTCGTACGTCGTCACGCTCTCCACCGGATAAGGCCACTTGAACTTCAGCCCGGGCTCGGTCTTCACCGATCCCTGGTCGGCGCGACCGAACCGCGTCAGCACCGCCGCGTCCGTGAAGCGAACCTGGTACGTCGTCGTGTACGCCAGCAGCGTGAGCACCACAACCCCACCGACCGCAAACAATCCGATCTGACGCATGATCCGATCTCCTTCCGAGGCTTCCCGTTCGGGTCGGCCCCGGCGAACTCGTTAGTTGGAACCTTCCGAAGGCGGAGCCTGGAAAATGTCCGTACCCATGTCCTTGTCTTCGAGATTCACGTCCACCTGCATCAGGCGGACCGTGTCGTCCGTGATCACCACTCGGCTTTCAAACATCGCGTCCCGCAACGCATCCATGTACATCCTCGCACGGAAGAGCGTCGGGTTCGACTCGAACGACTTGATCAGCCCGGCGTACTGCATGGCACGCGCCCGCTCGCCCATGTGCTTCGTCCAGCGCTGCCCACGAGCCTCCGCCAGCATCGTCGCCACTCGCCCGTCGCACCGGCTCAGAAGGTCGCGGATCTTCTCCGAGGCCTGCGCCGCCTCAGGCGAACCCGAGGGCAGATCCTCGCGAGCATCGATCGCTTCGACCAGCTCGCGGGCCAGCGCCTGATCCCCCGCCGCGAAGATCAGCCGGCGGGTGGCTTCCGCCCTGGCCGAATCGATCAGGCCCTCGGCCCCCTGCTGCGCCTGCACCACCTTCTCAAAGTTCGGCGCGACAGACTTGTGCGGGTGGACGCCGATCAGGCCCACCGACAGCACCTCGACCCCTGAGCCCCTCGGTGTGCCGTCCGGGCCGGGGTTGAGCTCGTCAAACGCCTTCTGGATCGAGCTGTGGATCAAAGCCTGGGCCTCAAGCCGCCGCGGTCCCAGCAGGTCGTCGATCCCGTAGTTCTTCAGCACGCGGACCACAGCCCGTCGAGCCGCACCCCGCAGAATGTTCTCCCGCTGCGTCGGATGCCCGAGCAGATCAAACTTGCGGACATCGCGAATCGCGTAGCGGAGCGGCGCCTCAACCGCGATGAGCGACAGATCGTTCAGCCACGCCGAATCACGATCCTTCGCCGAAGACTTGTCATCGATCGTCGACGGGCGCACAAAGTAGTACACCTCGCCCAACGCATAGTCGTGCGTCCACAGCACCGCCGTGTCCCGGTCGGTCGCGGCCGACGGCGTTGCCAGTTCGAGCGTGCGCACCGTGGTGGTGGTCCGACCGAAATCGGTGACCACGCCGCGTGCGTCCCGTTCGCCGTACGACGGAATCTCCACCGTCTCGATCGGCCAAGGCCACTTGACGTGAAGCCCCGGGCCGATCTCGCGAGCGAGATCGCCAAACCGCAGCACAAGCCCGCGCTGGTGGGGCTGCACCACCGTTAGCGCCGACAGCGCCCACATCACCAGCAACGCCGACAACGCCAGCGTGCCCAGCGACCGGCTCAACAGCCGATAGAGCCACGTCGAGCTGACGTCGTACCCGAGCTGGTAGTTCACCAGCTCCCCGACGGACTGGGCGATCCGGTCCGGCGCGGCCACGAAGCTCAGGAGCTTGCTGTCGAACGGGGCCGGGCGAATCTCGCCCGCCCGACGAGGGCGGTACAGATCGAGCAGGAAGTTGAGGAAGACCTCGACGCCCAGCACGACGCCCGCGATCGGGAAGACCACCTGGAGGTACCGCAGGAAAGCGTCCGTCCCGTAGACGTCCACGAACTGCCCGACGGCCACGCACAAGCCAACCAGCGAAGCGAGCACCGCCTGTGCCGCGCCCGCGCGGAGCGGGGCCCAGATCCCCTGCTTCGCCATCGCCGCGATGTACCGAGCAAACAGGAAGCCCACGAACGCGGCGCCGATCGAAACGGAAAGGGCCCAGCCGCGGTCCGTCGGGGCGTTGAACGCGCTGGGGTCCAGCAGCTTCTGCCCTTGGAAGAACCGCCAGAGGCCGAACGACACCAGCAGAACGCCCAGCAGGATGCTGACCGAGGGGATAAAGAACTTCTCGACGAACGCCAGACGCTTGGCCGCGACCCGGAAGTCCTGCGTCTCCTCGAACACCGACGCGCCCTGATTGGCCGTCAGTGCCTCCTGCTCGATCGCCTCGATCCGTTCCCGGCGGTGCTGGTCAAACAGAATTGCAAGCGAGATCCAGACGATCAGTCCCAGGCTGACGAGCACGCCCGCGGTCAACATCGCATGGTCGCCCGCGCGGATCCCGTACACAAGGAAGGCCAGTCCCAGGACCCCCTGCACGGCCGCGCCGATCAGGCACTGCGTCGTCGCCCGCTGATAGTTCAAATAGTCCGCTCGCATCGGTGCTCCCGCTCGAACCACACCCGCCACGCCCCGTCCAACAGGTTCCAACCCAAAGCCCAGTCCCACCCAGACTCCTGATCCGACCTCCTCGAACCACCCTTCTCGCAGGAGAGGCACTTGCTCTTCACCGGCACAGAACCGGCGTGCCTCTCCGGCGGGCGGGCCTTTAGCCCACCTTCAGGAGGTGCGTATTGTGGGCCTCCCGCCCCGGGCTGTCCACCCGGTGCGTTCCGCCGAGGGTCACCGCTGACCCTCTCAGAGGTTCTCCCGCTCCTCCGCGGCCTCGCCTGAACGGCGCACCGCCCCGGTGTTCGGCCCGCTCCGAGCGCACCGACATCCCCGGACATCACCATACGCCCGCGGTGACCCGCGGTTCGAAAACGCCGACCCCACAAATTTTGCCTGAGCTCCCTCCGCCGGGTCGAACGGCACACCCTCCCGCTCGCGTATGCTTGGGACCCTTCGTTCTGAGGCTGGTTGGTGTTGGGCGTTCACACACAATGATCACGCAAACCACCGCGATCGCGCGAAATACCTTCGTGGAGAGTCTCCGTCAGCCGGTCATGCTCCTCATGATCCTCGGCGCCGGAGCCCTCCAGGTTTTCAATACCTGGAACACCGGTTTCACCATGGGGCTCGACGAGGTCGGTGAAGTCGAGGCCGACAACAAACTCTTGCTCGATATCGGGTTGGGAACGGTCTTCGGCCTCGCCACCGTCCTTGCCGCCTTCGTCGCTACCGCCGCCCTCTCACGCGAAATCGAGAACAAAACCGCCCTGACCGTGGTCAGCAAGCCCGTCCCAAGGCCGGTCGTCGTTCTCGGCAAGTACCTCGGCGTCACCGGAGCGATCCTCATCGCCGTCGTCGCCATGCTCTGCTTTCTTCTCATGGCCATCCGTCATGGCGTCATGAGCACGGCCGCTGACTCTCTCGACCAGCCTGTTCTGGTGTTCGGGTTCACCGCTGTTGTGCTCGCCTTGCTGTTCGCCGGATGGACCAACTTCTTTTATGGCTGGAGCTTTCCCCAGGTCGCCACCGTCACGCTGACCCCGCTGCTTGTGGTTGCCTATATCGCGGTCCTTCTGGTCAACAAGAAGTGGGAGGTTCAGGACGTCTTCCACGACTTCAAGCCGCAGATCATCATCGCCTCCGTTGCGCTGGCGACCGGCACGCTGGTGCTGACGTCCATCGCGATCGCGGCGTCCGCCCGGCTCGGGCAGGTCATGACCATCTTTGTGTGCATCGGGGCCTTCCTGGCTTCCCTCGTCAACAACTACTTTATCGGCCGCCACGTCTTCAAGAACACCCCAATCGGGCAGGTCGTCTCCGCCGAGCCGGGATCTCCGAACGGCGCTGACTTTGCCCGTCCGGGCGAAACCTATCTCGTGCAGCTTCGCCAGCCTCCTGACCGTCCACTTCAACCGGGTGACTCGATCTGGTACGGGATCAACAGCGACGGCTTTGACTCGGCCGTGCCGAGATTTACCCAGTATCAGGGGGATTTGTCGGTCGCCGAGCAGGTGGTCGGGCCGGGTGTTTCTCCGGCGCTGGTGGTGCGATCGGCCGAGGGGGCGCGCGTGACGCTGCTGCACGTTGGCGGCGAGCCTTTGGACATCCGTCGCCCTCCGCGCGAGAAGGACTACATCTTCACGACCCAAACCCGCGTGAACTGGGGGGCTATGGTGGCGTGGGGTGCATTGCCGAACATGCAGTATTTCTGGCTTCTGGACGCGGTGACGCAGAACCACATCGTGCCATTGGACTATGTGGGGTATGCGGCGGTGTACGCGCTGGCGCAGATCATCGGGTACCTCGCGTTGGCGGTGATCCTGTTCCAGAAGCGGGACGTTGGTTGATCCCGGTATGATTGGTTTGGGTGGTGCGGGTTCAATGGAGCAAGCGCATGGCGCGTAAATCTCTCGCGGACGGCCTGGACATCAACGAGCCGAAGGGCAAAGGTGGTTCCGGGGGCGGTTCGGGCGGTGGGTCGATGGACGCTCAGAAGAAGAAGGTCTTGCTGGCGAGCGCGTGCCTTGTCGTCGCGGGGCTGCTGATTGCGTGGCAGTTTGGCGCGTTCGATTCGCTGACTCGGCCGCCGAATCAGCCCCAGCCCGTGACGACGGAGCAGACGCAGCAGTTGCAGGAGCGTCAGAAGCAGCGTGAGCTTCCGCCGGAGGATCCGCGTCGTCCGATCGAGGCGGGCGCCTGATCAGAGAATCGCGGGCACGCGTTTCTGGGATGATGCCGCGGCAAGTGCGACGCTGTAGGAGCGGACGCACTTTTCCGCTGCGCCGGCCCAGGTCAGCCGGCGGATGTCGAACGCGCCGTGCTGGCGGAGCGTTTGCGCCAGCGGGCGATGGCGGAGGACGGCGACGATCTTGTTCGCCATCTCGTCCGTGTCCCAGAAATCCACCTTGAGCACGTGCGTGAGCACTTCGGCGGCACCGGCGGTCTTGCTGAGAATGACCGGCACGTCGTGGTGGATGGCTTCGAGCGCGGCGAGCCCGAAGGGTTCGCTGACCGAGGGCATCACGTAGCAGTCGGCCATGCGGAAGGCGCGATCGACGTCGCGTCCGCGGAGGAAGCCCGTGAAGAGCACCTTGTGCCCGATGCCGAGGCTCGCGGCGAGTTCGACCATGCGCAGGGCCATGTCTCCCGAGCCGGCGACGACGAACTTGACCTTGTCGAGTTTTTCGAGCACGCGCTTGGCGGCGGCGATGAAGTACTCGGGGCCTTTCTGCATCGTGATGCGCCCGAGGAAGAGAACGATCTTGTCGTCGGCGGCGATCTGGGACCCCGGTGGGGGCTGTTGCTCGTCGCGGTCGATGCCGTTGTAGACCACGTCGATTCGATCGGGGTCAGCGCCGTAACGGGTCACGCAGATGCCCTTGGTGAGTTCGGAGACGGCGATGACGCGGTGAGCCCCGAGGATGCCGGCGCGTTCGATGTCGTAGACCGCGCGGTTGATGTTGTCGCCGGAGCGGTCGAACTCGGTGGAGTGGACATGCACGACGAGGGGCTTTCCGCTGGCCCGGGAGGCCGCGAGGCCGGCGGGGTAGGTCAGCCAGTCGTGGGCGTGGATGACGTCGAAATCCTGTCGGCGGGCGATGGAAGTGCAGAGGGCGGCGTAGCGATCGGCGTCGGCGAAGAGGTCGCCCGAGTAGCCCGCGCCGGCGCCGCCGCCCGAGCCGAGGTGCATCGGCGTGGGCGTTGGTGCGGGTGAGGCTGGGGAAGCGGGCTGGGCGAGGAGCTGAGGGAGGTCGTCGTGCGCGTGGGTCGCGTCAGGGGTGGTCAGGCCGAAGGCCTCGGGGCTGGCGATGCCGAGCCGGGGATCGGCGGATCCCGGGTAGGGGCTTGAGAACGAGGCCGGGACGTGGTGCATGGAGGCGTGAGCGAAGCCGGGCATGGCGAGGCCCGGGCCGGGGTTCCAGCCGCTTGAGGAGCGGGTCGTTGGAGCGGTGGGGCGGTCGGGGCTCAGCAGCGTGACGTGGGATGCTTTGGATCGATCGACGGGTCTGGGCAGGACGAAGATGACGGAGTGGCCGAGTCGGTCGAGCGCTCGGGTGAGCCCGTAGCAGGCGACGCCGAGCCCGCCGGCGATGAATGGCGGGAACTCCCAGCCGAGCATGAGGATCCGGAGTGGGGTGGTGGGCTGGCTCACTCGTCGCCGCCTTCCATGTCTCCCAGGGGCGTGAAGACGGCGTGGTAGGCGAGGAGGACGCGGATGAGTTCGTCCTTTCGGGCGGCGGCCTGATCTGCGCCGAAGCCAAGCCGGGAGACAAAGGTGTAGAGCTTGTCGTCGGAGCGGAAGTGTTCGATGGTGGGGGTGGTGGAGGTGTGTCCGAGGTCGGCGAGTTCCTCGTCGAGCAGGTCGGACATTTTGTCGCCGGTGTGGACGAGGTCTTGCTCGATGGACTGGCTCAGCCAGCGGTCGGGCGTGACGAGCGAAACGCACACGACGCCCTTCTGGAGGTCGATGCGGAAGTAGGCGGGAACGTCGGCGTCTTTGGCGCGGCAGTCGAGGCGGTCGTTGTGGATCGAGACCTCGCCGAAGAGACCAAGCGTGGAGGCGTGATCCGCGATGCTTCGAAGGATGTTGGTCCAGGTGGTCATGGTGAAAGCGATCCTCTCGCGTGGTACGCGGAGGGTAGGCGTCGGGCGTGGGGAAACGGCCTGTTCAGCGGTTCAGGCGGCGCGGGACTTGTGGGCCCAGCGGTTGACGTAGGGCATGAACCAGAGCCAGACGCCGGTGATCCAGAGCACGAGCACGAGCAGGGCGCTGGGGAGGAAGATGCCGAGTTTGGCGACCGAACCGAACCACGAGCCGTCGTGCAGGGCCTCGATCAGGTCGCTTCGCCTGATTGCCGAGCCGAGCAGGTCGCCGGAGACCATGCAGACCTGGATTTCCCAGCCGTTGCGGGCCTGGAGCTTGATGAGCCCTCGGTCCGGGCGAATGTCGAGGCGGTCGATGTCCTTCCAGCCTTGGACGGATGCCTGAGGGACGGCGATGGCGGCGGCGAGTGCCCGGTCGAGCGGCACGCCCGCCTCGCGGTCGATCAGCGGGGCGGAACCCTTCAAGGTGGGGGGCTGAACCCAGGTGAACTCCTTTTTGAGTTGAAGGAGGATTCCCGAGAGAAGAACGACGAGCAGGGGAAGGGCCGTGGCGACGGTCGCCCAGCGGTGAAGTCGGCGTGACCAGTGATTGACGAAGACGCGTGCGGAGCGTTCAGCGGGCATGCGACGAAGATACTCCACAGTGGGCCTGGGGGATGCGAAAGAACGGGGGAAGGAGCGAGCGATCGGATTTTGATAGGATACCGGCGATCGGTGCGGGGCGGCGGAGGCAGGGGGAGGAAAAGGCGCGCGCGCGGGCTATGCTTCTCCCCCGCCGAGGGAACTCGGCGACAACGCCCAGGTGGCGAAATTGGCAGACGCACTACCTTGAGGTGGTAGCGCCCGCAAGGGCATGGAGGTTCAAATCCTCTCCTGGGCACTTGGCGAGGCCCCCCGGCACTGTCGGGGGGCTTGTCGTTTTTGAAGGATGGGATTCCGTGGTTCCCGTGAATACGGGGATCCGAGGCGGGCGCGGCATGGTATGTTGCAGTCGTGGGATGTCGACGGGCGTGGAGCGGCAAGGAGGCACCGATGCGTCAGCGCGGCTTCACGCTCATTGAGTTGCTGGTGGTGATCGCGATCATCTCGATCCTGATCAGCATGACCCTTCCGGCGCTGGGGCAGGCGCGGAACACGGCGCGTTCGCTCAAGTGCAGCACGAACATCCGGAGCACGATCCAGGGGATGGTGATCTGGGCGCAGAGCAACAAGGACGATTACCCGCTGCCCAGCGCGGCGGACCGGGGCGATTCGACGATGGTGGCGTCGTGCGATCGTGAGAAGGACAACTCGGGGAACATTTTCTCGATGATGATCTACAACGAGTTCATCCGGCCTCAGATCGCGCGGTGTCCGAGCGAGACGAACGGGAACATCGTTGTGGACGACGGGTACGAGTATCGGGAGCCGTCGCGTGCGGCGAGGCCGATCGGGGCGATGTGGGATCCGGGGTTTGCCGGTGCGCCGGGCGAGATGGGGACGAGCGGGACGGGAGGCGGTCGGCGTGGTGGGGGGATGAACGGGCATCTGTCGTACGCGCACGTGCCGCCGTTTGGTTCGCGTGGCGGTCGCTATTGGAAGTCGACGTATTCGGCGAGCGAGCCGGTGATCAGCGATCGCGGGCCTGAGTATGACGGTGTTCCCGGTGCGTGGGCGCCGGTGCCCGGGAATGCGGGTCAGTTCTCGAACACGATGCGGCTGCACGGCGGCGGGAATCGGTGGCGCGGGAATGTGGGTTTCAACGACTCGCACGTGTCGCTGGTGAACGAGCCGGACGCGTTGTCGACGGTGATTTCGTTCCCGAACGCCGGCGGGGGGGCGAGGCAGGCGGGAGACAACATCTTTGTGAACGAGGACGACGGTCAGGGCTCGCCGATCTCGCCGACGTCGAGGCCTGATGTTGGATCGAACGCGTTGCTGCTGTTGTACAGCAACGTGTCGTGCACGCAGGTGGGGATCGTGGTGAGCCCGCTGCGGGACTAAAGTAAAGCCGTGACGAGCGACCCGAAAGGCCGCGTTGCAGCGACGGGCGTCCGCCGAGTTCTTCGCAGACCGGCGGTGGTGTGGCTTGTGGTGCTTGTGCTGCTGCCGGTGGTGCTGTTTTTCGTGGTGACGCGGTCTGCGGTGACGAGGTGGGTGCTGACGGGGATCGTGTCGTCGCGTCTGGGCGTGCCGGTGGAGGCGAGGTCGGTGACGCTCGGGCTTGATGGCTTGGTGACGATCCGCGGGGCGGTGATCCGTACGGGAGTTTTGAAGGGAGAGGCGGACGAGTTTGTGCGTGTCGGGTCGCTGGTGGTGAGGGTGCCGTGGTGGGATGTGACGGCGGCGGGGGGGCCCGCGATCGAGTCGGTTGTTGCGGACGGGGTGGTGGTGAGGGTGAGCCAGTCGTCGGTGGACAGCACGATGAACGTGCCGCCGTTTCGGTTTGTGGGAGGAGGAGGGGGCGGCGTCAGGGTGCCGATGGTGGAGATTGTGCGTGCTGGGATCGAGGTTGGTGAGCATGGGGAGGGTGGCGCGTGGACGATGCTGCGTCGGGCGGAGGTTTCGGGGCGGGTGCTGCCGGACGCGGTGGGTGATCGGTACACGTTTGAGTTGACGCAGGAAGCGCCGCCGGAGGGCTCGACGTCGGTGATGTCGATTGTCGGGCGGATTGATCGAGCAGGGGTGCATGCGGAGCTGGTCGGGCTCGACATTTCCGGGCTTGCGGGCGAGTCGGTGCCGACGTCATCCCGGGCGTTGTTCACGAGGCTTGATCTGAAGGGCGAAGTCACCCGCGCGACATTTGACTATCGGTTTCCTTCGCCCGGGACCGCGGACCCGCTGCGAGAGATGACGGCGACGCTTCAGTTGCGAGGCGTGGCGGTGACGCTGCCTTTCCGGGATCTGGCGGCCGAGGGGAGTGGGGGGGCCACGTTCCCGCGGATGACGGGTGTGACCGGTGCGATCACGCTCCAGGGTGGAACGCTGTCGGCGGCGCTGGATGGTCGGCTCGAGGACCTGCCGTACGTGGTGACGCTGGAGTATCGGGGGCTGACGCCGGATTCGCCGTTCGAGGCGGTGCTCGAATCGAAGGGCTTCCTGCTGCAGGAGAGGCCGAGGCTCGGGCCCTTTCTTCCGCCGGCCGTGCACAAGCGACTTCGGATGTTCTCCAATCCGACTGGGGTGGTTGATTCACGGGTGGTGGTGAGTCGTGGGGCGGGTGATGGGCAGCCTTCGGTTGCGGGGGCGATCGATCTGCGCGACGGGGTGGCGTCGTTCATCCGGTTCCCGTATCAGTTCCGGCAGATGGAGGGGCGGATCGAGTTCGATGACACGACGCTGCGGATCGTGCGTCTGAATGGTCGGGCGGTGAATGGCGCGACGATTGATGCCAAGGGCACGATCAGCCCGCTGACGGACGAGGCCGCGGTCTCGCTGGAGATCGAGGTGAAGGACATCCCGGTCGACGAGATGCTGGAGCGGGGGCTGGGCGAGCGTCGGCGTGGGGTGATCGATGCGTTGTTCAACCGTGAGCGGTACCAGGAGCTTCTGGCTGCGGGGCTGATCGTGACGCCCGAGGACCGGGCGACCAGGGTCCGTGAGCTGGCGGCGGCGCAGGATGCGCTCGATGAGGCGCGTCAGCGTGCGGATGGGAGCGAGGCGTCGAAGGAGCACCTGAACGAAGCGGAAGAGGAGTGGGAGCGAGCGAAGACTCGGGCAACGGTGCCGGTCTTTGAGCTCGGTGGGCGCGGGCGGGCGCTGTTGAGGCTTGAGACGGCGTTCGGGAAGGACATGCCCTGGACGCAGGACATTACCATCGATATTCCGGCGGCGGGCCTGGTTCCCAAGCGGTTTCCGCTGCCTGTGCTGGCGCGCGATGTGCGTCTTCACGTCGACGACGACGCGTTGCGGCTCGAGGACGGTCGGTTCGGCGCGGTCCGTGGGGGCGAGGCGACGGTTCGAGCGACCGCGGACTTCAGCAGCTCGGGCCCGTCGACCGGGGGGAATGGCGCGGACGTGACGATCACGGCGAGGGGCGTGCCGCTCGACGACCTGCTGATCAACGCGATTCCGGCGAAGGATCGTGCGCTGGGTGGCGAGAGGGATGACCGTCGAACGCTCGGGAGCGTGCTGCGGGATCTTCGGCTCGATGCGCTGGGCGACGCCGAGGTGTGGATCGGAGACACCCCGGATGGGCAGGCGGCGTTTCGGGCGACGGTGTCCCTGGCGCAGGCGGCGTGCTCACCCGTCGAGGGCGGCGAGGCCGGGCTACGCGAAATCGGCGGGACGATCACGGTTGATGACGATCGGCTGAAGCTCAACCTTGTCGGGAACGTGGTGGATCGCGCCGGCGCAGACGCGGGCTTGCTGAGCGTGGACACCAAGGTGGAGTTCTCGCCCACGCGTTACGAGTCGCGTGTGTTGGTCGATGATCTGGAGTCATCGGTCGCGGTGGAAGAGATCATCCGGGTCTTCTCGCCTCGGGCTGCCCGTGCGGTCGCTGCGGTGCGAGAGCGGTACGAGCCATCGGGCCCGGCGGATGTCGAGGCGAGGTTGGAGGGTGAGGGGGATGATGAGACCGATGTTGACGTGACGCTCACAAGTCCGCGCGGGATCGAATTCGCGTATCGCCCGGAGAAGGCGGGCCCGGCCCCCGTGCGGGTCAAGGCCGGGCCGGTCGACGGGGCGATCCGCTTCCGCACGAAGGACGGCGCGTCGGTGCGATTCGAACAGGTCGCCGCCGACATTGCCGAGGCTGACACGGGCCGCCCACTCGGCAGGCTGTCGATCGACGGCCGGCTGGGCATCGGAGAGTCGGAAGAGCCGGACACCGCCGACCTGCGGATCGCGGTTGATGGCGGGAGGTTCGAGTCCGCGTTGACGCGAGCGGTCGTGGAGGACAGGCTCGGCGATCGCTTCCCCGCGTTCTACGCGGAGCGGAATCCGCGGGGCGAGTTCGACGTGTCGATCGATCTGGGGAGGGATCGCGCGGACTCGCCCTGGCGTGTGCGCGGACGGCTCACGCCCCGGTCCTTGTCTGTCCACAGTGGCGGTGTTGATGTCGAGTGTCCGCGGGCGGAGGGGCAGGTGACGTTCACCGAGGTCGGCGGGGAACTGCGGGATGTCCGACTCGGGCACGACGAGTGGTCGCTGGCGTTGTCGGGCGGATGGGATGCGTTGGCCTCCGGAGCCACGGTGCTGAATCTGCGGATCGATGCGGAGAGCAAGGGCCTGCCGGGCTCGCTGCGAGCGCTGATGCCCGAGACGGTGCGCACGATGGCGGCAGATTTGTCGGTCGAGGCGAGTGGGGAGGTTCGCTTCCGCGGGGTGGAAGTGTCCATGGCGTGGCCCGCCGCGGATGGTGCTGTCGAGCCGACGGTGGAAGTGCGCGGCGTGACCGAGTTCGCGGGGGGCGGGGCGGATGTCGGCGTGGTGGTGTCGGACGCCTCGGGCGCCTTGTCGTACTCGGCCCGTGTGGTGCCAGGTTCGCCCGCAGAGTTCTCGGTGAGGGGGTCGCTGGAGAGTGCCAAGGCTGCGGGTGTGTTGGTGACGCGAGCGGAGGTGCTGGCGGCCTCGACCACGCGGGCGGGCGAGGTGGTCGTGCCGCATATCTCGGCGGATTGCCACGGCGGGCGGATCACGGGGCAGGCAGAGCTGAGCCCGGTCGATGCGACGAACCCCGATGGTCCCAAGCGGTTCACGACGACGGTCAGTCTTTCGCGGGTGGGCCTCGAGGGTGTGCTGGGCGATGTGGGTTCGTCATCGGAGAAACCGCAGGGCGGGCGATCCGCGTTGATCGACGGCGGCGTGACGCTCGGAGGGATCACGGGGGATGCCGGTTCGAGGCGTGGCCAGGGGTCGATCCAGGCGGGCGGAGGCGAAGTGCTGAGTCTGCCGCTGCTGTTGCCCATGATCCAGGTTTCCAATCTGCAGATTCCGACGGGCGAGGTGATCGACGCGGCAACGGCGAGTTTCTTTGTGCGGGGCGGCGTGGTGGGAGTCGAGCGCGTGAGCGTGTTCTCGCCGAGCATCGAGCTTCGCGGGTTTGGGACGATCAAGTGGCCCGACCTGTCGCTTGATCTGGTGTTCAACTCGCGAGCGGCGAAGCGTGTGCCCGTGCTGACGGGGTTGCTGGAAGGTGTTCGCAATGAGATCGTGACGACCCGTGTTCGCGGGACGGCGAAGCAGCCGCAGGTGTCGCTCGAGCAGTTCCGATCGGCGAGGCAGGTGATCGGGGAGCTTTTCCGCGACGCAACGGACCAGGAACGGATCATGCAGGAGCTGGAGAAGCAAAGTCCGGCCGGGGTCGATCGCGGCCGAGGGGGCGCCCGTGCCCCCACCCGGCCCAGCGACCCCTCGGAGGCGCAGCCCGCCAAGAATCAGCGGCGATAGTCTGAAGGCGGAAGTGAGTGAAGGAGAGTCGATTGCCGGCCGACAACAACCATCTCAACGTTGAACTGACGGGGCTTGTGGAGTCCGCGGGCGAACTGCGTGCCCGAGACCGTCGCGCGGCGGAGGATCCGCGGCTGACGCCCCTGCTCGATCAGATGCTCGCGACGGTCAACGCGAGGCCCGACGGGCCGGAGACTCGGCTGGTGAGGGACTTGCTGGTGACGTCGCTGAAGTTGATCTCGGATGGGCGGAACACTGGCGAGCTGAAGCTGATCACGGCCGCGGTGAAGGAGATGCGGTACGCGTACCGGATTTTCGCGAAGTACCAGGACCCGCACAAGGTCACGATTTTTGGATCGGCGAGGACGCCCGAGGATCATCCGGACTTCGCGGCGTGCGTGGAGTTCTCGAAGCTGATGGCCGAGCGCGGGTGGATGTCGATCACGGGCGCGGGCAACGGGATCATGAAGGCCGGGCACGTCGGGCCCGGGCGTGCGGCGTCGATCGGTGTGGCGATCAAGCTGCCCTTTGAGACGAACGCGAACACGGTGATCGCGGGCGACGAGAAGCTGATCCACTTCCGCTATTTCTTCACGCGCAAGCTCATGTTCCTGTCGCAGGCCGAGGCGGTCGCGCTGTTCCCGGGCGGGTTCGGCACGTTCGACGAGGTGTTCGAGACGCTGACGCTCGTGCAGACGGGCAAGAGCCAGATGATTCCGATCGTCTGTCTGGAGGGGGAGGGCGGAACCTTCTGGAAGTCGTTCGACCAGTGGGTGCGGTCCGAGCTGCTCAGGTGCGGTTGGATCAGCGCGGAGGACACGGGCATCTACAAGCTCTGTGCGACGCCCGAGGAGGCTGTGCGGCACATTCAGCAGTTCTATCGGATCTATCACTCGTCGAGGTACGTGAAGGACGACCTGGTGATCCGGCTCAAGTCTCCGCTGAAGGAGGCCGACGTTGCGGCGCTCAACGACGAGTTCCGCTCGTTGGTCAAGGTCGGCCAGATCGTGCAGCGCGGACCCTACGAGGTCGAGACGGATTACCTTGATCTGCCGCGACTGGCGTTCACGCACACGAGGTCGAAGTTCGGGATGATCCGCAGGTTGATCGATCGGATCAACTCCTTTGATGTGGGCTGATCGGGCACGGGCCAACTGACGGAGCGCGTGCGCATGCGTCGAGCGGGCGTCATTCTTGGGTTCGTGTCGCTGCTGACCGCGGGGTGCGGCGGCGATGGCCAGAACACCATCGATGGCTCAACGACTTCGGGTGGTGCCGCGCTGCTCGGGGTGCTGGTTTCCCAGTGGACTGTGACCGACCCCTCCGGCTCACTGGTCGGCTCTGCACTCGCGGCGTACGAGGCCGACGCGGAAGCCCGGCCTTCATGGGCGGCACGTCTGGAAGGGTCCGGGCTTCGGTTGGTGCTGGTGCCCGAGGACAGGCTGGACGAGATTCAGGTCGCCATGCGGGCCCGGGCATTTTCGATCGATCGCATGGTCGCGGCGTCGTGGCAGTGGTCCGTGTTGTCGGCCTCGGCACCCGTGCAGGGTGCCGAGCGGGTGCGTCTGTATGACGGCGTGCTGAGCCTTTCACCGGGCACGCCGCGCCTGCTCGGACGGGCGTTTCCATCGCCCGGTCCGACGTCGAGTGAGGGGCAAACCGTCGCGATGATGCGGCTCGATCTGGTGCCACAGATCGAGGATCCGCCCGAGCCCACGACGGCGCTTCAGGATGCGGTGGCACCGAGAGGGCTGCGACCGCCGGAGGCGCAGGGGCAGATTCTGGCGTCGCTGGGGGTTGAACTGCAGCTTGAGCCGGGTGTCGCGCTCATCGTGGTTCCCGAGGCCATCGGGGCGGAGTGGTCGCGGATGTCACCCCCGCCCGAGCCCGAGCCGATCGTGATCTCGCCGTTGGAGCCCACCAGCGAGATGCTCCCGCCCGCAGAAGCCACCGGGGGGGACGGCGCGGCCGAGGGGTCGGCGGTGCCCACGGTGACGCGGGTTGAGTTTCCGGCGGCCGGGCCGATTCCGCCCGCGATCCGGTCGCTCGGGGAGCGGCTGCTCTCGGACGCGACGGAAGAGGTGCCGGCGCGGATCCGAACAGTGCTCATTTTTCGGCCGCGGGTGCCGAAGGAGTTTCGGATTCTGCCGAAGGGTGGGCCCGAGAACTGACACCACTTCCGGCTTCGCGGGGCTTTGGTTGCTCGAGGTGCGGGAGAATCGGATGGTGGAGCTGATGCTCCGCGTACCCGTCAAGCTCGCCAGGCCCGGCATGGTGCTCGCGCAGGTGTTGCACCACCCGCGTCGCGCTGGGGCGGTGCTGCTGCGGGAGGGATTCTCGCTGGATGTGCGCACGATCGATCGCCTTGAGGAGCTGTGCGTGCGCGATGTCTGGATCCGTTATCCGGGTCTGCACGATCTGGCGGCCCATATCGGGGCGGAGATGCGAGAGGCGGCGGGCACGCTCGCCGGGCGCATCGAATCGGCGATGGACCACCTGGCCCGGGGCGGGCACGTTCGTTTGGACTATCCCGCGTATCGGGACGCGGTCACGGGGTTGCTTGCTGCGCTGGCCAACAACCCGGACGCGGCGGGCTTTCTTGAGGAGCTTGTGTCCACGGGCGGGCCGGAATCAAGACACGCGTGCAATGTCTGCATGATCAGCCTGCTGATCGGCCTGAAGCTCGACTTCTACATCTCGCTGGAGCGAAAGCGGATGCCGGTCGGGCGGGCGCGTGGGCTCGCGGATCTGGGCATGGGCGCGATGCTCCACGATGTCGGGATGCTCAGGCTCGATCCGGCGGTGCGTGAGCGATGGGAGGCCACGGGCGACGAGAGCGATCCGTCGTTCCGGGAGCATGTTCGTCTCGGGTTCGATGCGATCAAGGACCATGCCGACCCCGTCGTCGCGTCCATCGTGCTCAATCACCACCAGCGTTTCGATGGCACGGGGTTCCCGGAGCGTGAGTCCGCGTCGGGTCGTCATCGTGTCGGCGGGCATGATGTCCACATTTTCGCCCGCATCGTTGCTGGCGCTGATCTCTTCGACCGGTTGCGCTACGGCCCGGGCGCTGCCGGCCCCGCGCCTGCGCCGGCGGTCAGTGCGCTGCAGCGGCTTCGCACGCGGCACTTCGCCGGGGCGCTCGATCCGCTGGTCGAGGTCGCGCTGATCAACGTCGTGCCGGCGTACCCGCCCGGGTCGCTGGTGAGGCTGTCGGACGGGCGGATGGCCGCCGTGGTGAGCTGGAAGCCCGCCGATCCGTGCCGACCGCTGGTGCAGGTGATCGAACGGCTCGATCCTCGCGGCGAGCCCGGGGAGCGGCTCGACCTGGCGGAGCGGGAAGGCCTGCTGATCGCCGAGGCCGAGGGACAGCCCGTGCTGCACGACAATTTCTTCCCGCGCACCGCGGGCGAGTTCGACCTGCACGCGGTCTGCCGGCGGATGCTCAACCGTGCCGACGAGCTGGCGGCTTAGGCGAGCGCCTGCTCGATGTCCGCGATGAGATCGCTGACGTCCTCGATCCCCACCGACAGGCGGATGAGCCCGTCGTCGATGCCTAGCGCTTTGCGGGCGTCCGCGGGGATGCTGGCGTGCGTCATGATCGCGGGGTGCTCGATCAGGCTCTCGACGCCGCCCAGGCTTTCGGCGAGGCTGAACAGGCGGACGCGTTCGAGCACGCGGCGTGAGGCATCGAGCCCGCCGCGAACGACGCAGGAGATCATCCCGCCGAACCCGCCGCACATCTGCTTCTTCGCCAGAGCGTGCTGGGGGTGGCTTTCGAGCCCGGGGTAGATGACCTTCTCGATCTTCGGGTGCTTCTCGAGCCAGCGGGCGATGGTCAGGGCGTTCTCGCTGTGCCGCTGGACGCGCACCTGCAGCGTCTTGGTCGAGCGGAGCATGAGGAAGCAATCCATGGCGGCGGGGACGGCGCCGACGGCGTTCTGCACGTACTTGAGCCTCGCGCCGAGCCCCGCGTCCTTCGTCACCAGGGCGCCCGCGACCAGGTCGCTGTGCCCGCCGATGTACTTCGTGCACGAGTGCATCACCACGTCGGCCCCCTGGGCGAGCGGGTTCTGCAGGGCGGGGGAGGCGAAGGTGTTGTCGACCACCATGATCGCCCGGGGCAGCGGCTTCTCGCAGGCGTAGGCCCCGTCGGCGGGGATCGGCCCGTCGCCCGCGCGCGTGCGCACCACCGCCCGCACGGCCGCGATGTCGATTACCTTGAGCATCGGGTTGCTGGGCGTCTCGAACCAGACCAGTTTGGTCGTGGGCGTCCACGCGCGGTCCACGGCCGAGGCGTCGGTCATGTCGACCCGCGTGGTCGAAAGGCCCAGATGCTTGAAGACCTTGTCGAGCTGGCGGAAGGTCCCGCCGTAGACGTCGTCGGAGAGGATGACGTGGTCCCCCGCGCGGAGCTGGTGCAGCACGCAATCCATCGCCGCCAGCCCGGAGGAGAAGGTGCAGGCGTGGGTTCCGCCCTCGAGCGAGGCGAGGTTTTCTTCGAGCGCGGTTCGGGTGGGGTTCTTCGAGCGGGCGTAGTCGTAATCGTCCTTCACCACGCCCGGGGAACGCTGCACGTAGGTCGAGGTGAGGTAGACCGGCGTCATGATCGCCCCGGTGGTGGGGTCGGGGTTCTGGCCGGCGTGGATGCAGCGGGTCGCGAAGCGGGCGGTGTGGTCGCTCATGCGGGGATGGTACACGCGGCCCCGCGGCCCGGGCGAAGCCGCCGAAACCCCCGCCGATCAGTCGAGATCTCGTCCGCGGACGCCGGCGAAGGTGTGGAGGAACGGGAACTGGAATCGTCCGAGCAGGTGCCCGCCGTAGTGCTCGAAGGCGGCGAGGCCATCGCCCGGGTCATCGATGTGGACTTGGGCGACGCGGGCCGCGTGCCCGTCGAAGAAGCCGATGAGCGAGATGGTGGGAGATTGGCCGCCGAACTTCACCGTTGCGTAATCACCCAGGACCGACTTTTTCGAAGGAAAGACGACTTCATCGAGCCGCACGCCACGGAGGCCGATCGGCGGGTACGTGCGCGATTCCATGATGAAGTACTCGGGGCTCGCGAGAAGGGCGCAGGTCTTCGAGTAGGTTGTCGCCATCGGGAAGTCGCGAGAGATCGGCGTGGTGCGGAAGGGCGACCGGAATGAGCGGGACCACGGGTCGCCCGCGTAGTACGTGTCGGCCAGGCCGATGTTCCAATACACGTTGCTCTCGAAGTACGGGACGGCGACGGCCACGTCGTGAGTCTGGTTCCGGATCACGTGGAGGGCGGGTGTTGGGGCGACGAGGTACGGGGCTTGCCCCTTCGCGTCGGTGCCGTACATCTCGAACGCGGCCGCGTGCAATCGGAGATTAGAGAGTGATATACCGGTCCTGGCGAACTGCCGGGCCGAAAAGAGTGCGGGCGAGAGCAGCGACAGCAGAAGACCAACCAGCGCGATAACGAGAATAAGTTCGAGGAGGGTGAAAGCGCTACGGTTGTATTGAGTTGTTTTCATGTCATGCCTTTGATCATCGTTGAGCAGTTCGCTGACGCCGCTCAACGAGCAGGTTGAGGACAAGAATTGAGACAATGCTGACATTTGCGATAATCGGCAACCATGTCGGTTCAGATGCTGGTCGCAAGCTAAAGTATGTGTTACAGCCGCAAGCAAATGGTCTGCCGACAATAGTCTGTGCTGCAAGGACGAATGTGATGGCTGTAACGAGGACGATGAGCGACGCGCCTACAGCTATCGTCTTGATGCGAAACGCCCAAAGTGCGGCTAGCAAAAACTCTAGCGGAGGAACCAGAACAGTCGCAACTGCCGCTGCAAGTGGAGGCACAACTGTCCATGTACGTAGCGACTCTCGGAAGGACGGCAAATCAAGTAACTTCGTGAGTCCGGAGAAGCCGATCCAAGCAACTGCTGTTGCTGCAAGAATAAAGAGAATGGCGCGATACGGTCTCATGGGGCAATGCCAGAGCATGCCGGACCAGAAACGCCATTCTCGGTACAACTCTCGTTCTGCGTGCCGACAAAAACGCAATGTCCGTTTTCATTGATGACATAATCATCCCAGGTACAAGACCTTTGGGCGAAGATGGTCTTCTTGATGTTTCCCTGCTCGCCTTCCGCGGCACTCCTTGCGACTTGGATCACTGGATTGTCGGTGATCGAGTCGGGGCAAGGGCCGGATAGGTTCGGCTTGAGTGCGGTGGGCGGAAGAGCTTCGCAGCATGCGACGCTATAGAGCACAAAGCAAAAGGCCATAGCACTCGTGGAAGTGAGTGCAAGGGCGAGCACATAGAATACCGTACTACGGTTCATCATATAACCCCTTTCACTTTTTGCGGTTGAATCTGATCAGAAGCAAGAGGCCAACAATAGATGCGGTCATGCACCATCCCAAGATGGTCAGCCATCGGCGATGGCGACCATCCCTCGTGTCGCCTAGGGTCAAGTGTTGAATGTTTCCGAGCTCTTGATCGATCAACATGTGTTGTGCTCGCGATCCCGAGAAGTCGCTGAGCTGGGTGAACACGTACTTTCCGCGGATCGGGTCGCTGCCCGTCAGCGAAGGCGGGCGAGAGATCCTGTCGAACTCGGCCCGGGTGAGGGGCTCGACCCTGTCGAGCGTCAGACGCCGGAACGGAGCACCCTTGAAATGGACGACGACTTGATGCGCCAACTCACGCTGCAGCGCCGCATCGAAGCGCCAGTCGCTCGCTGTTTCGACCCACCCCGGCGCGGGCGAACCCTCTTGCGTCGCTCGCATGCTGATTATTCTGCCGTGGCCGGTCTGAGGGTTATACTCGCCCTCGAGAACCGTGGTGGTCCGGAGCGAGCCCTTGTCGGATGAGACGGAGGCACGCCAAGCACCGCCTTCGAGCGACTGAAACTCGTGCGGCCCCTCAAAGCTCCCAAGTGCGGCCCAGCCCGCGCCCCAGAACGAGAGAATCTCGTTGACCGCGCTTCCGATCGGGACAACAACCTGATAGCCGGGCGGTTCGGAGCCCATGGGCCCTGTGAGCACGGCCTGGCCGGGCGAAAGTCGCCAACCCGAGTCCGGAAGCGTGCATACGTCAAAAAAATCGGCGCTGTCGGGCCAGAGCGGCTCACGGTTCAGCCGGGCGCTGTCCCCCATCAACCAGAGCGTCTGACGCCGCACTTCCGGTCCGAACTTCTCGACCCGTTCGAGACGTTTGATCAGCGAGCGCTTGGGATGCTCTGGCTTTCCCCAGACTTCTTCACGAAGCCGAGGAAGTACGCTCGTATCTGTCCTCTCAAGCGATGTTGCGGTGTAGTGAAAGACACCCGTGAGCTGTGAACGCATGCCCGACGCCATCTTCACTTGGGCGTCAAACCACGACCTGGAAGGCTCAGGATTCGAGGAAAGCACACTTGCGACGAGGCAAAGAACGTGCATGCACGGAGACTACCACAAGCAGTTCCCCGTGTCAAGGCGTACGTCCCGCGGTCTAGTGCGTACGGAACGTGTTTGGTATTCGGGTTGTGTTTATCCACGTCCTCTTCTGCCCATGTAGTCGATCACGTCGATCTTGCCGATGACGCCCACGATTCGTTCGGCGTCGACGACGATGGCGACCTGGTCTGTTTCGAAGATGCGGAAGAGTTCCTCGATGCGTGCCTTGGGGTAGATCAGGCCGCCGATGGGCTGGGCGATGGCGGACACGGGCGAGGCGTTCGTGACGGCGCCGCTCTGGAGGCCGCGGAGCACGTCGAGCTCGTGGATCATCTTCGCGGGGCGGTTGTGTGCGTCGAGCACGGGGACCTGGCTGACGCCGGCCTTGCGCATCGTCTCGACGATGGTGCCGAGGGTGTCGTCGAGGCGAGCGGTAATGACCTGCTGCTGTGGTCGGCCTTTGAGCAGGTCTTCGACGAGGCCCAGGTCGTAGTCGTTGCCGAGGAAGCCGTAATCCTTCATCCACTGGTCGTTGAGGTACTTGGTGGTGTACCGCGTGGCGGAGTCGCAGAGCACGGTGACGACGGTCTTGCCCGGGCCGATTTCCTTGGCGATCTGGCAGGCGATGTGCACGTTGGAGCCAGAGGAGCCGCCGCAGAAGAGCCCTTCCTCGCGGACGAGCCTTCGGGCCATGAGGAACGATTCCTTGTCGTTGACCTGCCGGAACTCGTCGACGACGGAGAAGTCCATCGCGTCGCAGAGAATGTCCTCGCCGACGCCCTCGACCTTGTAGACGTGGGGGGTGGGCATGGTCTTGGTGTAGAAGTAGTGGTAGTGGACCGAGCCGATGGGGTCGACGCCCACAACGCGGACGGGGTGCTTGTGCTTCTTGAGGAAGCGACCGACGCCCGAGACGGTGCCGCCGGTGCCCGCGCCGGCGACGAAGACGTCCATCTTGCCTTCGGTCTGTCTCCAGATCTCGGCGCCGGTCGAAAGTTCGTGGGCGTCGATGTTCATCGGGTTGTGATATTGGTTGAGGTAGAAGCCGTTCTGTTCGCGGGCGATGCGCTTGGCGGTCTGAACGTAATGTTGCGGGCTGTCGCCGGGGACGTCGGTGGGGGTGATGACGACCTCCGCCCCGAACGCCTTGAGCATGTTGACTTTCTCGATGCTCATTTTGTCGGGCATGGTGAAGACGCAGCGGTAGCCCTTGGCGGCGGCCCACATCGCCACGCCCTGCCCGGTGTTGCCGGAGGTGTTCTCGACGATCAGCATCCCGGGCTTGATCAACCCGCGCTTCTCGGATTCGTTCAGCACGTGGACGGCCATGCGGTCCTTGATCGAACCGGTGGGGTTCATGAACTCGCACTTGACGAGCACCGTCGCCGAATTGGGCGGGACGACCTTGTTGAGCTTGACCAGGGGCGTGTTGCCGACGGCGTCGAGAATGGAGCTGAAGTGTGGCATCCCGCACGATAGGCCCGACCCCGCCCCGAACAGGCCCCGATGACCCGGCCGGCTCATCCGCGACCGGCTTGTAGCCATGGCTACAATCATTTCCGGACGCTCCCCCCGCCGTCCGGGGCCGCGTCCATCGGAGGATCCCTCGATGGCAGGCTTGCCACGTCGACAGATCGCCTGGTTCGTGTTCATGTGCCTGGGTCTGGGGTGGTCTTTGGCCGCCTGCGATCGGGCCCCGGCTGCCA
The DNA here is from genome assembly GCA_002343325.1 of Phycisphaerales bacterium UBA2396. GTDB lineage: Bacteria > Planctomycetota > Phycisphaerae > Phycisphaerales > UBA1924 > UBA2396. The sequence goes on along the minus strand of DDSG01000076.1, from coordinate 8,665 downwards.
AAGATCCGGGCAAGGCCCCGGGAACCACTCCGCCGCGTCCGGTGCTGGTGGCCACCACGGGGATGGTCGCCGACATGGTCCGCGCGGTCGCGGGCGACCTCGCCGACGTCCGTCAGATGATGCCGGCCGGCGTCGACCCTCACCTCTACCGCCCGACGCGTGACGACATTGCGATGCTGGTCGCCGCCCGAGCCGTCTTCGCCAACGGCCTGCACCTGGAAGGTCGCATGGACGAGGCGTTCGAACGCGTGGCCAAGGGTGGGATCGTGCTGGTACGCGTGGCGGAAGGCGTGAGGGCGCCGGCGGCGACCGCCGACAAGGACGACCCCTCCCACGATCCGCACGTCTGGATGGATCCGTCGCTGTGGGCCACGCTGGTGCCCACGGTCGAGCGGGCGGTCGCCGGTCTCTTCCCCGAGCACGCAGCGGCGATCGCCTCGCGGGCACGGGCGTACGAGCAGGAACTGGCTCGGCTCGACGACTACACCAAGCAGGTCATCGCCAGCGTGCCCGAGTCCGCGCGGGTGTTGGTGACGGCCCACGACGCCTTCCGTTACTTCGGCGTTCGCTACGGCGTGCAGGTCGAGGGCGTGCAGGGTCTCTCGACCGAGTCCGAGGCGGGGCTCGCGAGCGTCGAGCGGCTGGTCACGCTGCTCGTCGAGCGCAAGGTTCCCGCGGTCTTCGTGGAGTCCACCGTGACGGACCGCAACGTCCGTGCTCTGATCGAAGGCGCAAAGGCCCGCGGGCATACGGTCGCACTCGGCGGTTCACTCTTTTCCGACGCGATGGGGCCTCAGGGTACGTACGAGGGCACGTACATCGGGATGATCGACCACAACGCGACCGTCATCGCCCGCGCGCTGGGCGGGCAGGCCCCGGCCCGCGGCATGAACGGCAGACTCGCGGAGCCCTCCCCTTGAGCCCACTTCCCCCTTCCGAGCCGATCCCCACCAGTCTCGCCGACTTTCCCGAGCACAGCCCGGAGAGCCCGCTGTCGATTCATAACGTGACCGTGGCGTACCGGCATCGCCCCGTGCTGTGGGACATCGACTACGACGCGCCGAAGAGGGCGCTCGTCGCGGTTGTCGGGCCCAACGGAGCGGGCAAGAGTACGCTCATGAAGGCCTGTCTCGGCCTGCTGCCCCTCGCGGCCGGGCGGGTTGAGTTCTGGGGCAGCCCCTTCGCGTCGCAGAGGCTGCGGGTCGGGTACGTGCCGCAGCGGGAAGCCGTCGACTGGGAGTTCCCCGTCAACGTGCTCGATGTCGCGGTCATGGGACGCTACGGCAGGCTGGGGTGGTTCCGGCGCGTGTCGGCCAAGGACCGAGCGATCGCGCTTGAGTGCCTCGATCGCGTGGGCATGGCCGATCTGGCCAAGAGGCAGATCAGTGAGCTGTCGGGCGGCCAGCAACAGCGGGTCTTCCTTGCCCGTGCGTTGGCTCAAGAGGCCGACCTGTACCTGATGGACGAGCCGCTGGCGGGCGTCGACGCCGCCACCGAGCGAACGATCATCGAGATCCTGCGTCAGCTCCGCCAGAGCGGGCGCACCGTGCTCGTGGTTCACCATGACCTTTCCACCGTGCCGGAGTACTTCGATCATGTGCTTCTGCTCAACACCCGCGTGATCGCCGCCGGCCCGGTGCAGGAGGCGTTCACGCCCGACAACCTCCACGCGACCTACGCGGGCAGGCTGACCGCTCTGGATGATGCGGCGGAAGCGCTCGCCAGACTTCGTGAGGGGCGGCCACCTCTCTAACCCATGACCACCCTGACCGACATTCTGTTCTGGCAGGCGGGTTTCAACACCTCGGTGGTGTTGATCGGCTGCACGCTGCTCGGAGCGTCGGCCGGAGTTGTCGGGTGCTTCGCCGTGCTGCGTCAGCGGTCGCTCGTCGCCGACGCCATCGGGCACGCCACGCTTCCGGGGGTCATGCTCGGATACCTCCTCGCCCTTGTGATCACGGGGGAGGGCCGCCGTCTCCCGTGGCTTCTCGGGGGCGCGGCGGTCACCGGCCTTCTGGGTGTTCTGGCCGTTCAGGCCATCGTCGCCACGCGGCGACTTCGCGAGGACGCCGCCATCGCGGCGGTTCTGAGCATTTTCTTCGGCGTGGGCGTGCTTCTGCTCTCGTACATCCAGACGCTCTCGACGCCCGATCGCGGCGGGCTGACGCACTTCATTCTCGGGCAGACCGCTGCGATGTCTCGGACGGACGCGCTCATGATCGGAGTGGTCGGGCTCGCCGCGATGCTCGTCGTCATCGCGCTCGCGAAAGAACTCCGCCTCGTGGCGTTCGACGAGTCTCTCGCCAGGGCCCAGGGGTGGCCGGTGCTGGTGCTCGATGTTCTGCTGATGGCCGTCATCACCGCGGTGATGGTCGTGGCGATCCAGGTCGTCGGGATGCTGCTCGTCGTGGCGATGCTCATCATTCCGCCGGCCGCCGCCCGGCACTGGAGCGATCGTTTCGCGCCCGTCGTCGTGCTCTCCGGCGTGCTGGGCGGGCTCGCCGCCTACGCCGGCGCGGCAGCATCGGCCGTCGGTGAGAACATCCCCATCGGGGCTGCCATCGTGCTCGCCTCGGGTGTTGCTTTCGCGCTGGGACTCCTGCTCTCGCCTCGCCGCGGCGTACTTCTGGGTGCGTTCCGATCGGCCCGGCTTCGATTTGTGGTCCGCGCGCAGCACCGCCTGCGACATTTGCACGCATCTCGACATGCACGCCCCGATGGGTTCATCGACCGGCTTCTCCTCGCATGGCTGGTCCGTCAAGGCCTCGCACGTCGCACTGGTTCTCGCTACGAGACGACCGCACGAGGCGACGAGGCGTGCGATCTCGCCAAGAGGGCCGCACGAACCTGGCAGTCGGCGGTCGGCCTCGATCAGTCCGTGCGGCTGTCCCCCGGGGCCGACGCTGTCGAGCACGTTCTCTCCCGCGAGATGATCGAGCGGCTTGAGCAGGACCTTCGCTCGCGGAGGAAGACGCCGTGAGCGCCGCAACATTCCTGACGCTCGACCTTGCTCCGATGCTCACCGCCGCGTGCGCCTCGGCCTCGTGCGCGGTGCTGGGGTCCTGGCTTCTCCTTCGCCGCCAGAGCCTGCTGGGCGACGCCATCAGCCACAGCGTGCTGCCCGGTCTCGTCGCGGCGTTCGTCATCACGCAGTCCCGCGAGCCCGCCGCCATGTTCCTCGGCGGCGCCACCGCCGGCATCGTGGCCGCCATGCTCGTCGAAGTTGTCCGTCGCGCCGGCCGAACCGACTCCGGCACCGCGATGGGTGTCGTCTTCTCCGTGTCCTTCGCTCTCGGCGTGCTCATGCTCAAGCAGGTCGAGCGTTCGACCGCCGTCGACCTCGACACCGACTGCGTGCTCTACGGCGATCTTTCGCGCATCATCTGGCAGCCCCCCGCCGGCCATCCCCACTTCTCCGCCGAGGGGCTCGGCGCGATTCCGCGAGAGCTCTGGGCGTCGGCGCTCGTGCTCGCGTGCTCCATCACCTTCAGCGCGGCCTTCTTCCGACGACTTGCTCTCATCTCCTTCGATCCGGGGCTTGCCCGTTCCATCGGCATGCCCGTCGCGACGGCCTCGGTTGTCCTCACGATGCTCGTCGCCGCCGCCGTTGTCTCTTCTTTCGACGCGGTGGGCTCCATCATCGTGATCGCCATGCTCGTCGCCCCGCCCGCCGCCGTCCGCATGTACACGGATCGGCTCCGCACCCAGCTGCTGCTCAGCGGGCTTCTCGGGCTGTTCGTCGCACTGACGGGCTACGTGCTCGCCGGGTTTGGGCCGCGAGCCCTCGGGTTCGAGTTCGCGCTCAGCCCTTCCGGCATGATCGCCGCCGTCAGCGGCATGACGCTCTTTGCCGCCATTCTGTGCTCGCCCCGTCACGGCATCATCGCGCGCCGCCTGCGCTGGCTTCGCGTCGCCGCCGACGCCACCCGCGAGGACATCATCGCCCACCTCTATCGCATCGACGAGGGCACGATCCGCGACCACTCCGACCGCTTCATCCCCCACGCCGGGCCGCTCGTTCGTTGGATCGTTCAACGCCGACTGCGTTCGGAAGGCCTGCTCACGCCCACGGGCCAACTCTCGGAACGCGGACGTGCCCGCGCCGCGGAGATCGTCAGAAGCCATCGCCTGTGGGAGTCCTACCTCGTCCAACGGGCCGGCCTCCGGGCCGACCACGTGCACGACACGGCGATGCAGCTCGAGCATTTGCGAGCCCCCGGTGCCGGCCGGCTCGTGCCCGACGCTCCCGCCCCCGATCGCGACCCGCACGACAAGCCCATCCCCCCCGCGCCCTGATATCCCGCACACCCGGCGCAGAAGGACCATCACCGCCACGGATCAGGTGTTTCCGGTGGCCGACCCGGTGCGCTGAATTGCACGGTGAATGACGCGGTCAGGGGCCGTCCCGCGCCGCCCGCGGTGTTGCGGGGCGGGCGGCCCGCCGCGAGGCGCAAGGGGAATGGCATGCGATCGTCACACGTGCTTCGCATCGGCGAGATTCTGGTCGAGCAGGGAGTTCTCACCACCGAGCAACGCGACGAGATTCTCGAGATCCAGAAGCTCCGCGGCCGCCCCTTCGGTGATCTGGCCGAGCGACTCTTCGGCGTTCGCCCCGAAGCCGTCGAAGACGCTTGGGCGAGGCAATACGCCCAGATGGCCGACCACGTTGATGCTCGCCGCCTTCGGCCCGAGCCCGCCGCCCTCCAGCTCGTCACCCCGCGACATGCGGTCCAGTTCGGTGTGCTCCCCGTCGAGCTCTGCGGCGACGAGGTCATGATCTGCACGACCGAGGACAACCTCCCCAGGGCGCTTCGGTTCATCTCCTGGAAGGTCGGCCGACCCGCCTACTTCGTCATCGCTGACCCAGAGTCCCTCAGCCGGGCGCTCAAGGAGTTCTACGGCATTCAGGGCGCGGAAGCCGCCTGATCCCTACACTTCCGCGTGCCCAAAAAGACCACCTCCAAGTCCCCTGTACGGACCGCCAAGAAGCCCGCACGCGCCAAAGCGGCTCGACCTGCCCCCGTCGAGACCGTCGCGTTCGTGAGCCTCGGCTGCCCCAAGAACCTCGTTGACTCCGAGAAGATGCTCGGCAGCCTCGCCGAGGCCGGCATCGCCCCTATCTCAATCAACCCCGAGGGTGGCGACTTCGGCGGCGCGGACGCCGTCGTCGTCAACACTTGCGGATTTCTCGAAGCCTCCAAGGACGAATCCCTCGGCGTCATCAAGGAAGCAATCGCCGCCAAGGAGCGGGGCGAGATCCGCCGCGTCGTCGTCGCCGGCTGCCTCGTCCAACGCCACCGTGCCAAGATGCTCGAATGGGCCCCCGGCATCGACGCCATGGTCGGCGTCTTCGACCGCGACAAGATCGTCGAAGCGGTGAATCCCACGATCGGAAGCCCACGGGCTCAAACCCGTGGGCTTGTGGAGGATGCTCCAAAGTACTGGATCGCCGGCAACGCCCTGACCGCCGCCAAGGACCGCGGCCTCAAAACCGTCGGGCTCACCGTCCACGGGAAGGACGGCAAGGGCATCGGCTACTTCGAGGACGATTCCGCACGCCTCCGCCTCACGCCGCGGCACTACGCCTACCTCCGCATTTCCGAGGGCTGCAACCAGAACTGTGCCTTCTGCACCATTCCGAGCATCCGCGGCAAGATGCGCAGCAAGCCCCTCGACCGCGTCGTCGCCGAGTGCCGCGAACTGCTCAACGACGGTGCACACGAACTTCTTCTCATCGGGCAGGACACCACCAGCTACGGCGACGACATCGGCAAGGGTCTCAACCCCCGAGGCGCCAAGCCCGCCGACTTCGAGCACCTCGGCGGTCTCCCCGCCCTCCTCGCGGCCCTCTCCGATGCGATGGACGACGCCGGCAGCCAGGGCTGGCTCCGCCTCATGTACGCCTACCCCAGCAACTTCTCGGACCCCATCATCGACGCCTTCGCCGCGCTCGCCAACAAGCGCGGCGCCCATCTTCTGCCCTACCTCGACATCCCGCTCCAGCACGCTTCCGATCGCGTCCTCTCCCTCATGAAGCGCCACGTCACCCGCAAGCAGCAGGCCGACGTCATCCGCAAGCTCCGCGCCGCCATGCCGGGCTTCGCCGTCCGCACAACCTTCATCTCGGGCTTCCCCGGCGAGACCGAGGACGACCACAAGCAACTCCTCGAGTTCGTCGAAGAGTCCCAGTTCGAAGCCGTCGGCGTCTTCGAGTATTCGCATGAAGACGGCACCGTCGCCGGCACGATGGAGAACGACCCCGCTCTCGCCGTCCCCGCCGAGGTCAAGGCCCGCCGCCGCGACGAGGTCATGCAGCTTCAGCAGAAGATCGCCTTCGCCAAGCAGGCCGCCCGCGCCGCCGCCTTCGACGAGAAGAACCCCTCCTCCACAGGCCAACGCGTCGACATCATCATCGACGCCGCGCTCCGCTCCAAGGGCCGCGCCACCTCCGGCGTCGGCACCGGCGGCACGCTCTACCAGGGCCGAACCACCTTCCAAGCCCCGCAGATCGACAGCGTCACCTACGTCCAATCCAAGGACAAGCTCGCCCCCGGCGAGGTCATCCGCTGCGTTCTCGTCGGCTCCGACGGCTACGACCTCGTCGCTAAGCCCCTCGACGAGATCGAACGCAAGGTCGGCCTTCACGTCCTCCGCCGCTGATTCCACGGCTGCGAGCTACTCGTCCTCGCCCGCGTACGCCGCGCCGGACGTCGCCGTTTCCCACAGCTCCAGCCGACTCAGCATCGGCAGCGAAGGCTTCAGCCTCCGCCACAGCCACCGCGCGATCCCCTCCGCCGTCGGCTCCTCCATCCCCGCGATGTCGTTGAGGTACTGGTGGTCCAGCTCCGCGATCACGGGCTTCACCACCGCCTTGAGCTCCGCAAAGTCCATCACCCACCCCAGCCCCGGGTCCACCTTCCCCCGCAGCACCACCCGCAGCCGATACGAATGCCCGTGCAGCCGCGCACACTTGTGCCCCGCCGGCACGCGCGTCAGCCGGTGCGCCGCCTCGAACCGAAATTCCTTGAAGATCTCCATGACTCTCCGAACGGGCCAGCCCGATGCCGGGGCCCCGATCGGGGCCGACACCCCATCCTACGCCCCGAACGCCGGCACGCCGACCGTCGTACCTATCCTGACGAACGCACACCAAGGAGCCTTCCCATGCCCGACAGCACCATCCTCCACCCCACCAGCCAGTCCTTCGACGCCGAGGTGCTCGGCTCCGACCTCCCCGTGCTCGTCGACTTCTGGGCCCCCTGGTGCCCACCCTGCCAGATGCTCAAGCCGATTGTCGCCTCACTCGCCCCCGAATACGCCGGCCGCGCCCGTATCGCCATGGTCAACGTCGATGATCAGCCCGAACTCGCCGAACGCTTCGGCGTCCAGTCCATCCCCGCGCTCATGATCGTCAAAGGCGGCGAAGTCGTCGACGCCTTCGTCGGTGCCATGCCCAAGCCCGCCCTCACCGCGAAACTCGACGCCGCTCTCCGCTGACCCATCGGCTCAAGCCCATCCCGCGAACCAAAAGGCCGCTCGGTCGCCGACGCGGTCTCCGGCGGGTCGAGCCACCCGAAGTACTTCGGCTCGTTGAACACCTGCCCCCGCGCCGCGGACGCGGCGAGGCACAGACCGAGAACCAGATCAGCACGGATCACAGCAACCTCCTTCGTGGGAAGCCAGGAACCTCAGTTCACCGCCGACGACGAGCGATCGCAAGCGAGCAGGCGAGCACCACAAGGGTCGGCGACGTCGGAATCACGAAGACGAGCGCTTCGGACTGCTGACTCCCTCCGATCCGCCCGACCGCGCTGATCACGCGACCGTCGGCGGAGATCCCCGTCGCTCGCGAAATCTCGAACCCCCCCGGCACGTCCATCCCGATCAGCCGCAGGTAGGCCGACAGCCGCATGAACCCGCGATCCGCAGTCCAGATGACCGCACCATCGAGCGTAGTGATCTCGTTTCCGACCACGACCCGGCCGTCGTCGCTCACGCCATACGCGATGGTCTGATTGCCGAGCCGGCCCAGCGCCCTGGGCACGCCGTTCTCCCAGATCGTCATCTGGTAGTTGCTCGTTCCGACGATGTACCGACCGTCCCCGCTCATCCCGAAGGCCTCCCCGTTCGACCGGGGCGCCCCCGCCAGCCCGGGCAGCGTCGTCATCACCCCCGTCGCCAGGGACCACACCGCCGGATAGTTGTAGTCAAGGTCCGACACCCACCCCATCCCCATCCCCCCGTCGGAACTCACCGCCGTCACGTTGGACTCGAAGTACCTCCCGGTCGGCAGCGTGCTCATCCCCTGCCCCTCGCGCCAGACCATCGCCCGAAGCTCGTAGCCCTGCCTGTCCGCCGTGATGTGCCCGACGATGACGCGGCCGTCCCGGCTGACGCTGTTGGCCCGCGAGGTCTCGTACCCCGGGAGCGTCCCGAGGTTGTCGTACTGCCCCGTCACGCGGTTGTACCGGTGCGCACGGAACCGCTGATCGCTCATCGTCGCGGTGCCCACCAGCGTCGTCGTGTCGTCGGAGATGGCGCTGACAAACAGCGAGGGCCCCTCGACCAGATCGACCCGCCCACCCTCACGCGTCCACCAGAACCCTGTGTCTCGCACTCCCCTCGACGTGCCCACCACGACCCCGCCGTCACGGCTGACCGCCCA
>DDSG01000176.1 GCA_002343325.1 Phycisphaerales bacterium UBA2396 | reverse complement strand
CGTCACGCCTGGCCGCGACGCCTGCCCGGGCACTTCGCGCGGGCCCCGTTCTTCGGTCGGTCGGCCGCCGCCGCGGCGTGGGGCGATGATCTGCCCATCGGGGGCGACCTGGTATCCCGCGCTGGCCAGTTCGGCCGAATCCCACGGGCGCGTCACGATCTCGGCGGCCGCGGGTTCGCGCGTCAGCACGGTGGCGCCAAGGTCCAGACCCGCCAGAATCTCGGCGCGGGTATCGCTCTGCCGGCCGAGCGCCACGGGGCGGCGCTGCACCTTCCCGCCCGACGACGGGACGTACACGAACCGCACCGGCCCGTCGGCGAAGACGGCCTGAACGGGGATATGCACCGCATCCTGCACCTTGTCGAGCAGCAGCCGCGCTTCGCACCGCATCGAGGGCTTGAGCCCCTCGGGCGGAGCGCCCACCAGCGCGATGCGGACGGTGTATTCCTTGTTGTTCGGGTCGCGCCAGTTGCTCTGCTCGGCGAGCACGCCGATCCCATCCACCACGCCCTCGAACAACGACTCGCCCGCCGCGTAAACCCGGACGCGGGCCGCCTGGCCTTTGCGGATCCGGTCCACCATCGCCTCGGGCACGCGCACGGCGGCCACCATCTCGGACGTGTCGGGCAGAACCATCATCAGTTCGTTCGGAGACACGTTGCGACCGATCGCCATCGGGCTGTCGTTGCCGCCCCAGTTGTTCCGGCTCATGCTCGACGCGTGCACCACCAGCCCCGCGGAGGGCGCGACCATCCGCGTGTTGGCCAGAAGCCCGCGGAACTTGGCGACCTTCTCCTCCGCCATCGACAGCAGCCGCTTCTGCGTTGTGACCTCCGCCTCCTTGGATTCAAGCTGGATGCGGTTGTTCAGTTCGACCTGGCGCAGGTCGGCCTGTGCCTCCTGCAGGTCAGACTCGAACTTCTTGTCCTGCTTGCGGAAGTCGTAGTTCTCGAAGACCTCGGTATCGAGCTGCGCGGTGATCCAGGCCGACTGCGCCTCGATGTACGCGACGTGATCCCGCTCGAACTCGTCCTTGCTCAGAAAGCCCCGTTCGAGGAGTCCGTAGCTGCGCAGGAGCTTCTCCGCGAGCCGATCGACCTCCAGCCCGCTCCGGCTGAGCGAAAGCGCAAGCTCCTGGCGCATCGTCTTGGCGTCGCCTTCGAGCCACTTGAGGCGTTCGAGCTCCGCCAGTTCGATCTTGAGCTGCGCCTGCCGGCGACGCTGTTCGTTCTCGTTGATCTGAATGTCGCGGGCGTGCTCGGCCGACTGCAGCTTCAGGCGAACGTTCTCGTATTCGAGCTCGGCCTGGTCGAGCTGGTTCTTGATCTGGTCGCTGTTCAGTCGAACCAGCAGATCCCCGGGAACGACCCGTGTTCCCTCGGGGATGATCTCGGCGATCTGCGTCGACGATTCCAAGCGGCTGCGGATCTCGATCTGGTTCTTCGCCTCCAGCTCGCCCGTGGCCGTGGTCAGCACCTCAAAGTCGCCCCGCTCCGCCTGGGCCAGCCCAGCGCCGACCAGATTGACCGACTCGGTCCCGCGCGAAGAGACAGCCCACAGCCCCACGGCCGTCAGCCCGACCGCCAGCCCGCAGACCAGCAGGACATTGACCAGCGTGCCGCCCCGCCGCGGGCGACTTGATGACTGAGAAGTCCACATGTATGTCTCCGGAGTTCGTCCCAAGCAAGGCTATACCGCCAGCCCCGCTCCGTGGTTCGTGATCCGGTAGCGAAGTCGGCCCTCCCAGCATTCGTACGATGTGCCATGATCGACGCGGCCTTGCCTCCTTGTCCGCCCAAGCTCGCCGCTTACAGGCGAGCGGTCGGGGGCGGAACACTTGTTCTGGCGGTTGCCGCGGACGCCGAGGCCAGAGCGATCACGAGCGCCCTCGGGAGGGGGCCGGTGATCGAGGAATGGCGGCCGACTCCGGTCGCCGAGGGTGTGATTCTGGTGCGCACGGGTGTTGGCAAAGCGAATGCCGCCGGCGCGGTGGCCGCGGTGTGCGCCGTTGATCGGCCGGCGGCCGTGCTCTCGGTCGGCATCGCGGGCACCCTTCCGGGATCCCCGGCCCGGATTGGCGATCTGGTCCTTGCGGCCGGCCACGCGTTCGACGAAGGCGTCCGCACGCCGACCGGTATCGAGTTGTTGGGGGGATTCCCGCCGTGGGCGGGCCCGGGCAATGTCGTCCCGGCGCATCCGAGCATTGCCTTTTTGAGGGATCTTCCGGGGCTGCACGAAGGTGTGATCGCGACGGTGTCGATCTGTTCGGGAACCGACGGCCTTGCGCGGGAGGTGGCCGGGCGCACGGGGGCGATCGCCGAGGCGATGGAGGGGGCGGCCGTGGCGGCGACGGCGTCCCGATTTGGGGTACCGTGGGCGGAGCTTCGCGTGATCTCGAACACGACCGGTGACCGCAAGGGCCAGATATGGCGAATGCCGGAAGCTCTGCGTCGGTTGGGAGAGCTCTTTAGAGACCGATAACGTGCGTGTGGGGTCTTTGCCTACGCGGGTGGTTGGGGTGGGGTGGGAGGGTTGTGCGGGCGTTGGCGAGGGGGGTCGAGGGGATGGGGGGGGGGGGGGCGGTAGGG
>DDSG01000119.1 GCA_002343325.1 Phycisphaerales bacterium UBA2396 | reverse complement strand
GGGAGCCGGGCCCGCCCCGGACGCCGCCCCGCTCACGGTGGCCCAGGTCGCCGAGCGGATCGACGCCGCCCTGCGCACCGGTCTGCCCACGCGCGTCCGCGTCGTGGGCGAAGTCAGCAACTTCACCGATCGCACCCACTGGTACTTTGACCTCAAGGACGCCACCGCGGTCCTCAACTGCGTCATGTTCGCCGCCGCCGCCCGAAAGAGCGGCCTGCGCCTCCAGGACGGGCTCCAGGTCGTCGTGTCCGGTCGCGTCGAGTTCTACGCTCGCGGCGGGCGTGTCAGCTTCATCGTCGACAAGATCGAGCCCGTCGGCGAGGGCGCCCTTGACCTTGCCTTCCGCAAGCTGTGCGAAGAGATCCGGGCCCTCGGCTGGTTCGACCCCGCGAGAAAGAAGCCTCTCCCCACGTTCCCTCGCCGAATCGCGGTGATCACCAGCCGAACCGGCGCCGCGCTGCAGGACGTGATCAACACGATCTCGCGGCGATGCCCGGCGGTGGGGGTCTTGGTGGTTGACGTCCGCGTGCAGGGCGAGGGGGCCGCCCCCGACGTCGCCCGTGCCATCGCGGAGGTCGCCGCCCGACGCAACGAGCTCGGCGTGGACGCGATTCTGGTCACACGCGGCGGCGGCAGCAAGGAAGATCTGTGGGCCTTCAACGAGCGGATCGTCGCCGAGGCGATCGTGAAGTGCCCGCTGCCCGTGGTCGCCGCCATCGGGCACGAGACCGACACCACCATCGCCGAACTCGTCGCCGACGAGCGAGCCGCCACGCCGACCCAGGCGGCGATGAGGCTCACGCCGGAAACCGCCGCCCTCATCAGGCAGGCCGAAAGTGTCGCCCGTCGGCTCGCCGCCCTGATCGCCCGCCGCCTCGATCTTGAACGCCAGAAGATCATCTCACTGGGTCGGCACCCGGTGCTCTCCGATCCCGCGCGGCGCGTGCGCGAAATCCGCCGGGCCCTCGACGATCTCGGGCGACGATCGGGCGCCGCCGCAAGGCTCGGACTTGGAGCCAAGGGGCAGCGCCTCGCTCGCCTTCGCGAACGGCTTGAACGCTCCCGCCCGACCGCGCTGCAGGCACGCATGGCCTCCCGGCTCGCGACGCTGTTCGCCGGGCTTCAGTCCTCCGCGCGTGCAGCCGTCGCCGCCTCACAAGCCCGCACCGCCGATCTCCGGGCTCGCCTCCTCCGCTCCTCGCAGACCGCCACCGCCGCCGAGTCCCGCCGGCTCGAAAGCCTCTCCCGCCAGCTCGACCTCGTCTCGCCCCAGCACATCCTCGATCGCGGATATTCCGTCACGCTCGGGCCCGATGGCAAAGCGATCCGCAGCCCCGCCGGGCTTTCGCATGGCGATCGGCTGACCACACGACTCGCGGCCGGCGTGCTGCATTCACGCGTCGAGCTCGCCGCCGGCTCGCCCCCCGCCGACCACTCCGCCAGCCCATCCGCCGGGCACGCCGCACCCGAAGCCCCGACCCCCTCGCCCTTGGCCGCCCTGTCGCAACCCAAGGCCGTACCGTCTTCGACGCCAACGCGCAAGCCCGCCGCGACGTCGGCACGCCCCAAGGAACCGCCCAAGGATCAGATGGACCTGTTCGCACGCTGAAGTGCTGTCCCAGGAGGATCGGTGAGCAAAGCCCACAAACAAGCCGACGTCTCGCAACTGACCTACGAACAGGCCTTGTCGCAGCTCGAGACAATCGTCGAGCGGATCGAGTCCGGCCAGATCGGGCTCGAGGAGATGCTCGCCGAGTACGAGCGGGGCGTCGCCTTGCACACCCGCTGCAAGGAAGTGCTCGAACGGGCCGAACTGCGGATCGAGGAGCTCTCCCGCGCCGCCACCGCCCCCGCCCAGGGGCGGGCCGTGTCTTCTTCGGGTGAACGGGCGGCAAACGCCGATGACGGAGAGCCCGCTCCCTTCTGACGGACCCCTCGTCGGGGCCGAGCAAGGACCGCTCGCGTGCTGGATCGAATCGAGTTCTGGTTTCTTCTGGTGCAACTGATCTTCGCCGGCGCCTTCGGCGCGTGCGTCGGGTCGTTGGTCAATGTGCTGGTCTACCGCCTGCCTCTCGGGCTGTCGGTCGTCACACCCCCCAGCCGCTGCCCAAGCTGCCAGACCGTGCTCACCTGGCGGGAGAACATCCCCATCTTCGGCTGGCTTCTCCTCCGCGGTCGGTGCCGATTCTGCAAAGCATCCATCTCCCCCGAGTACCCGATCGTCGAGGCGGCCGTCGCCCTCGTCTTTGTCGTGGTCTATTTCTTCTGGTACTGCGTCCCCTTCCCGTGGGTCTGGCCCCCGAGTTCCTCGGCCGTGTTCCTCGGGATCGACTGGGCCAAGATCAGCCCTGAATGGGCTTCCCAGGGTTTCTCCGCCTCCTGGCCGGTCTTTGTGGTGCTGATGGTCCTCCTGGGATCTCTCGCCGCCGTGCTCATCGTCGACGCCAAGACCTACACCATTCCACTCCAGCTCGTCTGGTTTCCGTCGGTCGTGGCCCTGCTCGGGCACGTCGGCTGGGCCGCGTGGCTCTCCTGGTCGGGCCGGCAACTCGCCCACGCACCGGGATGGACGTGGGCCATCCCAACCCCGGGCCCCATCGGCTGGGGAGCCGTCGGGGCCGCCGTCGGTGGCATCGTCGGCATCGGAATCGGTAACATCCTGCTGTCAAAGGGGTTGATCCGTCGCTCCTTCGCCGACTACGAGGCGTGGGAAGCCCAGGCCCGCGCGGAAGCGGCCGAGACTTCCGCGATCCAAGCCCCCCCCGCGGGCGATGCGACCGCCACTCCACCCGCCGCTGTTGCTCCGACAGGCGCAGAAGCAACCCCGCCGACCGACTCCTCCCCGGCCGACCTCTGGATCGAGTATCCCCACGCCCGGCGTGAGATGTTCAAGGAGCTTGTCTTCCTTGCCCCGGCGATCGGCCTGGCGTTTGTCGGCTCGTGGCTCGCCATCCGTCTTGCCGGCCCCTGGACCCCCGGCGCCACGCCCATTTCTCCGGGTTCCCCGGCCCACGACGTGCCGCTCTGGCTCGATGTGCTCGCCGGCGTGCTTCTGGGCTACCTCATCGGCGGCGGGGTCGTCTGGGCCGTCCGGATCCTCGGCTCGCTCCTCTTCGGGCGGGAAGCCATGGGGCTCGGCGACGTCCACCTCATGGCCGCCGTCGGGGCCTGCCTGGGCTGGATCGACAGCACCCTCGCGTTCTTCGGGGCCGCCTTCGTCGGGCTCCTTTGGTGGGCCCTCGGCCTGATCGCCCGCGGCGTCAGCGCGCGGGCTATGCCCTACGGCCCCTTTCTCGCCGTCAGCACACTCCTGGTCATCCTCCTCAAGCACCCCCTCGAACGCCTTTTCGACCTGATCGCCCCCGCCTGGGCACCCTGGAATCTCCCCTGACCGGCGCACACGCAAAATCCGTGTTCCGCGTCTGCCGCTGCGGGAAAACCCCCGAACGGACCGATACACTCGGGCGCGGTCGGGTCTCTTCGTCGTGAGGATCGCGACACCCCGGCCCACACACCACGCACCAGGCGAGTCGGAGGTCAGGACATGCAAGGATTGAGGAAGCGTTTGTTCGGTCTGGCCGCGGTTCTGTGCTGCACCGCGCTGTTGGGCGCTTGCGGCCCGTCCAAGCAGGAGGTCTCCCTCCAGGACGAGAACAAGGAACTGCGCGCACGCCAAGGCGACATGGAAGGTCGTATCGCCGCTCTCGAAACCAACGTCGGTTCCCTCTCCACGCAGGTCCAGACCATCAAGACCGCGCCCCCGCCCCAGCCTGTGATGGACGACAGCGCCCCGCGCACGCGCACCCCCGCCGCACGCTCCGAGGGCCGCCGCATCGATCTCGGCACCACCCTCTTCGCCTCCGGCTCCGACGTGCTCTCCGCCAACGCCAAGAAGGCCATCGACAACGCGGTGCGCAACATCAGCAAGTCCTCCTCCATCCTCGTCGAGGGCTACTCCGACTCCACGCCCATCACCAAGTCCAAGTGGCCCAGCAACGAGGCCCTCGCTCAGGCCCGCGCCGACTCCGTCCGCAAGTACCTCACCTCGCGCGGCTTCTCCAGCGTCGAGTCCGTCGGCTACGGCGCCGTCTCCCGCAACGGCCGCGCCCCCAGCCGCCGCGTCGAGCTCGTCGTCGACTGAGCCCGATCCGCGATCATCTCGAATGGCATCTCAAGGCCGCTCCCTTCACCGGGGGCGGCCTTCTTGCTTCCGATTGTCCTGATCTCAGCCCGCGCTCTCGGTTCCGTCTCGACGATCAGTCCTCGTCGAACCCCGAATCGACCAGCTTCTTGAGCGCCGCCACCGCCTGCTCGGCGTCCGGGCCCTCGGCCACGATCGAAAGCTCCGACCCCTTCCCCGCCGCAAGCATCATCATCATCATGATGCTCTTCCCGTCCACCTCGTAGTCGTCCTTGCTCACCTTCACCTCGCTCTGGAAGGTGCTCGCAAGATCGACAAACACCATCGCCGGCCGGGCGTGCAGCCCCAGCTTGTTCACGATCGTCGCCTTGGCGATGGCCCGCTCGCTCACCGTTCGTCCCCGACTTTCTCGTGCCTCAATCCGACCGTCTCACACCAGGTGCTGCCCGTCCGCTTCCGTCAGAAGGTCCCACACCTCCTGCGACGTCCCCGACTGCCTCAGCATCCTTCGGAACGTGTCCTTGCTCAGGTTCTTGAAGATCACTTCCATCGCCTGCAGATGCTCCTCGGGCTGATCCTCCGGCGACAACAGCAAAATCACGCTGTACACCGGCTGCCGATCCAGCGCCGAAAAGTCGATCCCGCGAGGCGCCAGCCCGACCGCCGCCCGAATCCGTGTGATCGACCGGTGCTTCACGTGAGGCACCGCCACCCCGCGCCCGAACCCCGTCGAGCCCTTCCGCTCACGTTCAAGCACCCGCAGCAGCAACTCCTGCCGGATCCCCGCGTCCGCAGCCCCCGCCGCGATCAGCGAGTCCAGCAGCTCCGTGATGATCCCGTCCCGCTCCGCAGCCTGCACGGGTGCCACCACCGCGCCCCGCTCCACGATCTCCGTCAGCTTCTTCATGACTGGGCTCCAGAGGCGGTCACCGGTGGTGACCCGGCTTGGTTCGTTCCTTGTGGTCCCGAACCTGCCTCTCGCCCTTGTGGCATGCCTCGTCGATCACCGCGTACAGATCCTCACCCGTCGTGTGAACCACAAAGTCGTCGTGCTTCTCCACGTCGATCCGAAGCTCCACCGAGAACGTCCCGTGCGTCTGATGGTCAACCTTCGACGCCGTCACCACGATCTGCTGGATCCGATCAAAGTACTTGAGCAGCTTCTCGCACTTGCTCTCGGCGTGCTGCCGGATGGCGGGGGTGATCTCCAAGTTCCGACCCACGACGTCAATCCGCATGTTCGCTCCTTCAAACCGCTCCACCCGCCCGCTTCCTGACCCCACCCGCCAACCCAAGCACCCACGCTCCCAAGCCCCATCCGCGTCCAAAAGATGCCCGGTCCGCATTCTACCGGCCGTGCCGCCGGGCTTCCCCCAACCAAGCAACCCGGCCCCACCCACCCACCAAAGAATGCGGGGCGCCCAAAGAGGACGCCCCGTGTACCGAAGGACGCCCCTGAGCGTCCGAACAATGGGCCTGGGCAGACTCGAACTGCCGACCTCACCCTTATCAGGGGTGCGCTCTAGCCAACTGAGCTACAAGCCCGGGATGTCAATCCCGCCCTCGCGGGTGGGAGGCGAGTATACGTCGGCACTTTCGCGTCGTCATCTCCACTCCGCCCATCACTTGATCCCCGCATTTCCCCTTGCCTTGGCCCTCCGATCTTTCTCTTGGTCAATCGCACGATCGGCCGATATGCTCATGATTGTGCGTCTGCGATCTCTTCGACGCACCGAGGTACTGAGAGACAATGAACCCAATCGGGCTTCTCTCGACAACCACATGCGTGGCTGCGTTCGCCCTGTGCGCGCTGCCCGCGGCGATCGCTCGGCCCGAGCCGCCACAGGCCAAGTCGATGCCCATCGCCCTCACCGGCCGCCTGCTCGTCATCCCGCACCACACGGATCACTTTGCCGCCGCGGGCATGCCGCTGGAAGCCGCCCGCATCCGCCGCTGGCAGGCGATCGATCGCATCAGGTCGCTCGGCGAGAAGCGCGTCCCCGAACTTGATCTCTGGGTCGTCCACGCCCAAGACACGCATCACGATCTTGCCGATCAACTGCGGCGAACCGGCGACTACCGCCTCATCGAACCCGATTGGCTCCTTCAAACCTGCGGCACGCCGAACGACCCGTACTACGACCGCCAGTGGCACCTCCGCCGCATCCGCTGCGACACCATCTGGCCTTTCACCGTCGGCGGCTCGGTCATCTGCGCCTTTGTCGACACGGGCGTCGACCGCTCGCACCCCGACCTCGCCTCGAATCTCGTCCCCGGGTACAACGCCGTCCGAAGGGTCTCGCAAGCCTCGGGCGCGCCCGTCGATGATCTCAACGGTCACGGCACCGCCACCGCCGGCATCGCCGCCGCCACCGGCAACAATTCCGTCGGTGGCGTCGGAGTCGGTTGGACCCTCTCCATCATGCCCGTGCGCGTCTCCGATAGTGCCAACGGCTCCGCGTTCATGAGCGACATCATCGACGGCATCGTCTGGGCCGTGCGAAACCGCGCCCGCGTTGTCAGCGTCGGTTATGCCGGCGTTCAGGCCTCCGTCGTTCAGTCCACCGGCGAATGGGTCAGGCGAAACAACGCCCTGCTCGTCTGGCCCATGGACAACGCCGGCGTCGAATACTCCTTCGACTGGCCCGACGTCATCGTCGTCTCGGGCACGCAGATGTCCGGCGAACTCAACTCGGGATCCAGCTTCGGCGTCGGTGTCGATTTCGCCGCCCCCGCCACGGGGATCTACGCCCCAAGCCGCGGGGGGTTCTACACCTTCTACAGCGGCAACAGCTTCGCCGGCCCCCAGGTCGCCGGCGTTGCCGCCCTCGCCTGGTCCATGGACCCTTCGCTCTCCCCGTTCCAGATCCTCCGAGCCCTCGAACTCTCCGCAGAGGACATCGGCACCCCAGGCCGAGACAACACGACCGGCTTCGGGATCGTCGACGCCGCCGGGGCCGTTCGCCTCGCCAGCCGCGTCGACTTCAACCGTGACGGCTTCATCGATTTCTTCGACTATGACGCTTTCATCAACGCCTTCGAGAGCGGTTCGGATCTCGCCGACGTCAATGCCGACAACTTCGTCGATTACATGGATTACTCCAACTTCGTCGCCCTGTTCGTCGGGTTCGACCGCTAAAGGCCCTCTCGGCTACCATCCGGCCGCATATCCGGAGAACGCCGATGAACCGTGCCCTCGCTCTCGCCGCCGCTCCCCTGGCCCTCTCGCTCGCCTCCTGCGGCGCCATCGTCATCCCGCGGACCACCACCCCCGAAGAACGCCAGCAAATGCAGGCGGCCCAGGAGCGAGTCTCCGAGCTTGAACGCGTCGCCGACTGGATGACCGGCTCATTCACCTCCGCCGAGCAGTCCGTCCTCGACCCGGACTTCCTCGAGATCAACCTCCACATGGCCCGCATCTGGAGCGAACGAACCGACGGCCAGTGGTTCTACGTCGAGCAGGCGATGGCCTCCCGCCCCGACCGCCCGTACCGCCAGCGCGTCTACCGCCTCATCGTTCAGCCCAACGGGCTCATCGTCAGCGAAGTCTTCACCCTCCCGGGCGAGGCTCTCCGCTTCGCCGGCGCCTGGAAACGCCCCGAACTCCTCCGCGATCTCTCCCCCAAGGAACTCGCCCTCCTCGACGGGTGCGCCGTCGTCCTTCAACGCATCTCCGAGATCGAATACAAGGGCGGCACCGTCGGCAACGGCTGCGCCAGCGACCTCCGCGGCGCCTCCTACGCCACCAGCGAGGTCACCATCACCCCCGAAGGTCTCCTCACCCTCGACCGAGGGTTCGATAAGAACGGCGAACAGGTCTGGGGCTCCACCAAGGGCCCATATCAGTTCTT
This sequence comes from Phycisphaerales bacterium UBA2396, assembly GCA_002343325.1. Classification (GTDB taxonomy): domain Bacteria; phylum Planctomycetota; class Phycisphaerae; order Phycisphaerales; family UBA1924; genus UBA2396. Next base: position 13,230 of record DDSG01000119.1, on the reverse strand, counting down.
GCGCATGACACCGCGCTGATCTGGGGCCTCTTTTCGCGTCCTTCCGGTCTCCCGGACCGCTCCCGCGAAATGCACGGCCAGCCGGTGCGTTGTCCCCCGGGGCAGGTGGGCTCCCGTGGAGGTGCGATATGCGAATGCTTCGCTTTGTGGTGCTGCTCTGGGTGTTGTTCGGCTTGGCGCAGGATCTGCTCGCAAGGCAGACCGACGCCGCCCCGCCGCAGACCGCCTCACCGGCGAAGGAAGCCCCCAAAGCCTACAAGCCCGAGAAGGGCCCCTTCGACGTGCGCGACGTCGCCACGATCACACTCCGCGACGAATCGCGCAAGAAGGACCTGAACATCCGGGTTCGTGCGCCCAAGCCCTCGAAAGAAGCGGGCAGCGGCCCATGGCCCGTCATCATCTCCTCTCACGGCGCGGGCGGCTCCAAAGACGCCTTCGCCACGCTCTCGGCCCACTGGGCCTCCCACGGCTACGTCGTCATCCACCCCACACACTCCGATTCCGTCCAGGAACGACGCGAGAAGGGGCTGCCCCGCATCGAGAGCCCGCAGGACGTCGTCGGCAATGTCAGGCTCACCGATCGCCTCGCTGACATGACCTTCACCCTCGATCAACTCGACGAGATCGCCGGCAAGGTCGAGGGGCTCAGGGACGAGTCTGGAAAGAGCAGGATCGACAAGGACAAGGTCGGCATGTCCGGTCACTCCGCCGGCGCCATGACGACCCAGCTCGCCTACGGCGCCAAGGCCCGGGCCGGCGGGCTCGGTCGCGCCCGGTCCTACGCCGACCCGCGCATCAAGGCGGCGATCCTCATCTCGGGCCAGGGTCTCGAGAAGCGCATGTTCGACAAGAACAGTTGGGCCGACATCGCCGGTCCCATGATGGTCTTCAGCGGCAGCCTCGACACGACCCCCGTCAGCAACGAGACGCCCGAAAGCCGCACGCACCCGTACGTCTACGCCAAGCCCGGAAACAAGTACCTCGTGTTCATCGAGGGCGCGACGCACGGCAGCTACCAGGGCAAGGGCGGCGAGCGGTTCCTGCGCGAGGAGCCCACCACCGACCCCGAGCTGATCGGGGCGATCGTCTCGTCGGCGACAACGGCGTTCTGGGATGCTCACCTGAAGAAGCAGCCCGAGGCCGGCGCGTACCTGAAGAGCGATGGGCTCAAGAAAATGGCCCCGGGCAAGGTCCGTTACGAGACCAAGTGAGCGGTCAGACGTTGAACAGGAAGTGGCAGACGTCGGCGTCCTCCATCACGTAGTCCTTGCCCTCGATCCGCATCCTGCCGGCTTCCTTGATCGCCTTCTCGGTCTTGTACTTCTCGAGGTCGGCGACCGAGTAGATTTCGGCGCGGATGAAGCCCTTTTCAAAGTCGGTGTGGATGACGCCCGCGGCCTGCGGTGCCGTGGCGCCGATCGGGACGGTCCAGGCCCGGATCTCCTTCGGGCCGGCGGTGTAGTACGACTGCAGGCCCAGCAGGTGATACGCGGCCCGGGCGAGGCGGTTGAGGGCGGGCTCTTCCATACCCATGCTCTGGAGCATCTCGATCTTGTCGGCCTCGGAGAGCTCGGCCAATTCGCTCTCGATCTTGGCGCAGACGGGAACGACCTCGGAGCCGTCCTTGGCGGCGTGCTCGCGGACCTTCTGGCAGAGCGGGCCGGTGCCGTTGACGTCATCCTCGTCGACGTTCATGACGTAGAGGACGCGTTTGGCGGTGATGAGGCCGAGGGATTTGACGGCCTTGGCCTGCTCGGGATCGTCGAACTTGACGGTGCGGGCGGTTTGGCCCGAGTCGAGGACGGGCTTGAGCTTCTTGAGGGCCTCGAAGCGGGCGATGGCTTCCTTGTCGCCGCTCTTGGCGTTGCGCTGGGCCTTGTCGAGGGAGGAGGAGACGGTTTCGAGGTCGGCGAGGACGAGCTCGGTGTTGATGATGTCGATGTCGCGGAGGGGATCGACGGAGCCCTCGACGTGGGTGATGTCTTCGCCGCCGGGGGCTTTGGAGAAGCATCGGACGACCTGAAGGATGGCGTCGACTTCCCGGATGTGGGAGAGGAACTTGTTGCCAAGGCCCGCGCCTTCGGAGGCGCCCTTGACGATGCCGGCGATGTCGACGAGGCGGAGCATCGCGGGGACGACCTTCTGGGATTCGATGTGGGAGCGGATGACTTCGAGGCGCGGGTCGGGGATGGGGACGACGCCGACGTTTGGCTCGATGGTGGCGAAGGGGTAGTTTGCGGCGAGGGCGCCGGCCTTGGTGAGGGCGTTAAAGAGGGTGGATTTGCCGACGTTGGGGAGACCGACGATTCCTGCTTCCATAAGGGGAGGATGGTAGACACGAAAGAAAGCCCACGGGCGCGGGCCCGTGGGCTTTGGATGGTGGGGGATCCGGATCAGCAGCCGGCTTCGAAGTAGTCGACGAAGCGGGTGAAGTCGAAGAAGTCGACGAAGCCGTCGGCGGTGATGTCGGCGTCTCGGCCGCGTGGGCATTCGCGTCCTTCGTAGCACTGGACGAAGTCGGCGTAGTCGAAGAAGTCGACGAAGCCGTCAAGGTTGAAGTCGGCCTCGCAGGCGGGGACCTCGTTGACGGCGGGTTCGTCGATGGGGTCGATGTCGTACCAGCCGCGGGGCGTGTTGCGCGGGGCTTCGTTGTGGCGGGTGCGGGTGAGGAAGGTCATCTTGCCGAGGGAGACGGAGCGGAAGGCGTTCCAGGGGGTGTTGGAGGAGGGTGCCCAGCGGCCGAGCTGGGGATCGAGGACGAAGGGGGTGAGTTCGCCGTCGGCGAGGGCGAGGAGGTGTCCGTCGGCGTTGAAGTCAAAGCCGCGGATGTTGCGGAGGCGCGAGTGTGAGGCGGTGGAGGCGAGGTTGAAGCGACCGGAGGCCTGGTCGAGGGCGAGCTCGAAGGCGCCGGAACCTTGGGAGGAGGCGAGCCAGAGTCGGCCGGTGATGGGGTTGATGGCGACGGAGCCGTCGCCGGGGAGGGTGATGCTCGAGGGGACGGGGGTGTTGCCGGTGATGGCGAGGGCGTTGGAGAGGGTGAGGATGCGGGAGTTGTTGCTTCCCAGGGCGCGGATGGTGTCGGTGGCGTCGTCGATGGCCCAGGCGTTGATGGAGAAGGGGAGGGAGACGGAGCCGAGGGGGATGGGGCGGTCATCGACGATTTTGTACTTGTTCACGATGGAGCCGACTTGGGTGTAGAGGTGACCGAAGCGGTCGAGGAGGACGCGTTCGGGTGTGCGGTCGAAGGTGGCGACGCGTGTGATTTCGCGAGTGGCGGGGTTGTATCGGAAGGCGCCGGCGGGGCCTTCGCGGCCGCCGTTGGAGGTGATGAGGTGGGAGAGGGAGGTGTGGTCGAAGGAGATGTCGGTGATGGTGCCGCCGGTGGGGGAGGGGACTTCGGTGATGCTGGGCGCGGAGCCCTTGAAGACGCCCGGGAGCTGATAGGAGAGTGCGACGTTGGGGTTGAGGGGGTGGGTGCCGAGGACGACGAGGGGGACGATGTGGGTTCGGGAGTCGAGGATTCGGACGGGGTCGTCGGCGGTGCCGTTGAAGGACTCATCGAATGTGTTGACGATGGCCATGTCGCCGTCGATGTTGAGGTAGCGTCGGAAGAGCGTGCGCTGGACACGTGAGAAGGGGGATTGGATGTAGAGGGGATCGGTGCTGGGCTTGGTCGCGGGGTCGTGGTAGAGGATGTCGGCTTCGGCCAATTGGGCGTCGAGGACGCCGACGATGGTGATGGCATGCCCGCCGTCGCGTTCGAGCTGGTCGCCGTCGCGGTAGTAGCGGCCGAAGGCCATGGTGGTTGGCCAGCCCATGGCGAGAGCGGTGTAGAGGTGTCCGGTGCGGGGGAAGTTCTCGTCATCGGCCTTGTAACCGATGACGAAGAAGCGGGAGCCGTGGCCGCGGTCGACGATCCAGTCGGAGAGCCCTTCGATGGCGTTGGCGAAGGTGGTGCCGCCGTCGTCGGTGTCGCAGTACTCGCCGAAGTTGAAGAGGTGGTTGCTGACGGTGTTGTAGAGTGGGAGCTGGTCGTTCCAGTTGGGCTGGCTGGCGTTGAGGATGACGTTGAAGCCCGAATCATCGAGGATGGCGAGGTTGTTTGAGATGGCGGTGGGGACGCAGTGGACGGAGCCGTTGTTGGGCAGGCCGAGGTGGGTGACGAAGGGGAAGGGGTCGAATCGGGTCTCGCGGCGCTGGTCGAAGTCGGGGATGCCGGGCCAGTAGATGTCGAGGGACTGGGCGGCGGCACCGGACGCTGCGAGAGCGGCGAGGAGTGCGGCAACGGGACGGGTGGTGGAGGACCGGGTGGACATTTCTTCTCTCCGTGTTGGGGCGTTCTGTGAAGGCCCCGGGGGTGTGTGACACCCTCTCAGGCGGATTGGCGGGAGAAGAGGCTAGAGATTTCCCGTGGGTTCGCGGGACCCTTGTTCGGGTCTGGTCGTGTCCTAGACTGGGGGCGTGCGCTCGTAGCTCAGTTGGATAGAGCGGCGGTTTCCTAAACCGCAGGTCGGCAGTTCGAGCCTGCCCGAGCGCGTTGCGGGGGAGTGTGTGGGGGGCGAGCGCGGCTAGATGAGCCCGGCGGCGAGGGCGGCGGCGAGGACAAAGAGGAGGACGGCGACCACGGCGCGGATGCCGCGGAGGGTGATGCCTTGGAGGAGTTTGCGGCTGGCGAGGGTGCCAGCGCAGCCGGCGAGGCAGGTGAGGGCGAGGAGCCAGAGTGTTCGTGGTTCGGTGAGTGGGGCGTGGTCGCGTGGGCCTGCGAGGAACGAGAGGCCGAGGGCGTAGACGGCGAGTCGTGCGAGGTCGACGGCGGTGGAGAGGACGGTTGTGGTGCCGACGAAGGCGAGCTTGTCGAGGCCGGCCTTGAGGAGGAAGGGTGCGCGGAGTGCGCCCTGCATGCCGGTGAGGCCGCCGACGAAGCCGGAGAGGATGCCGCCGAGTGGGAGGGCGGCTCTGGGGAGAGCGAGGCGTTGGTAGGCGGGAGAGAGTTCGAGAGCGGCGAGTGTGGCGAGGAATGCGGCGATGAGGAGCTTTGGGGTGGAGATGGTGCAGAGTCGGCCGGCGAGGGAGTAGGTGGTGAGTGGTTCGGCGGGGGCGAGGCGAGCGAGGAGAGCTGCGCCGGCGAAGGCGGCGAGGACGGCGGGGATGCCGAAGGCGAGGAGCACGCGTCGGTCGGCGTGCCTGCCGACGAGAGCGAGTTTGAAGAGGTTGTTGGCGAGGTGGACGACGGCGGCTGCGGCGACGGCGACTTCGACGGGGAAGAAGATGGCGAAGACGGGCATGAGGACGGTGCCGAGGCCGAAGCCGCTGAGGAAGGCGAGTGCGCTGGCGGCTGCGGCGACGATGGGGAGGACGAAGAAGTCCATGAAGGAGGGTAGAGAGTGCGGTAGGATGGGGGCATGAAGAACGCGGCACGGATCGGGATTGGAATGGGCTTGATGGTGTGCGGGCTGGTGGCGTTTGGGGCGCCGCCGGTGGAGTCGTTTGTGAAGGATGTGCGGGTGGTGGCCGGGCCTGGGAGCCCGGGGTCGGTGGTTGGGCTTGGCGAGGGTGTGGAGGCGGTGGTGGTGGGCGAGGTGGGGGGCGGGGCGGTGTCGCCGGTGTGCGTGGCGGCGGAATGGGGAAAGGGGCGCGTGGTGGCGTTCGGGCACTCGGGGTATCTGGACGCTGGCGTGCTCGATGTTGGGGAGACGGGCGTGCTGATGGAGCGGCTGGTCGGGTGGGCGAGCGGGGGCAAGAAGAAGGCGGCGGTGCTGGACGGCGGGCTGGCGGCGTGGCTCGAGAAGCAGGGGTACGAGGTGGTGAGGCCGGGGAAGATCGATGGGGAGTCGCTGCGTGGCGTTGGGGTGGTGCTGCTGGGCGGGCGGGAGCTGTCGGAGGCGCAGCGGGAGGAGTTGGCGGGGTGGATCCGAGGCGGCGGTGGGTTGATCGCGGCGCAGACGGGATGGGGCTGGCAGCAGATCGCGGCGCGGGGCGGGCCGAGCCCGGACATGCGGACGAACAGTCTGAACCGGATGCTGCTGGGGGCGGGGATCGGGTGGACGGATGAGATTGTTGAGAAGACGAAGGGGGAGGGGTTCGACGCGACGCGTCGCGGGGCGGGGCCGATGACGCTGCCTGGGGCGCTTGATGCGTTGATGAAGGCGGAGGGGTCGGAGAAGAAGGCGACGGGGCGAGAGGAGAGGCGGGCGTTGGCGCAGGCGTCGGCGACGGCGTCGCGCGGGGTGAGGCTGCTGCCGAAGGATGATCGGACGGTGCGGCCGAAGTTGCGGGCGATGATGGCGCAGCACGCGGGGGAGATGGCGCCGACGGAGGGGGCGCCGCTGAAGGCGGAGCGTGCGCTGCCGCGGATGCTGATGGCGTTACAGGTGGATGAGATGAACGGGCTGTCGGCGGATGAGGTGCGTGCGCACCCGGCGTCGAAGGCGTTTCCGGGGGAGGTGGCGTCGGGGGCGGAGCGGGTGACGCGGCGGGTGGAGGTTGATACGAGCGTGCCGAGATGGCACAGCACCGGGCTGTATGCGCCGGCGGGGGGCGTGGTGACGGTGACGGTGGACGGGGACGAGGTGGAGGGGTTGGGTGTGCGGATCGGGTGTCATACGGATGAGCTGTGGCACCTGGCGGAGTGGAAGCGGGTGCCGGAGATTTCGCGGTCGTGGTCACTGAAGAAGGGTGCGAACCGCGTGGCGTCGGCGTTTGGCGGGTTGGTGTATGTGGAGGTGTCGGGGCGTGCGCGTGGCGTGCGGAAAGTGACGATCGCGGGGGCGGTGGAGAGCCCGCGGTTTGTGCTGGGGAAGACGACGAAGGAGGAGTGGGCGAGGCTTCGGCGGGCGCCGGGGGCGTGGGGCGAGATTGAGACGCCCAGCGTGATCGTGAGCGTGCCGGCATCCGCGCTGCGCGGGATCGAGGACCCGACGGAGATCGCGACGCTTTGGCAGGAGATTCTGGATCACGCGGCGGACTTGCGGGGGATTCCGCGGAAGCGGCGGAGCCCGGAGCGGTATGTGCCGGACGTGCAGATTTCGGCGGGGTACATGCACAGCGGGTACCCGATCATGACGCACATGGACGTGGTGAAGGACCTGAGCGACGCGGCGACGCTGCGGGCGGGGTCGTGGGGGCTGTTCCACGAGCTGGGGCACAATCACCAGGACGGGATGTGGACGTTTGATGGGACGGTGGAGGTGACGTGCAATCTGTGGTCGCTTTACCTGATGGAGAAAGTCGCGGGCAAGCCGATCGGGACGGGGCACGGCGCGGTTGATTCAAGGGACGAGCGGACGCGGCGGATGGTCAAGTACATGGCGGGAGGTGCGGACTTTTCGGCGTGGAAGCGGGACCCGTTCCTGGCGCTCGAGATGTACATCCAGATGCGCGAGGCGTTCGGGTGGGAGCCGTTCACGAAGGTGTTTGTGGAGATGGACGCGTTGCCCGGCGGGCAGAGGCCGAGGACGGACCTGGACCGGCATGATGAGTGGATGACGCGGATGAGCCGCGCGACGGGTCGGAATCTTGGGCCGTTCTTTGAGAAGTGGGGCGTGCCGACATCACCCGGCGCGAGGGCGTCGGTGTCGGGGTTGCCCGGGTGGATGCCGGAGGGGCTGAATTAGCCGTTGCGGAGTGAGGCGAGGTCGATGACGAAGCGGTACTTGACGTCGCTCTTGAGCATGCGTTCGTAGGCCTCGTTGATTTTCTGGATTGGGATGATCTCGACGTCGCTGACGATGTTGTGCTTGCCGCAGAAGTCGAGCATTTCCTGGGTCTGGCGGATGCCGCCGATGAGGGACCCGGAGAGGTGTCGGCGGGGCATGAGGAGGCTGAAGACGCTGACGCCTTGCGGTGCGGGGGGTGCGCCGACGAGGACGAGTGAGCCGTCGAGCTTGAGCTGGGCGAGGTAGGCGTTGAGGTCGTGGTCTGCGGAGACGGTGTCGACGATGAGGTCGAAGGTGCCGGCGTGTGCGGCCATCTGGGCGGGGTCGGTGGAGACGATGGTGTGGTCGGCGCCAAGGCGTTTGGCGTCGGCGGCCTTTTTGGCGGAGGTGGTGAAGAGGCAGGTCTGAGCGCCGAAGGCCTTGGCGAACTTGACGCCCATGTGCCCGAGGCCGCCGAGGCCGACGATGCCGACCTTCTTGCCGGGGCCCGCGCCCCAGCGGCGGAGGGGTGAGTAGGTGGTGATGCCGGCGCAGAGGAGCGGGGCGGCGCCGGCGGGGTCGAGGTTGGCTGGGACTTTGAGGGTGAAGGCCTCGTCGCAGACGATGCGTTCGCTGTAGCCGCCGAAGGTGACGGCTCCGGGCACGTCGAGCTTGGCGTCGGGGCTGTTGTAGGAGAAGATGGGTCCTTTGTGGCAGAACTGTTCCTCGCCGCTGGAGCAGGAGGGGCAGGAGCGGCAGGAATCGACGAGGCAACCGACGGCGGCGAGGTCGCCGACCTTGAACTTGGAGACGCCGCCGCCGACGGCGGTGACGCGGCCGAGGATTTCATGGCCTGGAACGACGGGGAAGTTGGTCATGCCCCATTCGTTTCGGGCGAAGTGGAGGTCGCTGTGGCAGACGCCGCAGTAGAGGATCTCGATGGCGACGTCCGTGTTGGCGGGGTCGCGGGAGTCCACCGTCCGTCGGGGGATGGAGTGGGGCATGACGGGCATGCTGGGAGCGAACGCGGCGTAAGCCTTGGTGGGGACGGTGGTGGTTGTCATGGGGGCATGGTACGCGGGAGGGGGGGAGGGGGGCGTAGGACGTCACGCAGCACGAATGGGTGATTCGAGTGGCGAAGGGCGTTGGGAGTCGCGGACAGCGTCACCTCTCAAGGGGCGCGCATGAACAGACTCCAATGCGGGGCTAGTTCGTGAAGATGAAATGCTTGCAGCCCGTGCATCGAAGGCCTCGCTCCCTCTTCGAACCTCTGATGGCACCGTAAAGGATCAAGGGCACACCAATCAACAGGCCAATGGGGCCACCGAGAACACAAAGTACTAGGCCCAAGAGCATCACAATGCAGCCGATTCCGGTTGTTGAACCTGAAGGGTTGCCCTTACCCGGCAAGAGCACGGATGAGCAGAGGGGGCATTTTGGAATACCTGCGGAGTTGCCGCGTGCTTCTGGATCGTTCATACGAGGTCTCTCCAACGTCAGGGTCGGGTAACGTTCTAGATCTGGCCGTTCTAGTGTGCAACGCGATCGGCTGGTGCTCAAACGGCAGGTCGTGATATTGGCGATATAGCAAGCCGAGACAGAAGGGTAAGCATTAACTGGAACTGGCCGACCTTCCGAGTTGCTTCTCAATGAAGCGGATCATGTCCATGAGTTCGTTTGCGGAAATCTTCGTGCCCCACGTTCGTATTTTCTGATAAGGCGGCACGTTCCAGACTTCGACGTCGGTAATCTCGCCGCTCTTGTTGCCGAAGAGTCTGATGTTGCCGTGGGCTAGGCCGTGCCGTAACATGTTGATTTGTTCACTCCACAGTAACGGAGTGACAGTGTCCTTCACATCTGAGCTACACAACTCGGGCCATCCCTCAGCCTGTGCTACTTCAAGCTTGATCGGGTCTTTCTTGGCGATTTTCTTCCGGAGCTTTTCGGAGAGACACAGCATCGCCATCAGCATGGCAAGCTGCTGTGTGATCTCAAATGGACCCTCTGTCGGTGAGCTTTTCTTTTCGGCGTGCGCATTGATGAACTCGGCGTTCCGAAGACACCGAGTTACCATGGTCTCGACGAGCTTGTCATCTTCGGGTTTCAACGAGGTTCAACCCGGCCTGATGGCCTTGGCGTGGACGTCCTTGAGCTGTTCGTCGGTGACGGGGCCTGGGGCGCCGGTCATGAGGTCCTGGCCGGTCTGGGTCTTGGGGAAGGCGATGACGTCGCGGATGTTGCTGGTGCCGAGGAAGTTCATGACGAGGCGGTCGAGGCCGAAGGCGATGCCGGCGTGCGGCGGGGCGCCGAACTGGAGTGCTTCGAGGAGGAAGGAGAACTTTTCCTTGGCCTGCTCCGGGGTGAGGCCGAGGAGAGTGAAGACCTTGGACTGGACGCGCGGGTCGTGGATGCGGACGCTGCCGCCGGCGATTTCCTGGCCGTTGAGGACGATGTCGTAGCCGGCGGAGACGATGGACTCGATGGTGACTTCGTCGTTGACGTCGGCGGCGACGAAGGCCTCGGCCTGGTCGTCGCGCGGTGCGGTGAAGGGGTGGTGCATGGCGACCCACTTCCCGGTTTCCTTGTTCTTCTCGAACATGGGGAAGTCGAGGACGATGAGGAAGTTCCAGGGGCCGCCCTCGGAGCCGGGCTTGGGGACGACGCCCATGTCGCGGGCGACGACCTGGCGGAGTTCGCCCAGGGCCTTGGTGCAGACGGCGTAGGTATCGGCGACGAAGAGGACGGTGTCGCCGGGCTGGAGGGAGAGGGCGGCCTTGAGCTCGTCCTTGACGGGGGCGAGGAACTTGGCGATGCCGGTTTCGAACTCACCGGCGGCGTTGACCTTGACGACGGCGCAGCCGCCCGCGCCGAAGCCGCGGACGAACTCGTTGTAGCCGTCGGTCATTTTGCGGGTGAGTTTCTCGGCGCCGCCGGGGACGCGGATGGCCTTGACGACGCCGCGGAGGCTGTTGAATTTGGGGCGGTCGGTGCCCTTGGCGAGTGCTTCCTTGAAGAAGGCGACGTCGCTCTTGGCGGCGAGGTCGGAGATGTCGGTGATTTCGAGGGCGTAGCGGGTGTCGGGGCGGTCGATGCCGAAGCGTTCCATGGCCTCGCGGTAGGACATGCGCTGGATGGGGGGGACGTCGAAGCCGGTCATTTCCTTCCAGAGGCGGCGGACGAATCCTTCCATCATGGCGACGACGTCGTCGCGGCGGACGAAGGACATTTCGAGATCGATCTGGGTGAACTCGGCCTGACGGTCCGCGCGTGGGTCCTCGTCGCGGAAGCAGCGGCAGATCTGCATGTAGCGGTCGCAGCCGGCGACCATGAGGATCTGCTTGAAGAGCTGGGGGGACTGGGGGAGTGCGTACCAGGAGCCGGCGACGTGTCGGCTTGGGACGAGGAACTCGCGGGCGCCTTCGGGGGTGGACTTGTAGAGGATGGGGGTTTCGATTTCGAGGAAGCCGTTTTCGTCGAAGTATCGGCGGGTGACCTGGTAGACCTTGTGGCGTGTGGCGAGGGCCTTCTGCATGGAGGGGCGGCGGAGGTCGAGGTAGCGGTAGCGGAGGCGGAGCTCCTCGTTGGCGAGCTTGCCGCCGCTGGCGGTGTCGTCGGGGAGGAAGGGGGGGTTGGCGGTTTTGTTGAGGACTTCGAGAGCGGTGACCTCGATCTCGATTTTGCCGGTGGGGAGCTTGGGGTTCTCGCCGCCGACGCGGGCGCGGACGCGACCTTCGACGGCGATGACGTCCTCGTTGCGGAGGTGGTCGGCGGTGTTGAGGGTGTCGGGCGGGAGCGAGGCGCCGTCGAAGACGACCTGCGTGACGCCGAAACGGTCTCGGAGGTCGATGAAGACGAGGCCGGTGCCGTGGCCGCGGTAGGCGTTGACCCAGCCATTGAGGCGGACGGTCTGGCCGATGGAGGCTTCACGGAGTTCGCCGCAGGTGTGCGATCGACGGAGCATGTGGTCCTTTCGTGGAAAAAGCGGGCGACTATAGGGGTTCGTCGGGGGGTTGGCTGGGGGGTGGTTCGAAGAGGTCGATGATCCAGGTGTGGTCGTTGGCGGGGTCGTGGGTGACGGTGGAGATGGCGTTGAGGGCTTTGGCTTGCGAGGTCGAGAGGACTTCACCCCGGAGCTTGCGGGCGAGGAGTTCGGCGGAACGTTCGGCCTGGTCGTCGAGGGTGCCTGCGGCGAGGGCGCGTTCGAGGATGGGCAGGACTCGGGGCCCGGCGTACCAGAGGGCGTGGAAGGCGCGGAGGGCGTCGTAGTCGCGGGTGTTGTCGGCGAGGTGGCGGATGAGGGTGCGGGCGGCGGGCTCGGTGTGGAGGCCCGCGGCGGAAAGGACGGCGGCGGCGATGAGGGATTGCTGGTCGTCGGGGGAGTCGAGGACTGCGAGGAGGCGGGGGACGGCGCGGGCGGCGTGGCGGAGGAGAAAGGCGGCGTGGAGGCGTTCGTTGGTGATGAGGTCGGTGCCGACGGAGCGGAGGCGGTCGTCGGCGAGGCCTTCAACGGCGGCGTCGAGTTGGGCGTCGGTGGGCGGGCTGAGTGGATCGCGGTGGGCGAGGAGAAGGGCGGCGAGCTGGCGGCGTTGGTAGTCCGGGTCGCGGAGAGCGGCGTGGAGCGCGGGGGCGGACGCGGGGTAATCGGCGGCGAGGACACCTCGGGCCCAGGAGGCGTTGTACCGGCGTGTGTCGTTGCCGAGGGACTCGATGGCGATGGCATTGAGCCAGTGGTTAAGGGGCCACCAGCGTGAGCCGGCGCGGTCGGCGAGTTCGTCGAGGATGCGGCCTGGGGTGTGTTGTGGGAAGGCGTCGGCGATGGCGAGAAGGACCGGGGTTGGGGCGTAGGGTGCCCAGCGGGCCTGGCGGAGGGTGCGGACGTTGTGGGCGGCGAGGCCGAGCGCGGTGAACGCGATGGCGAGGGGGATGAGGCGCGGGCGTGAGCCGGCCCAGTTTCCCCCGCCGAGGGCGGCGTGGAGGAGGCGAGGGAGGGGTCGTTGAGGGGAGATTGCGTCGAGGGAAACGGTGCCGCACTCGGGGCAGGTGCGAGTGCCGTGTGAGGATCGGAGGGCGGCGAGGTCGTAGCCGCAGCGTGAGGCGAGGAGGAGGCGGAAGGGGCTGAAGAGGGAGGATCGGGAGCCCGGGCAGGTGTGGAGGGGGTTTCGTGCGGCGCGGAGAGCGCGCAGGACGGCCCAGAGGCAGAGGAGGGCGGCGAAGAGGAGGAGGATGAGGCCTGCTCGCTCGATCCAGCGGGTCATGGATTGTTTTTCGGCGGCTCGGCGGGCTTTGTCACAGTGATTCGCGCGGGAAAGAGGCGAGGGGCGTTGGGTCGCTCATCGAGCGAGCGGGCGAGGTTCGCGATCGTGCGCACGGGCGTGGTCGTGATGGTCTGGCCGGCCCAGGTGACGCGGACGGGCTGGTCGAGGTTGGTGCGCTGGTCGCTGAGGAGGATGGTGACGGAAGAGGCGGTGGTGGAGTCTTCGATGGTGATGGTGTTGTCGTCGGCGAGGCGGGCGGCGATGACGACGCCGGCTTTTCGTTTTTCGGGGGGGGGGGGGGGCCAGGAGAAGCGGGGGGGGGGGGGGGCGTGCTGGGGGGG
>DDSG01000188.1:386-7623 GCA_002343325.1 Phycisphaerales bacterium UBA2396 | reverse complement strand
GACCGTGCCCGTCATCGCCGTCCATCCCCCTCAAGATCAATCACCGCCTCCCGCCCGGATCGTTCCGCCTGACCGGCCGCAGGCCCTCCCGTGCGCGCCGCCGTCACGCCCGTTTCAGCCCTCCTCGCCGGCTCGATCTGCACCGCCGGCTCATCACGCCGAACCACCGGCACCGGCGCCTCAGTCATCGCCCGCCGATTGTCACGATGAATCGTCCCGTCCGACGCCACCGCCGGCGAACCGGGCTCCAGCACCAGCCGACGCCCAGGCTCCGCGATCGGCGATCCCGTCCCCGAAGACTTCGGCGGCACAGGCCGGCTCGAGCAACCACTCACCGCCATCCCCGCGACCATCACCAGTGCAACAACCGTCCGTTGGTGGCTCATCACTTCTGTTCTCCCGATTCACCCGCTCGACGTCCCTGCTTCCCACCCCGCACACACAACCCCACCACGATCACCCCCAGCCCAACCAACATCGCCGGCCCGATCACATTCCCGAATCGAGCATACACCGTTCTCGGCCCAGGCTCCGGAACATCAACCACCAGCACTCCCTCAACGTTCACAGGCAGGCTCCGAACCTCCCCGCGATCCACCCCCTCACCATCGATCCATCTCCCCGTCACTCGCCGACCCGTCGGCCCAAGCACCGCCGAGATCCCCGTGTTCGCCGCACGCACCATCGGCAGCCCCAACTCGATACACCGCCACCGCGCGATCTGAAGGTGATGAACCTTCCCCGCGTCCACTCGCCCAAACCACCCGTCGTTCGTCGCGTTGATGATCAACTCCGCTCGACGAGAACCATCCTCCCCCTCCGCCAACGCCCGCACCAGCGACGCCACCGTCACCTCAAAACAAATCGGCGTCACCGACCGAATCTTCCGCCCGCCCACTCGCTCCGACTCAAACACCGTCAGCTCTTCCCCCTCCGCCAGATCAAGCCGCATCCCCGACGCCGCAAAATCCGTCACCCACTTCGCCCCTCCAGGCCACAACGCCCGACCAGGGATGAACTCCCCGAACGGCGTCAGCCGAATCTTGTTGTACCGCGCCCCCTTCACCCGACCATCCTCCACCAGCATCATCGAGTTGTACCGCTTGTCATACACCGGCATCAACCCGCCAGACTCCGTCCGCTCAAACCGCAAACCCTCGAACGACTCCTCCCCAACCAGCAGCGGCACACCCACCGCCTTCTGCAACGCCAGCACTCCCTCCGCAAACGCCCACTCCGGCAACTGCTCCGGCTCCCCCTCCGGCCCGCGAACCGTGTACACCACCCCCGCGCCCCGCGACGCCTCCACATCCGCCGGCCAAAGCGTCAAACCGGGCTTCATCGTCTCAGGCCAGATAATCAAATCCGGCCCGTGCGACGCCGCCACACGCGTCAACCGCTCCAGACGCTGATACTCCAGCACCATCTGCTCAGGCGTCCACCCCGTCTTGTTGCTCTGCGGCACATTCGTCTGCACCACCGCAACCCGCGCCATCGACGTCTCAGGAACCGCCGGCATCGTCGCCGCCGCACCCCCAAACACCGCCAACACACACCCCGCCGCGATCAGGCTCGCCGTCCGACGACGCGCAGCCGCCGCACGCTCCGACACGTCACCAAGCCGCGATGTCGCCAAATCCGCCACAGCCCCCGCCAACACCGCGATCATCACGCTCAAGCCGTACAACCCAACCCACCGCGCCGACGCGCTCGCCGCCACCGAATCAACCAGCGGCTGCCCAAGCAGATACCACGGATACCCCGTCAGCACGATCTCCCCGCGAAGCGTCTCAAATCCCGCCCACACGATCGGTGCCACGATCGACGCCGGCATCCACCCCCACCGACGCAACGCCTTCCTCATCACCACCAGCATCAGCCCCGGATACACCGACAGATACATCGCAAACGGCACATACCCCGCCGCCGATACCTCCGCAACCCACCTCTGCTGCACAAGCCAGAACGGCAACACCCCACACGCCACCAGCATCCCATCCGTCCAATCGCGCCGACGCTCGATCCTCGCCGCAAACACCACCACCGGCCACGCCGCCAGAATCGCCAGCCACCACACACTCGCCGGGGGCAGCGAAAGCCCGCGAAGCAACGCGTGCCCGAGCCCCGCAGCCAACGGCACCACGACCACCGACAGCAGTCCCCATTGGTTCGAGTCCTTCACGCCGACAGCGTAGCCGACCCGGACCTCCCCAGCCTCATGCGCCCATTCCCGCAACATCCGCCAACCCACCCGGTACCATGTCCGAAGGGCCCCCCATGACACGAACCCATTGCCTCTTCCCCGCCGCATCCCTCCTCCTCCTCGCATGCCTCGCCGCCTGCTCCTCCTCTTCACCCACAACACGGCAACCCGCCGCATCCACCATCACCCCCCACCCGCTCCCCTCCGTCTCCGACTCCTCCCCCACTGACCTCCCGGGCATCCACAACCTCGTCGCCTTCCACCAGGGCTTCGTCTCCGGCAGCCAGCCCGAAGGCGACCAAGGCTTCGACTCCCTCGCTTCCCTCGGCATCAAAACCATCATCAGCGTCGACGGCGCTCAGCCCGACGTCACCAAGGCCGCCGCTCGATGCATCCGATACATCCACCTCCCCATCACCTACAGCGGCATCGAGCCCGCCCGACAGCTCGAACTTGCCCGCGCCGTCCGCGATGCTCACGCCTCTGGACCCGTCTACATCCACTGTCACCACGGCAAACACCGCAGCGCCGGCGCCGCCGCCGCCGTCACCACCATCCTCGGCTGGGCCCCCGCAGAGCAAGGCGTCGCACGCATGCACGTCAGCGGCACCTCTCCCCACTACAAAGGCCTCTTCGCCGCCGCACAGAACGCTTCCCCTCTCTCACCAGACATCATCAACGCCGTACCCGCCGACTTCCCCTCCGTCAGCAAGCCCTCCAGCTTCGTTCAGGCCATGGTCGACGTCGACCTTGCCTTCGAACACCTCAAGGACATCGAAAAGGCCGGCTGGACGCCACCGCCCTCAAGCCCCGACCTCGTCCCCGCCGCCGAAGCCGGCCGCCTCGCCGACCTCTACCGCGACATGCAGGACACGTCCTACGCCCGCCGCAAGCCCGCCGACTTGACCGCCATGCTCAGCGACGCCCAAGCCCAGGCACAACTCCTCGAAAGCCTCCTCGCCGCCGGCGAATCCGACGCCCGCAAACTCTCCGCCCAGTTCAAGCTCATCGCCGCCTCCTGCAAAGACTGCCACGCCAAGTACCGCGACTGATCGCTGGCCCACCTCCCGCCCAGGCCTCCTCCATCCCCTTCCTCTCTATACTCTTGCCCGAGCATGACCACGGGCGACGGCGGCCATCTCTCCGACCCAGATCACCAGATCACCCTCCTTCTTCGCGCCACCTCCCCCTCCGATCCCCTCGCCGCAGACCGCCTCTTCCCCCTCCTCTACGCCGAACTCCGCCGCCTCGCCTCCGCCAAACTCCGCGACACCCCCGGCGCCGCCGGCCGAACACTCCAGGCCACCGCCCTCGTCCATGAGGCCTTCATCAAGCTCGTCGGCAAGGACGACGCCGCCTACGAAAACCGCCGACACTTCTTCTTCGCCGCAGCCCGCGCCATGCAGGACATCCTCGTCGAACACGCACGCGCCAGAAACGCCCGCGAACGCGGTTCCGGCAGCCGCGGCCTACCCCTCGCCGACTTCGACGCTCCTCAACTCCTTCCCGACCAGCACGACGACGACGTCGAAGCCATCGCCGACAACCTCGCCAGGCTCGAAGCCATCGACCCGCGAAAGGCCCAGGTCGTCCGACTCCGCTACTTCGCCGGCCTCACCGCCGAAGAAACCGCCGCCGCCCTCGATCTCTCCCTCTCCTCCGTCGAACGAGAGTGGCGATTCGCCCGCGCTCTCCTCCACACCATGCTCAACACGCCGGACGCCCCGCCGTGACCCCTGACCTCCTCCAACGCGCCGAGGCCGCCTTCCATCGCATCGCCTCTCTCCCCTCCCAACAGCGCACCGCCGCCCTCGATTCTCTCGCCTCCGACGACCCGTCCCTCCACCGCCTCGTCCTCTCCCTCCTCAGCGCCGACGAGCAGCCCGCCTTCATGCTCGCCCCAGCGCCCGCCGAAATCCTCGGCCACGACCTCCTCGCACCAGCCGCCTCCATCCCCAAACGCATCGGCCGGTACCAGATCCTCCGCGTCCTAGGCGAAGGCGGCATGGGCATCGTCTACGAAGCCCTCCAGGACGCACCTCACCGTCGCGTCGCTCTCAAAGTCATGCGCGGCGGCATCGTCTCCCGCGAACTCCTCTCCCGCTTCCACCGCGAAGCTCAACTCCTCGCCTCGCTCCGTCACCCCGGTATCGCCTCCATCTTCGACGCCGGATGGGCAAGACCCCTCTTCGACGAAGGCCTCGGACACGAACTCCCCTTCTTTGCCATGGAGCTCATCCAGGGCAGCGCCTTCCTCGACGCCGCCCGCACACTCACACTCCACGCCAAACTCGATCTCTTCGCCAGAGTCTGCGACGCCGTCGCCTTCGCCCACGCCCAAGGCATCATCCACAGAGACCTCAAACCCTCCAACATCCTCGTCGACGAATCCGGCAACCCCAAAGTCCTCGATTTCGGCGTCGCCCGCGCCGCTCACGACCCCGCCGCTCCGCAACCCTCCCTCCAGACCGAAGCCGGCCGAATCATCGGAACCCTCGGCTACATCGCCCCGGAACAACACCTCCTCTCCACCAACCCACTCCACGCCGCCATCGACCAGCGGGCGGACGTCTACGCCCTGGGCATCATCCTCTTCGAATGCCTCACCGGCCGAATGCCCCACGACCTCCTCAACCTCCCTCTCGCTGAAGCCGCCCGAATCGTCCGCGATGAAGAGCCCACCCGCCTCGCCATGCTCGACAAGGCCTTCCGCGGCGACCTCGACACCATCGTCGCCAAAGCCATCGAAAAAGACCCCAACCGCCGATACCCCTCCGCCGCCGCTCTCGCCTCCGACATCCGCCGATTCCTCCGCGACGAGGCCATCCTCGCCCGACCACCCAGCACCCTCTACCGCCTCCGCAAGTTCTCCCGACGACACCGCGCTCTCGTCCTCGCCGCCTCCGCCGTCTTCCTCGCGCTCTCCGCAGGCCTCGCCGCCTCCCTCCTCTTCGCCGCCCGCGAATCCTCCGCACGACGCGACAGCGACCTCCAACGACAACGCGCCGAGCGAGAGGCCTACCGCGCCAACATCGCCGCCGCCATGGCCGCCCTCCTCGCCGACGACCCCCTCATCGCCGCCTCTCACCTCGACCGAACCCCCCTCGACCTTCGCGGCTGGGAGTTCCTCCACGTTCAACACGCTCTCCACTCCGCCTCTGCCTCACTCCCTCTCCCCTTCGGACCTCAATCCTCCATCATCTCCCCACCAGACGGCCGACCCCTCGTCGCCTTCGACGGCCTCCAGTCCCTCTCCTTCAACCTCGACCCCTCCTCCGCTCCCATCCAGCTCCCCCCCTCCACACGAATCGGCGGCATCGACACCTCCCGATCACGCCTCGCCGCCCTCGACAACCTCGGCCGACTCTCCGTCATCGATCTCCTCCCACAATCCAACCTCGCCTCCGTCCGTTGGACCCTCCCCCAGCCCCGCGGCAAGTGGCCCCCCGGCATCAGCCCCGATGGCCTCCTCATCACCTCCGTCGAAGCCGACGAATCTCAGGTCGCCATCTACGACGCACGCTCCGCTTCCGAACTCCGCCGTCTCTCCGTCCGCGCCTCCTTCCCGCCTCCAGCCTTCTCCCCAGACTCCCGCACACTCCTCGTCAGCAGACTCGACACAAGCCTCTCCGCCTTCGACTGGCCCTCCGGACAACTCCTCTGGCAGACTCCCGCAGGCTTCCAGTCCTTCTCCGCCGACGGCTCACTCGCCGTCCTCACCGCCACCGCCGACTCGCGCTCCTGGGCAATCCTCGCCGACGTCCGCTCCGGCGCCGAACGCGGCCGCGTCCCCATCGGCGGCAGCCTCGCCTGGGGCGCCTCTCGCGCCGTCCTCCGACCAGACAACGCCGTTCTCGCCGTCGTCGATTCACCAAGTCTCATCACCCTCTGGGACACCCGCTCCTGGCAGCGCCTCGCCAAGCTCTACACCCCTGCCCCCGTCCTCTCGCTCCGCTACGACGCCGACCCCGCCCCTCGCTTCTCCGCCGCAACCCGCAACGGCCAACTCATCACCTGGCCCGACGCCATCTCGACACCCCTCGCCACCACCCCGACACTCCAGACCGCTCCCACCGCCACCGCACTCTCCCCCGACGCCTCCCTCGCCGCTTTCGTCGATTGGGGCTCCATCTCCGTCTGGGACACCCGAACCCTCACCCCACTCTGGCGACGATCCATCGAACCCAGAAGCATCGCCCGCTGCGCCTTCGACACCGACCTCCGCCTCCTCGCCTTCACCAACACCGACCCCCACACTCCCCCCACACTCGCCTTTGGCGCTCGCTCCGGCGCTCCGCTCGATCCTCCTCCCACGCTCGCCCCTTCTCCCACCGCCATCGACACCCCCGCCCCCGGCGAATCCCCCAAGGTCCGCACTCCACTCGCCTCGTGCTCCTCCCACGACCGCACTCGCCTCTTCAGCGTCTGGCCCGACGGCTCCATCTCCATCACCGACACACGCTCCGACGAAATCACCGCTCACCTCCGACTCCCCTGGACCAATCCTCCCGCCCCAGACCGTTCAAACGACCCTCGATTCGCCGTCAGCATCGCCATGCGGGGCTCCGACCTCGTCGTCGCTTCCTTCGCCGGCCTCGCCGTCTTCGAAACTCAATCCCCACCCCCCGACGTCCTCCACGCCCGCGACATCGCCATCCGCTCACTCGCCCTCATCGACCCCCTCCTCCGACGACTCCACACCATCGCCGACGTGCGCGACGCGCTCCTCGCCGACACCTCCCTCTCTCCTCTCCTCCGACAGCACGCCCTCTCGCTCCTCGACCTCGTCGGCGACCACGGCGCAACGCTCAACAGCCAGGCCTGGAGCCGCGTCGCCTCTCCCTCCAGAACCCCCGCCGAGTTCGCCCGCGGCCTCCTCCTCGCCTCTCGCGCCGCCGCCCTCCTCCCACGCTGCCCGCTCGTCCTCAACACCCTCGCCGTCGCCCAATGGCGCAACGGCCTCCCCAGCGAAGCCCTCGACACCATCCGCCGAATCGAAGCCCTCCCCAACCGCCCCGCCGAACCGCTCACTCT
>DDSG01000188.1:0-161 GCA_002343325.1 Phycisphaerales bacterium UBA2396 | reverse complement strand
CCGCCCCGCCGAACCGCTCACTCTCATCGACCTCGCCATCGCCACGCTCGCCGCCGAACGCATCGCCCATCCGGACGCCCCCTCCCTCCGCGCACGCCTCCGCGCAGCCCGCGCAACCCTCGACCCAGCCAAAGACCCCGAGGCCGACGCCTTCGCCCGCG
>DDSG01000005.1 GCA_002343325.1 Phycisphaerales bacterium UBA2396 | reverse complement strand
TGCTGTCGCAATTGCACTCATAATTGTAATAAAACGATCGCCTTTGTATTTGGCCTGCTCCACCAAATCGCGTAACGGTATGTAGGAATTAACATAATCCTCCTCACGCGAGCGCCCCGGCGCCGGCTCATCCGCGCCCGCCGGAACCCCCGAGCCCGCGGCCAAGGCTGGCGGCGGAGGTGGCACCACGGACCGGACCGCCGCACCCCGACCGGGCGATTCCCGCTGACACGAGTCGGGCCGGTAATGGCGTATATGATGGATGGTTCGGGCCCGCGCCCGCGTTGGCGGGGCACACCTACTCACGGAGTATTGCTCATGTCGCGTTCGCACACCGCCTGGCGTTCCCCTGCCGCCCTCTTCGCCGCCGCCGCGTTCCTGCTGGCTGGCTTCAGCGTCGTGCAGGCGTCGTCCCGTCCGGCGGTGGTGGCCGCGCCGACCGCCGTGGGGATCGTGGACCTCGAGCGTCTGATCGGAACGCTCAACGAGGTCAACGCGCAGAACAGCGAGCTGCAGAAGCGGGCGAAGGACCTGCAGGCCCGGATCGACGACATCAAGAAGCAGGCCGAAGCCGCCGAGCAGGAATGGAAGATCGCCCCGGCGAACGACCCCAAGAAGCTCGAGAAGCGCTTCAAGCTCGAAGAGTTGACGCTTCAGCTCGAAGCCAACCGCCAGGGTCTGAGCAAGGTGCTCGGCGTCGAGAAGGGCCGGTACGTCCGCTCGCTCTACGGGCGGATCGTCGAGGCCGCCCAGCAGCTCGCGCAGCAGCAGGGCCTGAACCTGATCGTGCTGGACGATCGTTCGCTGACGCTGCCCGAGGGCGACAATCTTACCGATGCGCAGCTCAACCAGATCATTCAGAGCAAGTCGGTGCTCTACGCCGACAATTCGGTGGACGTGACGGACGCGCTGGCGCGGGTGATGAACAACAACTTCAGCGCCCCCAAGCCCAAGGGCAAGAACTGATCTCCGCCGGAGTTCCCCATGCCTTCTTCACCAGCGGTTGACCGCCCGCTGACCACGGGCACGATCGCCCAGGCGCTCGGTGCCGAGGTTGTGGGACGCGACGATCTGCCGATCGCCGGGCTTGCGACGATCGATCATGCGGGCGAGCAACACCTGACCTTCATCCGCTCCGCCGATTTCGCCTCCCGATGGGCGGCGAGCAAGGCGGGGGCTGCCATCGTCACCAGGGGCATCGCCGTCGAAGGGCACGATCCCTCGACACGCTGCCTGCTGCTCGTGCGCGACGCCGATCTGGCTCTCAACGCCGCGCTCGAACTGTTCGCGCCGCCGACCACGCGCCCCGCGGCGGGCGTGCATCCCACGGCCGTCGTCGATTCCACGGCACGCGTCGATCCATCCGCGAGCATCGGGCCACACTGCTCCATCGGCCCGGGCGCGACCGTCGCGGCGGGCGCGATCCTGCACCACAGCGTCTCTGTCGGCGAGCACGCCTCGGTCGGCCGAGGCGCCGTGCTGCACCCCGGCGTCACGATCTACGACCGCTGCCACGTCGGGGCGGCGTGCATCCTTCACGCCGGGGTTCGCATCGGCGCCGACGGCTTCGGCTACCGGCCCGATCCCTCGGGGAGAGGCCTCATCAAGATCCCGCACATCGGCAACGTCGTCATCGGCGACGCCGTCGAAATCGGCGCCAACACGTGCGTCGATCGCGCCAAGTTCGGCTCGACCACCATCGGGGCCGGCACCAAGATCGACAACCTCGTCCAGATCGCCCATAACTGCACCATCGGCAGGTGCTGCATCATCTGCGGCAGCTCCGCGATCGCCGGGAGTGTCACCCTCGGCGACGGCGTCGTTCTCGGCGGAAGCGTCGGCGTCGCCGACAATCTCAGCATTGGTTCCGGCGCCCGCGTCGCCGCACGCAGCGGCGTCATGGAGAGCATCCCCGCCGGCGAGACCTGGGGCGGCACTCCCGCCGTCCTCGCCCGCGTCAACTCCCGCAACTGGATCGAACTCATGCGGCTCAGCGATTCCCTCCGCGACATCCGCAAGGCACTCAACCTCGAACCAGCCCCGCGCACGCGCCGCGTCTACTGACAATGCACCGTCACACCCTGAAAGGCCCCGCGATCCTCCACGGCACCGGCCTCTTCACCGGCGCTCCCGCCGAGGCCGCCATCCTCCCCGCACGCTCGGGCGGCGTGCGATTCGCCGTCGGGGGAGAAGCGATTCCGGCCGTCGTGGCGAGCGTGCCCACCGACCCTTCGCGCACGCCGTTTCCCTCCGGCGTCGCCGCCAGGAACACAACACTCGCCGGCTCGCGAGCGATCGCGGCCACCATCGAGCATGTCATGTCCGCGATCGCCGGGCTTGGGATCACCGACGCGATCATCGAGCTTCGCGGCCCCGAACTCCCGATGTTCGATGGCTCCGCCGAGCCGATCGTCGACGCGATTTCCGCCGCGGGCGGGCTGCTCCAGCTCTCCGACACAGTCACACCGATCGTGCCGCGAGAGATGGTGCTCGTCGAAGGGGCGGGCGGGTCGTCCATCCGCATCGAGCCGCGTTCGTCGCCGGGCTGCTCGTACGCCTACACGCTCGACTACGCCGGCAAAGCCGGGATTCGCCGTCAGACGGCTTCGTGGGACGGTCGGGCGGCGACATACCAGGTCGAGGTCGCGCCCGCACGCACGTTCTGCCTTGCCAGCGAAGCCTTGGCACTGCGCGAACGAGGCCTGTTCCGCCACGTCACGCCGAAGGAAATGCTCGTGCTCGACGACGCGACAGGCGCACCTCTCGAGAACGACCTGCGATTCGAGAACGAGCCCGCGAGACACAAGCTGCTCGATCTCATCGGCGACCTCGCGCTGGTCGGCTCTCCGATCCAGGCCGACATCTTCGCCGAGCGGTCCGGGCACGCGTTGGCCCACGAGGCCTGCCGAAAGCTCCTCGCGTCGATGGCGTGACGCGGTATCGGATCACTCGGGGATGGGGCAGCCGCACTCGGGGCAGCATCCGCCGCGAAGCCCGTTGAGCGGATAGCCGCACGCCGGACACTTCCCCGCGGCGAGGCGCGAGGCTGCGAAGCGGTCCTTCGCCCGAGTGACCGCGATCGGAATCCACCGGAGACTCGCGAGCATCAGAAGGAGTGCCGCCAACGCGCCGGCCGACCTCGCCTGACCGCCCACCAGCGTGCGCTCGTCGATGCCGTCGCCTGGGGCAAGCCACGCGGCCCGCTCAACGAACGCGGCGTTGGCGTGCTTGGCAAAGAACGCCACATAGGCCGCCCGAGCGTCCGCCCGCTCGGTTTCCGTGAGCGAGCGGGTCGTCATCGGCTCGACGTCGACCGCGATGATCTGGTACTCCGTCGTGGGTGCGTACCACCCCACCCGCGTCCGCGAGCCGGTGTCCTTGACCAGTAGCACCTCGCCGGGGCGGGTCGCCATCGCCACGGCCAGATCGTTCGCGCTGGACTGCTCACCGGAAAACGCCTCGCCGAAAGGAATG
>DDSG01000101.1 GCA_002343325.1 Phycisphaerales bacterium UBA2396 | reverse complement strand
CGCCACGCGCTTCGACCGCGGGCCACCATCGACGCCATCCTCCGCGAGGGAACCACCAACAACCAGGTCATGACCCACCTGGCCCACCTCACGAAGACGATCGGGCCCCGGCTGACCGGCTCCACGCGGCTCGAAGAGGCCAACCGCTGGTGCAAGGCCCAGTTCGAGCTCTGGGGGCTCAAGAACGCCCGCGTCGAGGAATGGGGCACCATCGCCACGCGCTTCGACCGCGGGCCCAGCCGCGCCACCGCGATGCTCCGCGACGAACGCGAGAAAGACGGCCAGAAGACGATCGAATACCGCAAGGTCCGCGACCTGCAGTTCAGCGTGCAGGCCTGGACCAAGGGCACCGACGGGCCCGTCAAGGGCAAGGTCCTCCGCGCCCCGGCCGACGACGCCGAGTACGCCGCGATGAAGGACCAGCTCAAGGGCGCGTGGATCCTCCTCCCCGCCGAGCCCGCCGTCGGGCAGCGCGGCGTCCGCGGACGGCTGGGCACCAACTTCGAGGCCCGCGAGCAGGCCCGCAAGGACCTCGCCGAGGGCAAGAAGCCCGAAGAGATCAAGCTCCCCCAGCGGCTCATCGTCGATCAGGTCGCCGGGTTCATCTCGACCACGCGCGACGAACGCGTCTGGACCGGCGGCGTCCCCGGCTGGCGCGAACGCAAGCTCGACGACATCCCCGACGACCTGCACCTGGTCGTCCGCCTCTCCGACTACGACTTCCTCAACTCACGCCTCGCCGACGGCGAGCCCATCGAGCTCGAAGTCGATCTCAAGCACGAGCTCAAGGCCGGGCCCATCCCCTGCTACAACACCATCGCCGAGATCGTCGGCACCGAGAAGCCCGACGAGGTCGTCATCATCTCCGCCCACCTGGACTCCTGGGACGGCCCGGGCAGCCAGGGCGCGACCGACAACGGCACGGGCTCGGCCGTCACCCTCGAGGCCGCCCGCATCCTGGCCGCCGTGGGCGCCAGGCCCAAGCGCACCATCCGCTTCATCCACTGGACGGGCGAGGAGCAGGGGCTGCTCGGCGCGCGGGCGTACGTCAAGGCCAACAAGGATCAGATTCTCAAGAGCGTCTCGGCGTGCTTCGTCGACGACGGGGGGACCAACACGCAGGGCGGCCTGCCCGCCGCAGCCAACATGGTCAACTACCTCGCCGCCGCCACCGCGCCCGTCAACTTCGTCTTCTACTCCGAGACCGACGGGAAGTACCTCAACGTCAACATCCGCAACACCGGCGAGACCATCGGCACGCACGGGTCCTCCGACCACGCCGCCTTCAACCAGATCGGCGTCCCCGGGTTCTTCTGGGACGAGGTGGGCCGGGCCGACTACGGCTTCGGCTGGCACACGCAGAACGACACCTTCGACATCGCGATCCCCGAATACCTGATGCAGTCGGCGACGTGCTCGGCGATCGTCGCGTACAACCTCGCCTGCGCCCCGGACCTCTTGCCCAGGGTGAAGAAGGAGGAGGGGAAGGAGTAAGGGGAGGTGGTGGGGTAGCCACAGCATTGCCTGTCGTTGCAGCCCGCCGTGTTTGGAGCAGTCGCCGGTAGAGTCGAGGAAGGCGACTCAGGTCACCTATCAAATGAAGATACCGAGCGATAGGTGGGCTAAAGCCCAGACGATTGTGCTTACAAGACCAAGCAACACACTGCATCATCGAGCATTGCGAGCAGCACTCGCCGACAGGTTGCCGTTGCTATTACCTTAGAAACTTCTTTAGATCAATACGAATACCTCCGACCCCCGGCTTAAGCTCTAAGGCACAAAAGAAGCGTTTCCAAAGCGGCTCGGACGACACCTTCTGCGAGACCGACTGCGACCATTCAAGTTGGTCGTCTAGTAGCTTCCTAACACGAGATACTACCCGAGCCGCTTCTTGGGGAGATTCATCTGCGAAGGGCAGAATCACGTAGTCGCCACTCGAAAAGTCAAATTCGCTCAATGGTCGCGAGCAAACGAGAAGACCTGGCAATTTGCCTTGGATAGTGCGCCAGAGCGCATCCAACCTATTTCGTAACTCGGACTCGATTGAATCAGAAGAACGAGAATTGGGCATCAGCAGTGACACTCTGGGACCATAAACAGTACCTAGTCGCTCAAGTTCTTCCTGCACCTTCATAGTAAAGCACTTTTGGGCCTCTGCATAGTCCTCGTAAACATAGTAGACAAACAGCTGTGCATCACGCTCGACATCGCCAAGATACGTTTGAGTAACCCACACTTGCGATGACCTTTCTTTCAATGTACATTCTTGATAACAAGGGCATATCCACACGCAATCCGCTTCCACGGCCCAAGGCTCGATGATCTTGTGCATATCGTGATCGACATGGGCGACATGAGTTCTTGCACCAGCTTTGGTCTCTCTTCCGATGGCAATGCCCTTACACGATCAGTTTAGTGGAAACGAGCAGCCACAGCAACAGGTTCGCGGAAGCCCGGTGCCCTTGATCCACCGTGGCTACTCGTGCCCCCCGTTCATCCATCCGGCCCTCCCGCCTCACCGGATCCTCGCCCGCTGCACGGGCGTGAGCGTGCTGATGTCCACCGGCTTCCAGCCCTTCCCCGGCGGCGGCTCGGCGTCGGCATCGACCCACAGGTACCCCTCCGAGCCTCCACGCGGGCCACCGGCGGGGCCGACGTCGAACACCTCGACCAGCCGCTTCTTCTCGCCGCACCCCTGCAGCGCGGCCGCCCCGCACAGCACGGCACACACGACCACCACAGCACGGCACACACGACGAATGAGCATGCCCGGCATTTCGCAACAACCTCCCTCCCCACCCCCTCAAACGAAAACAGCCCCCGCGCACGCAAGGGCTGTTCGAAGCGGAGAGGGGGGGATTCGAACCCCCGATACCGGGTATCCCCAGTATAACGGTTTAGCAAACCGCCGCCTTCAGCCACTCGGCCACCTCTCCGGAAGGCAGGGCGGAGGATAGCACCACCCCCGTGGGGCCTCAACCGGCGTCCTCGGGCACCACCAGGTAGAACCGCCCCACCTCCGCCTCGAAGGTCAGCCCAACCTCGTCCTCGAACGTGTACGCCCCCTCCATCGTCCCCCACGGCGCCTCGATCGGCACCGAGCTTGTGTACTCAAAGCTCCGCCCGGGCTCGATCCTCGGCGTCATCCCCACCACCCCGGTGCCCTTCACGATCCGCTGCACACCCTCGGAATCCGCGATCAGCCAGCGACGCTCCTGCAGGCGGATCGGGGCGGCCCGTTCGTTCGTGATCGTGATGGTGTACGCGAACAGGTGCTGCCCAAGCTCCGGCTTCGACTCCTCGCGCACGTACGACGGCACCACCCGCACCCGCACGCCGTGCGTGAATCGCTCTGAAGAATGCTGTGTTGCGCAGCCTGTCATCACAACCTCCCGTGCTTTGGGTTCGCCGTCCGGGGCACGATGGAGTCAGTGACATTCGGACGTCCGTGTGAGAACGATCGAGAATGAAGGCCACGAAAGCGCTCTGCACGCGAGGACCCCGGGGTTCACTTGGGGTTTTTCTCGAAGAGCATCTCCCGAATCGACCCCGCGAGCGGGCCGTCGCCCAGGACGCGGACGCCGGCGGTGGACCACTCGATCTCGAGGCCGCCCGTCCGCAACGTCGCGGCGGGAGTCCTCATGAGCAGTGAGGGCAGGTCGGTGACGCGCGCCCGGAGCACGCGCACCTCGCCGTTTGTCTCAATCGTCAGTTCGCGCACGCCCGCCTCGGCGAGAAGACCGGCACACGCAACGGCGGCTCGGCTCGTCCACGGGTTATTCATCGCGCGCCGGTCCGCTCTGCACGCCCGCGCCGATCCGAGGCCGCGGCGTGTTCCCGCCCGGCGCGTCGGCGAGGTCGATGCCCGGCATCCAGATGTCATGCTCGTCCTGCCCGTCGCAGACACGCCGCATCGCAAGGTACAGCACCGTGCACCCGCAGAACAACGCCGACAGCACCACGCTCGCGGCGAACATTCCCGGGATCCGCTCCCAGAATTCAACGACACGATTGGCAAAGGTGACGCTCTGCGACCCATCGACGCCGGGCGAGCCCAACGCAAGCCGGGCGGCCTCCTCGGGAAGCATCGCGCTGGCGCTCCAGCGTGCAAAGCCGACCGTCGCGTCGGCCATCCAGAAGACCAGCCAGTGCAGGAGGTAGAGCTGCGCAACGAGCAGCGCCGCGAACGCCAGATACCGCAGCGGGGCCGTGGGCACGTAGGCGTACGCCCGTTGGATGCCGTCGATCCCGTCGCCCGGGCCCCCGCCCTTGATGCCGCGCCCCTCGCAGATCACCGCGGGCAGCAGCAGCGGCCAGCCGACGACATACACGACAAACAGAAAGACCGACACGGCGGAGGTCAGCAGCGCCCCGCCATAGAACAACGCCCCCACCACGCGCACGCCCGGCCAGCGCAGCAAGCCCCAGCCCAGCACCGCGTTGATGGCAGCGAAACCGGCGATCAGCGCGAGCGGCCCGAGCACCGCGACCAACAGCGCGGGCCACCGCCCGAGCGCAAACGCCAGCGCCCGAGTCCAGGGCTCCCCCACGCCGTGCGCAAAGTCCGCCGACGCGAGCCGCGAGATCGCCGCCCCGAACAGCGTGACGACGAACAGCGCGGGCAGCCCGAAGGCCGCGAACGCCAGCGGGTGCTGCGTGGCGAACGCGGCCCCGGCGAGCACCGGCCTCACGACGAACGACAGCGGCACCAGCACCAGCTCGGCGATTCCCTCGCCCGCCGGAAACGACATCGCCCCGAAGCTCGCCGACCGCATCAACTGCCACGCCGTCCGGCCCTCTTCCCAGGGCACGGGGATCGACAGGCAAAGCCCCGCCGCCACGATCGCGACAAACGCCAGCAGCACACGCCCAGGCCGAAGCGCCAACCCCACAGACCGGAGCACCTTGGGCCACAACAAGTCAGCCGTGAGATCGGCGAGCACGATGGGCCTGTCGCTGTGTCCGCCGGGCATGAGACCTCCGTTGTGCTGATTCTACAGGCCGCCCGCCGACGCCGTCGGAAGTTCGACCAGGCACCACGACCGCGGGCTCGTCGCGTGAAACCCGTCGAGCCCAAGGTCGGCAAAGAGCGCGTTCTCGGGAACACGCTGCACCAGGCGCAGCCCCATCGGCACGAGCACCCCGTGCAACTCCGACTCGCGCACGACCGCCAGGCCGCCCGGATGTTCCGTGAACCACGCCGCCAGTTCCTCGGCCTTCAGTCTCGCCACACGCCCGCGCGTCCAGAAGACCATGCTGTCCTGCCGATGCGTCGACGCGATCGGCCGATCAAGCGTCCACAGCCCCTCCGCCGCTCGCATGATGCGGGCCGACTCTTCGCCCGGCAAGACGCCCGGCGACACCACGAAAAACCCCGCGAGCGAGAGCCCCATCGCCCACCGCCCGCGCCGCAGCAGCGACTC
>DDSG01000160.1 GCA_002343325.1 Phycisphaerales bacterium UBA2396 | reverse complement strand
GGCCGGCCCCCCCCGCCCAACCCCGACCGGCGCCCCCCCCCCCCCCCGCGAGGCTTTTCCCCTTTCCCTCCCCGCCGCCCCCCCGCCCCCGCCCCCGCGCGGCGCCATCCCCGAGAACATCCCCCTCGACATCCTCTTCGAGGACCAGCACCTCATCGTCCTCAACAAGCAGCCCGACATCATCGTCCACCCCGCACGCTCGCACCTCTCCGGCACGCTCATCAACGCCCTCGCCTGGCACTTCCAGAACACCAGCCCGCTCGGCGGCACGCTCTCCGCCGTCGGCGAAGAATTCGCCCGGCCCGGCGTCGTCCATCGCCTCGACCGCGACACCTCCGGCTGCATCGTCTTCGCCAAGCAGGACGAGGCCCACTGGAAACTCGGCCACCAGTTCGAACACCGCCGCGTCGACAAACGCTACCTCGCCCTCGTCCACGGCTGGGTCGAACCACTCGCCGACGCCATCAACCTCCCCATCGGCCCACACCCCTCCAAGGAAAAGGGCCTCCGCGAGAAACAAGTCGTCCGACACGACGAACTCGGCAAAAACGCCCTCACCCTCTACCGCGTCCGCGAACGCTTCTCCTTCGTCCCGCGTCACCCCGTCGCCGGCCCCGCCCCGGCCCCCGCCGAAGGCTGGTCCCCCGCCGCCACGCCCAAGCAATCACCCCTCAAAGCCTCCGCCGTCCTCGCGGGCGACGCCTTCTCCCTCGTCGAGCTCGAACTCAAAACCGGCCGAACCCACCAGATCCGCGTCCACCTCTCCCACCTCGGCTACCCCATCGTCGGCGACGACATGTACGGCGGGCGCCCCTTCATCACACAAGACAAAGCCACCCTCCTCGACCGCCAGGCCCTCCACGCCGCCGTCCTCGCCTTCACGCACCCCATCACCACCGCCCCCCTCCGCTTCACCGCCCCCCTCCGGGGCGAACTGGCCGCCCTCGTCGCCCACCTCCGCGATCGCAGCCAATCCCAAGGCACCCACGAAGTCCACACCCCCCCGGGCGCGACCGTCGACATCATCGTGTAGAGGCTTCTGGTTCCGTGTGAGCCGATCGCCCCACCATCAATCCGATGGCAATCAGCAAGCTTGCCAGCATCGCATTCCGAGACACAATCAACCCCCACGATTCGACCGGCGCATTCGAGATCCCGCACCCGCACGTAGTTCCTGCCGGCGGTGGATTCAACCACACAAGCCCGACGTATGCCGTCAACGCGAGCATGAGCACGCCAAGCGACCATGCCGCCCATCGCACTCGCGGCGTGAGAGCCGCAAACACCGCGAACACGCCCACCGCGAGTTCAATGCTCGGCACGCCGATGACCGCCGGTCGAACCCAGACCGCAGCCAACACATCATGCGAACGCAAAGCCCGCTCGAACATCGAAAGATCCTGCAGCTTGCTCACGCCCGACAACAGCACCCAGGCGGCAACCCCCAAAAAAAAGACGCCGGCACACTCCCGTGCCCAGCCCCCCCGCGTCACCGCCCGCCCCCCTGTCTCGTGCGGTACCACGCCACAAGCCCGATGACCACGAGCGCCGCCCCCGTGATGGTCAGTGTCGATCCACGCATCACGCCACCCCACGCACTCCCTTCCCGCGCACGGATCGGCGTTGGCTCAGGATCATCCTGACGCGGAATCGGCGTCCTTGCCTCCGGCGCCGGCACAAGCTGCTCCGACAACACCCGTGCACCCTCCATGCTGAAGACGCCCGCATTCACCTCGTCATACTCGCACCGCGTCAGCCTCTCATCCCCACTCATCGAACTCGCCAGCACCTGCACCCCGGTCTTCGAGCAGCCCGACGACACCAGCACCTTCGGCGTCTCACCTTCACCCTCATACTTCACCACATTCCACTCCGGCGTGATCGTCAGCGTGACCCGCCTGCCGATCTTCTCAACCCCGCCCCATCGCTCGATCTCGGCCGCCGGCAGTTCCTCCACACGAAACGCGCGGCTTCCACGAGGCAGCACAAACTCAACCCGCACCTCTCCCGTCCCATCTCGTTCCGCCCTCACAAACGCCTGCTCCATCGACAACAGCCCTCGGAGCATCACCAGCGGAAGATAGTCGTCGAGAAAAAAGTCAAACCCGCTGTACGTCACGCGCCGCCTCTCGAACGGCACGCCCCAGAGCGTTCGGGCCGCATGCGGCGTCCCCTCGAAGCACGTCCCGTCCGGCTCTCTCCCGACCACGCTGTTCGGGCTCGGTCGGATCATCGTCCAGGCACCGCTCGCAAAGTCGACGAAGACGTGCGTCTTCCCGGGCATCAGCCCCGGATCGCTGATCTCGTACTCCAGACGCAGCGTCCCCCGCGCGGGCATCCGCCGCGCGAGCTCCGAGACAAGAAACTCCCGCGTCAACTCCTCCCGCTCTCCCCCCTGGCCCACCCACCCAACCACCCCGAGACACGCACCCAGAACCATGCCGCCGCACCACATCGTTCACCCCGCTCTCCGTGCGCACTCGCGACCTCGATCACGCCCCAACCGTCCCGAAATCACACTCCTGACCTGCCGGTGTCGACATGCTCCCGCCGGGCGAAGGGTTCACCTGCTTCAGGGTCTTTGAGAAGCAACACACACCGGCGCTGTTCCGACAGAAAGCGGGGACAAACCCGCTCGGCGCCGGCTCATTGCACGCGCTCGTCCGTGTCTCCCCCTCAAGCCTGTAGCACTTCCGCAACTCGCTCCCCGTGAGCGGGCCTCGACGTCCCTTGTTGCTCGTCTGCGTCGTGCTCGAGTAGCCGTCGTCGCACACGATCTGGTCTTCCTTGCAGAAGCCAAGCGAACCCACACATCCCGATCGCTGGAGAAAGAAGCACGACTCTCCTGCGCCGGCATCTCCCAGGACAACCGCCGCGCACCCCAGCAACACGACACCCACCGCAAGACGCTCGCCATGAAGCATGCCACGCGCTCCTTTCACCGCCTGACATCCCTGCCCTTCACGCCACTCCACGTCGAGAAGACCGGATGCCCGACCCAGTACTCGAAAAAATCGTGCTCCAGCACAAAGTCCGTGCACGCCGCGACGATCACGCTCCCATCACCCATCGCCATCGGCCATCGCGGCGGATTCCACGGCACATACGACCAGAACACATGGCTCTCCCCCGCCACGT
>DDSG01000057.1 GCA_002343325.1 Phycisphaerales bacterium UBA2396 | reverse complement strand
GCCCTCGCCCGCGAGGAAGCGAAGGCGTGGGAGCGCGTGGACGCAGCCGCCCGCTATCTCCGCACCCGCCCCGCGACGCGGCACGTCTCGCCGCCCGGCCTGCCGCCGCAGCCGCGGTGGGGGCCCGTGCGGCACGGATGGTTCGCGCGGCTGTTTGATGTGCTGATGGGGAGGCCGGGGTGATGCACTACTGGACCGAAACACCAGTCGCGCGGAAGCCGCACCGGTGCGACCACTGCGGGCGCGACATCCCGCCCGGATGTAAATACCTGCGCCAGCGGGTCATCGACGGCGGCGATACGTGGGTGTTTCGGTCGCACGAGGACTGCCACGAGTTGGCGGTCGAACTTATGGATGGAGATTTCTTAGACGGCGTTTCGCCGCTGCATGACTACTGCAGCAACGAGATCGCCGAGTGGCGCGGGTTCTACCCGCATGTCGTCTGCCGCTTTGATCTGAGCCGGCAGCTACGGAACGGCGAGGATCGCCCATGACCCGCCCCCTCCCGCCCGCCGCCGCGGATCAGCCCGAGGCCAGCCCCCGCGCGCCGCGGGTGCAGACTAGCGCCGCCGGTCATACGGCGGGAATACAGAAGCGAGCGGGCGTGCTGCTCGCCGTCAAGCAGGACCGCCAGCACGGCCTGAAAGTCGCGCTTGTCCGCTGGGACGGAAACACCACGGCGACGCGGATCAGCCCCAAGTATATCGAGCCTGAAGGCTCGCGCACATGACCCCGTGCCCCGCCTGCGCCGAGCACCTGGAGACGATCCGCGCCCTCGGTGAGACGTGCGACCGGCTGGTGATCGAGCGGGAGGATGCGCGGGCCGAGGGCTTTGCGGCGGGGATCGAGGCGTCCGCCGCGAAGTGCGACGCGGTCGCCGACGAACTGGAGAGGATCAACGAGTGGACGCGCGAGAGCCAGCCGAAGATCGCCGTCGAGGACATCGAGAGCGAGATCGACCACTACCGCGAGGCCGCGGAGATGATCCGCAAGCTTGCGCCGACAGAAATGCAGCGCGGGGGCGGTGCTCGCCTGCATCCCCAGGGAGGAGACGGGAGATGACGCGGTTGATCCGGGTCTTCCCGCGCAAGACCAAGGCGAGCCCCGACGATGCGCTCGCCTACTTCGGCCCGCCCGATCTGTTCGCCGAGGCCGACGAGGTCCATGTGTCTGTCGCCTTCACTCAGGACAAGGCGATCGCCGAGCGCCTGGCGGAGGAATGGCGACATGTCGCCCCGGTAAAGGTCGGCGGCGTTGCCTATGGAGACACAAGCCTGGAGTTCATCCCCGGCCGCTACATCAAGCCGGGCTACACCATCACGTCCCGCGGGTGCCCGCGGAGATGCTGGTTCTGCGGCGTTTGGAAGAAATGGCCCACGGTCAACACGATGCCGATCGTGCCGGGCTGGAACGTCCTCGATGACAATCTGCTCGCCGCGCCGAGACCGCACGTTGAAGCCGTGTTCGACATGCTGCGCGGTCAGGGACGCCGGATCGAGTTCACCGGCGGGCTCGAGGCGCTGGCGCTTCAAGACTACCAGGTCGATCTCCTCGCCAGCCTCAAGCCCCGTCCGAACATGTTCTTCGCCTACGACCCCGGCGACGCCTTCGAGACGCTTGAGAGCGCGGCGCGTCGCCTGATCGAGGCCGGTTTCACCGAACGGTCGCACCGGATGCGAGTGTACGTTCTGATCGGCTATCCCAAGGACACATTCGATAGCGCCGAGGCTCGCTTGCAGCAGATGCTGTCGATTGGGTTCACGCCGCACGCAATGCTGTGGCAGCCGGAAACACCATCGCAGGACAAGCACCGGCCCGCTCCGGAATGGCGAGCGTTTCAACGGCGGT
Source organism: Phycisphaerales bacterium UBA2396 (assembly GCA_002343325.1). Classification (GTDB taxonomy): domain Bacteria; phylum Planctomycetota; class Phycisphaerae; order Phycisphaerales; family UBA1924; genus UBA2396. The sequence continues at coordinate 1,047 of DDSG01000057.1, read as the reverse complement.
GGGCGCGGCCAGCGATCATCCACGCCAGTGATCGGCATCCCCCGGCTGAGGCAGGAGAGTAGACGATGGAAGCGGATGAACTGCGGACTAGCCTCGGCTGGGTGGAGATCGCCGGCGAGGAGGACAATCTCGCCATCATGCTTTGCACCGTGTTCGATGACGGCGGGCCGGAGGATAGCGACACCGGTTGGTCGGAGGCGGCGGTCGCGGGCTACGAAAAGACCCGCGACGCCATCCACGCGCATTATGCGTCCGCCCTCGCCGCGCGAGACGCCCGGATCGCAGAGTTCGAGCGCATCCTCGCCGACCCCAACGCAGTGCACATCAACATGCTGCGCGGGACGATCGCCAGGCCGTCCATCGAGCAGGTGCGGCACCTCTACCCGGAGGAGTTCGCCGCACTGGAGGCGGAGCGGGAGAAGCTGCGGGAGGCGCTGGCGGAAGCGGCCGATGAGCTCGACGCCTACTACACCGCCGAGTACCCGACCGATCACCCGCACCACGTCCGCAAGCTCGAGACCGCCAAGGCCGCGAACCCCGCCCGCGCCGCCCTACAGGAGCCCACCGATGCCCCGGAGTGACGACTACGCCGCCGGCTACCGCGCCGGGGTCGAGGCCGCTGCGGCGCGGTACAGGGCGTGCGCGGAGGAGCTGGTGAAGGAGCCCCACCATGCCGACTGAAGCAACCGAACAGCCCGTACAGTGGGGCCTTCGCTGGCGCCACCGGAAGGGCGGGACATACCGCGTGATCGCCACCGGCCGGATCGAGGCCGATCTGACGCCATGCGTCATCTACGTGTCTGAGCAGGATGGGTACGTCTGGGTTCGGCCGAGCGCCGAGTTCAACGACGGACGGTTCACCTGCATTGATGATGAGACCGCCCATGAATAGCCCCGCCCCCGCCTCGCCCGCTGGACCCGCCCCCCCGGACGACGGGCTCGTGGGGGCGCTGCAATCGCTGCTCGACCGCTATCTCGAGCTCTTCCTCTGGATCCCAGAACCCCGCGTCCCCGCTGTTGGCAAGCTCGAGATAGCGGTCGAGCAGC
>DDSG01000053.1:1339-15300 GCA_002343325.1 Phycisphaerales bacterium UBA2396 | reverse complement strand
GTCTCGCCGCCCGCGCCCAGGCGCTCGGACACGCCGACGCCCGAGAGCTGGCCGATCGCCTTGCCAACGCCCCGGACCGCTGAGCCCGCGCCCCGCGCCGGACACAGGCTAAACTAGCCCGATCGGTCGGCGCATACACCCTGCGTCGCGGGAGACCACGATGGCAGCAAGCAACTCTCGACTCAAAGTCCGTCGTCAGAACAACGTCAACATCGTCGAGTTCATCGACCGCAACATCCTCGACGAGGCCAACATCGCCACCATCGGCGAAGAGATCGCCGCGCTTGTCGATGCCGAGCCCGCCCCGAGGCTCCTCATCTCCTTCGCCAACGTCGACCACCTCTCCTCCGCCGCCCTGGGCACCCTCATCACCGTCAACAATCGCGTCCGCGGGAAGCAGGGGCAGCTCCGCCTGGCCAACATCGATCCGCAGATCTACGAGGTCTTCGTCATCACACGCCTCAACAAGCTCTTCTCGATCCATGAGAACACCGACGAGGCTCTCAAGAGCTTCACCTGAACCCCGGGGGTCGTGGCGATGCCGATCAACGGCGATAATCAGGATCGCGCCGCCCAGCAAGGCGACTCGGGACGCGCAAGCTTCCCCAACGACACCGCGCTCAGCGAGGCCATTCAGAACGCCCTCGTCGACGCCATGGAACGCCACGGCTACTCCAAGGCCTCCCGCTTCGCCGTCCGGCTCGCCCTCGCCGAAGCGATCGCCAACGCCTTCCATCACGGGCACGAGCACCTTCCCCCGTCCCTGCCGATCACCGTCGAATACGCCGTCGACCCCGCCAAGGTCGTGATCCACGTCGAAGACCAGGGGCCCGGCTTCGATCCCGCCACCATCCCCGATCCCACGCTCGACGAGAACATCGAAAAAACCACCGGCCGCGGGCTCATGCTCATCCGCGCCTACATGACCCGCGTCTCCTACAACGCCAAGGGCAACCGCGTCGAGATGGTCTACGACAAGCCCTGACGCCGATTGCACCCCGCGCACACCCCCATCAGCGTCAGGTCGTGCGCCTCAAGCGAAAAACCCGCCGGCACCAGCGACGACAGATCCCCGGGACACCCCGGGATGTCGAACAGCGTCCCGCACCGTCCGCACAGAAAGTGATGGTGGTGCGTCTTCCCCGCCACCTCGTACCGCGGGGGCTCCCCGGGCACGTTCACCTCGGTCAACAGCCCTCCCTCGAACAACCCCTTGATGTTCCGGTACACCGTCGCCAGCCCGAGCCCCGCGCTGCGGCGTTTCGCCGATTTGAGGATCTCCTGCGCGCTCATCGGCCCCGGCGCCGAGCGGATCGTCCCCAGGATCGCCTCTCGCTGCTTCGTCGACCGCACGCCCGCAGCCGCCGGATCGTCCGACCCGTGCGAACACCCCGTGCCACACCCGCCCACGCAGGCTCCCTCGCCCGCACGAGCGCTCGCCCCGGGTCGCCCCGCCCCCGCGGGCTTGCCCGTTCCCCGTGATTCTGACTGTGGCGTCCCCGCCGGCCGTTTCGACATGCCGCCATCTTCCCCGCCCCAACGTCCGATTTCAACCGTTCTCAGGCCTCCGCCAGCCCCTCGCGGATCGCAAACCGCGCCAGCTCCACCCGATCATGGATGTCCAGCTTGCTCATCAGGCTCGTGCAGTGGTTGTCCACCGTCTTGACCGACAAGTGCATCGTCGAGGCGATTTCCTTCTTGGCCAGCCCCTTCGCGATGTACCGCAGGACCTCGACCTCCCGCTGCGTCAGCGTGCTGGATCTCGTCTGAGGGCGACTCCCCAGCCGAACACCGCCGCTGTCGATCACCAGCCGTGCCTGGATCTCCGGCGAGAAGTACACCCCGCCCGACGCCACCTCGCGGATCGCCGTCACCACGGTCTGCGGCGGCTCCCCCTTGGTGACATACCCCGACGCCTCCACCGCCAGCGAATCCTCGATGTACCGGTCGTTGAAGAACGCCGACAGAAACAGCACCCTCGTTTTGGGACATCGCGCCCGGATCGACCGCGCCGCGTCAAAGCACTGCAGCCCCGGCATGTCGATGTCCAACACCACCACGTCCGGCGAATGATGGATGCACGCCGTCACGGCCGCGTCCGCGTTGCCCACCTCCGCCAAAACCTCGATCCCGCTCTGCCGAAGCCACGACGTCAATGCGCCGCGTACCAGCGAGTGATCATCCGCCAAGACCACGAATATCGGGCGTGCGCCATTCATGGGACTGTACCCTTCCCGGTGAGATCCAACAGTCACCCTAGTGACTCTCACCTTTAGCGGTGAGTCTACTAACCTATCGGTGCCCTCATCAAGGTCACTCAAGATCTGTCAACCCAATTGAGGAAGTCGTCCCCCGGGGTTTTCTCCGGCCCTTAGCGTCTGCGCTCGCTCGCGATGCCCTCGCCCGTGCTCGGTTCTCCTCGCACCATGACGCGCCGCCGCGAGCCCGATCCGCTCAGCCGAAGCAGCAGGAGCAGGCACCCTGCTCGGGCCGCCGCAGAAACCCCGAACGCCGCCGCGTAGTCATCCCGCCCGGGTGAACCGCCCAGCAGCATCCCGCCCGCCATCGCGCCCCCGAGCCCCGCCGCCTGGATCGCCAGGAAGAACTGTGCCAGTACGCTCGCCCGCTCGCGCTCACGCACGTGCGCAAGCTGCATCATCATCGTGCACAGCTCGTACGACGCCAGCGCCGCCCCGCTGAACACCTGCGCCACGATCAGCCAGACCAGCGAGTCCGACACCAGCCAGAGCAGCGGCACCGGCACCAGCATCACGCTTGCGATCCAGGACGCCGGAATCACACCCACCCGCGAGATCAGCCGACCCGTCAGCTCCGGCGCGATCATCTTCCCGAAGAAAAACGCCGCCAGAAGCCCCCCGAACACCATCGTCCGCTCCTGCTCGTCCGCCACGGGGATCTGCCGCAGCATGTAGGGGCTGAAAAACGGAAAGCTCAGCCACATCGCCGCCTGCATCGCGAGCATGAACGTCATCGCACGCCCGTCGTGCGTCCGCCCCAGCCGCTCGATCAGCCTCCCCGGCGGCACGATCGTCGGGGGCGGCGCGTCGGGCACCTCGCTGTACTTCGACAGGTAGTACGCCGAGCCCACCCGCGCGATCCCCGCCAGCGTGAACATCACCGCCAGCATCACGTGCACCGGCATCTGCCCGAGCCACGCCCCGCTCCCCGACGCCTGCCGCAGAAGCCACCCGCCTCCCAGCAGCGACAGCAGCAGCGTCAGGTTCAGCAGCACCGTCCGCCGCCCGAAGTACCGCGGCAGGATCCGCGCCGGGATCATCATCCCCACCTGCGCCATCCACGCCGGCGCCCCCAGCATCGCCCCGCTCCAGAACAGCGTCACCATCAGATACAGCACCACCGCCCGCAGTTCCGGCTCAACCGACGACTTCAGCCACGGCGACGCCAGACACAGCAGCACCAGCGGCACAAACGTCACCGCCTGCCACCCCGCCGTCCACGCCACGAACCGCCGATACCCGCCCATCGGCATCACCAGAAACGGCGAAGCCTGCTGCACGACCGCCGCCAGCAGCATGGGCAGCGGCACGATCAACCCCACCGCCGCGTCCGAAAGCCCGAGCTCCACCGCCAGCTTCGGCAGAAACTCCTGCCCAAGCCCGACCATCACGGTGTACAGCATCCCGTCGAGCGTGCACGACCGGAGATCTCGTCTGAGTCTGGATGGTCCGCGTCGCACCGGGGGCGATCCTATCCCCCTTGTCTCACACCGCGCGAAGCTTGTTCAGCGCGTTGAACGCCGCCACCTTGTAGCACTCCGCCAGCGTGGGATAGTTGAACACCGTGTTCACGAAGTGCTCCACCGTCGCCTTGAGCGCCACGGCAAGCTGCCCGATGTGCACCAGCTCCGTCGCGCCCGTCCCGATGATGTGAACGCCCAGCACCGTGTGCGACTCCTGGTGGATCAGCAGCTTGAGCATCCCGATCTCGTCACCCAGCAACTGCCCGCGTGCGATCTCGCGGTAGTGCGCAATCCCCGCCTCGTACGGGATCCCCTCCGCCGTCAGACGCTCCTCCGTCCACCCGACCATCGAGATTTCAGGGATCGAGTAAATCCCATAAGGCAGCGTCTCCTCCACCCGCTCAAACCGCTCCCCGAACATGTGGCACGCGGCCTGCCGCCCCTGCTCCATGCTCGTGCTCGCCAGCGCCGGGAATCCGATCACGTCTCCCGCCGCGTAGATCGTCGGCACCGACGTCTGGTACGCCCCGTTCACCTTGATCCGCCCGCGATTGTCCGCCGAGAGCCCCGCCGCCTGTAGGTTGAGCCCCTCCGTCGCCCCCTGCCGACCGATCGCGTAGAGCAGGCAATCCGCCCGGATCGCCTTCCCGCTCTCGAGCACCGCCTCGACCTGCGACCCTCCCGCCGTCTTGACATTCCCAATGGGGTCCACAAGATCGGCGCGGATCACCTTTTCCCCCAGCCGCAGCGTCATCCCGTTGTTCCGCAGGTGATATTGCAGCGCTTCGATCAACTCCGCATCGATGAACTCAAGCAGCCGAGGCCGACCCTCGATCAGCGTCACCTTCACCCCAAGCGCCTGCAGCATCGAGGCGTATTCCGTCCCGATCACCCCGCCCCCGACCACGATCATCGTCCGGGGGAGATACGGCAGGTTCAGCAGCTCGTCGCTCGTGATCACGTGCTTCCCGTCAAAGGGAAGTCCCTCGGGCTTCGCCGGGTTCGTCCCCACCGCGATCAGCACGTGGTCCGCCGTGACCGTCGTCGTCGCGTGCGGGCCCACAGCGTCGATCGTCCTCGCGTCACGGAACTGCCCCAGCCCGTTGATCACGTCCACGCCGTTGCGAGCGAAATGCCCGCGTGTCAGCTCCACCTCCGCCTTGATCACCTGCTGGCACGAGGCGAGCACGCTCGTGAACAGTGCGTTGCGGGCGGCAAAGAAATCCTGGATCGCCGGCATCGCGTTCCCGTGGCCGTCCGCACGCAGGATCGCCTCCCGCATCGCCTTGCTCGGGATCGTTCCCGTGTTGATCGCCACCCCGCCCACCACGTCGCGACGCTCGATCACGCAGACCCGCCGTCCCAGCTTCGACGCCTGGATCGCCGCCCGCTGTCCCGCCGGTCCGCTCCCGATCACGCAAAGGTCGTAATGACGCATGGTGACAAGGCTATCAGACCGACGCCCCCGCGGGCTTGAAAAAGAAAGCCGGGCGAGCCCGCAAAGGCCCGCCCGGTGGTTCTCAGTCAGAGATCGGCCCCGAAGGGCGGATCCTTACCGATCGACGAAGACCGTCAGCTCGTCGTCGCGGACCGGGGTCTTGATCTCCTTGGCCGTCGTCTCGCCGATGACCAGGAGTTCGCCCGACTTGCTGGCCTTGCCGACGAACGTGAAGGCCACCGTCTTGCCGACGCCGACCGTGCCCACGTTGAACGTCAGCTTGTTGCCGGCGACCGTCGGGTTGGCGATCCCGCCCGCGCTGACGAACGTCAGGCCCTCGGGCAGCGTGATCGTCATCTTGACGTCGGTCAGGTCAACCTGGCCCTGGTTCTTGACCTCGCAGGTGTAGGTGTGGTTGTCGCCAACCAGCACCACGCCGTCGCCGTCCGTCACCAGCGTCCCGATGTCCGGCACGCCCTGGACGCCCGTCGTGCAGTTCGCGTCAACCGCCGTGGCGCAGTCCGCCTTGGCGTTCGCCGAGAACGCGAGCTGGCCCGCGCCCGTCGACTGCACCGTCATCGAGAGGGTCTTGCAGTCCTTCCCGTTCAGCGTGCCGAGATTCCAGACAACCGTGTTGCCCTGCAGCACGCCGCCGTTGTCAGCAGACACGAACTTCGCACCGGCCGGCACCGGCGCCGTCACCACGGTATTCGCCGCGCGACCGTCGCCCGTGTTGCACACCTCGAACTTCGTCGTCGTGTTGCGGCCGATCAGGATCGTCCCGCCGCACGTCGCCTTGATCGTCAGCACCGGCTGGCGAACAACCGTCGACGTCGTCGCCGACGACGCCTTGAGGTTCCCGTCCGCCGTCGCGTTCGCGACGTTGTCGAACTTCCCGGCCTTGTTCGCCTTGAGCACCACGTTGAACTCGCGGCTGGCGCCCGCCGCCAGCATGTCAACCTTCTGCTCGAAGCTCCCCTTCCCGTCCAGCGTCGTCAGACCCGCCGGGAACGGATCGCTCACCGACACGTTCGTCGCCGGGCCCGTGCCGTTGTTCGTCACAACGATCTTCACCGGGATGTTCTCGCACAGCAGCACCTCGGCCGGCGCCGTCTTCGTGATCGCCAGCGCCGGCTGAACGACCTTCGTCGTCACGCACAGCGGCAGGCTGTACACCACCGTCGCACAGTTCACCAGGCTCCCGGTCCCCGCGGCCTCGCCCGTGATCGTCACGTTCCGCGTCTCGCCGGCGTTCAGCTTGCCCAGCGACACCGCGAGCTGACGCGTACGCTGGTCGTACGTCCCCTGCGGGTTCGACGACGCCATCTTGAAGCCCGCGTCGATCGTGTCCGTCACCACCACGTTCTCGAGCGCCCCGCCCGTCAGGTTCGTCACCCGCAGCGTGTAGTCGAACTTCTGAGCCACCGACACCTCGGCCGGCGCGATCTTCTCAACCGCGATCGCCGAGCTCTCACGACGGCCCGTCGGGAAGTACTGAACCCCGTTGTTCGCCGCCATCGGAGCCGGGGCCGGTTTGGCCTCCGCCTTCGCCGGGGCCGGCTTGGTTTCCGCCGGAGCCGGCGCGGGCTCGGCCTTCTGCTGCGTGCAGCCGCCCACCAGCAGCGCCGCCGCCAGACCCGCCGCCACATGCATGCTCAACAACCCGAACGACCTGCCGAACGACTTGGACATGTTCCTCTTTCCTTTCTTCGACGCCCGCCGCACGCCTCTCATGCGTGCGTCCCGGAGACTGACCGCATACCACCCGCGTGGGCGCCCTCGCGAAGGTGATGATGTCGTACACACGAAGGTCTCTTTCCGACTTGGGCCCAACAGAACGTGGCCGAGACCTGTTTGAGTATAGGTTGCGCACCCTCGAAAGTCGTGCCCGGACGAGCCCGATTGACAATCATCACCCACGTGGCGGCAAGGCGATCGCAAGTCCACTCAGCGCATGGTCTTAGGTCATGCCCGCCACGATCATCCGCGGATCGGCAGCTCGACCCACTTGTGCGTCATGTGCCGCACGATCGCCCCCGACTTGGCATAGATCACCTGTTCGGCGATGTTCGTGCAGTGGTCCGCGATCAGCTCGCACTGGCTCCCCACCTCGTGCAGCCGGAACGCCAGCTCCACCGTCATCTGACCCTTCGCGATCCGCTGCTCCGCGTCTTTCAGGATCGCCGCCTTGAACGACGTCACCGCGTGCTGGCTCTGAAGAACCACCTTCGCCAGCGCCGCGTCCCCGCGGCTCACCGCCAGGTTCGTGTCCCGAAGGATCCCGATCACGCTGTTCGCCATCACCCGGAACGTGTCCGGACACGGGCCCCCGCCCACCACACCACCCACAGCCCCAGCCTTCCCCGTCGGTCCGCACAGGGGCTCGCCCACCAGCTCCGCCACGTCCACCCCGGCGTCGGCGATCCGTTCCAGCTCGTTGTTGATCTTCGCGATCGTCAGCACCTCGCGGAGCTGCGCCTCCCCAAGGCTCGCCCCGGCACTCGCCGCCTCCGTCAAGAGACCCACGCACGCCCGCTCCAACGCCACGTCCGCCGTGTCGATCGCGTCGTCCAGCTTCTCCACCGACGCCGCCCGCGAGTGGTCCCCCGCGAACACCGACTCAAACGCCAGCTCCACCAACGACGCCACTCGGCCGCCCTGCTGTTGAAGGTCAGCCAGCAACACCGCGATTCGGTCCGCAAATCCCTCGGCGGTCATCGGCATGCGCGTCGGTCTCCGTTCCACATAAGCGTACACCGCTTCCTCCCGATCCCGCCACCGCCGACCTATCGTCCCCTCCCGCGGCCCGAACAGGCCGCTTTCAGCCATCCCGCACCCCCCCCGGAGACACCCATGTCCTTCGAGATCGTTCGCGTTCACGCCCGCCAGGTCCTCGATTCCCGCGGCAACCCCACCCTCGAGGCCGATGTCACCCTCTCCTCCGGCATGGTCGGCCGCGCCGCTGTCCCCTCCGGCGCCTCCACCGGCGAGCACGAAGCCTGCGAACTCCGCGACGCCGACAAGAGCGTCTACCTCGGCAAGGGCGTCCTCAAGGCCATCGCCAACGTCAACCAGCGCATCGCTCCAGAGATTCTCGGCTTCGACGCCTCACAGCAGGAAGCGCTCGACGCCCGCCTCCGATCGCTCGACGGCACCCCCAACAAGTCCGCCCTGGGCGCCAACGCCATCCTCGCCGTCTCCATGGCCACCGCCAAGGCCGCCGCCGAAACCGCCGGCCTCCCCCTCTACCGCTACCTCGGCGGGCCCAAGGCCAAAGTCCTCCCCGTCCCCATGTTCAACATCTTGAACGGGGGCAAGCACGCCGACAACACCGTCGACTTCCAGGAATTCATGATCCAGCCCTGGGGCCTCCCCAACTTCCACGACGCCCTCCGCGCCGGCGTCGAGATCTACCACGCCCTCAAGAAAGTCCTCCACGATTCCCACCTCTCCACCGCCGTCGGCGACGAAGGCGGCTTCGCACCCAACCTCAAGTCCAACGAGGAAGCACTCCAGATCATCGAAAAGGCCGTCAAAAAGGCCGGCTACTCCTGGGGTGAACAGATCTTCGTCGCCCTCGACCCCGCCACCAGCGAGTGCTGGAACGAAGCCGCTGCCGACGGCAAGACCGGCTACAAGATGTTCAAGTCCTCCAAGGAGGTCCTCTCCTCCGACCAGATGATCGACCTCTGGGCCTCCTGGTGCGCCAAGTACCCCATCCGCTCCATCGAAGACGGCCTCGCCGAAAACGACTGGGACGGCTGGAAAAAGCTCACCGCCCGTCTCGGCTCCAAGGTTCAGCTCGTCGGCGACGACCTCTTCGTCACCAACAAGGCCTTCCTCCAGAAAGGCCTCGATCGCGGCTGCGCAAACGCCGTCCTCGTCAAGGTCAACCAGATCGGCACCCTCAGCGAGACCTTCGACACCGTCGAGCTCGCCATGCGCCACCGCTACAACGCCGTCATGTCCCACCGCTCCGGCGAAACCGAGGACGCCACCATCGCCGATCTCGCCGTCGCCACCAACTGCGGGCAGATCAAGACCGGCGCTCCCTGCCGCTCCGACCGCAACGCCAAGTACAACCAGCTCCTCCGCATCGCCGAAGACCTCGGCTCCTCCGCCGTCTACGGCTCCTACCCCCGCCCGAGCTGATCTTCCGTCCAACACGCACCGCACCAGCCGCACGAAGCCCACGCTCGGGCCCGGCGGCTATCCCTCGTCGATCGCGTCCATCAGCGCCGTCGCCGCACGATTCGCCAGCAGCACGCCCGCCTCCGTCAGCCGCCAAGGCCCCTCCGCCTCCAGCAACCCTTCCCGCCGCAGCTTCTCCACCGCCACCGCCAGCCGGTCCTCGGCCTGTGAGCCGCCCACCGCCCGGGCCCGCCCCAGCATCTCCGCCGCGTCCAGCCCCTCCGCCAATCGCACCCCCGTCATCAGCCGCTCACGCAACGCCCGCGCAACATCCGGCCCCTCCACATCCACCGCCGGCGGCAGCCCCGCCCCATCCTCCCCGTTCAAATAGTCATCCAGCCTCGCCACGTTCTTCCACCGCCACCCGCCCACGTGCCCGCTCGCCGAAGGCCCCGCCGCCAGCCACTGCTCCTGCCGCCAATACGCCAGGTTGTGCCTCGATTCCTGCCCGCGCACCGCGAAGTTGCTGATCTCATACCGCGCGAGCCCCGCCCCGCCGAGCATCCGCGCGGTGTCCGCGAACATCTCCAGCTCAACGTCCTCTTCCGCCGCCTCGAAATGCCCCAGCGAAAGCCGTTTGGTCATCGCCGTGTTCGGCTCGTACGTCAGGTTGTAGCACGAGAGGTGCGAGAGCCCCAGCGATAACGCCCGCGACAGATCCTCCCGCCAATCCGCCGCCGTCTGCCCCGGAATCCCGAAAATCAGATCGATCGACGTCCGCGCGATCCCCGCTCCGCGCAGCACGTCGAGCGAACGCCCCACATTCTCCGGGTCGTGCCAGCGTTCGAGCGTCTTCAGGTGCCTCGGATCAAACGACTGCGCACCGACGCTCGCCCGGTCCACGCCTCCCTCGCGCAGCACCCCCGCCAGCTCCGCCGTCACCGTCTCCGGGTTGCACTCCACCGTGAACTCCCCACGGCCGCTCCGGATCTCCCCAAGGTCAAACAACTCCCCGAGCGCCCCCAGCAGCCGCCGCCACAAGTCCGGCCTCAACAAGCTCGGCGTGCCCCCGCCCACGAAAATCGTCCGCAGAGGCTCTCCACGCGCCCACCCCGACAACCCCCTCAGCTCCCGGATCAGCCGCTCCACGAACTCCCCCTGACGATCCCGAGCGTCCACGATCGAGTAAAAATCGCAGTAATGGCACTTGTGGAAGCAAAACGGCACGTGGATGTACAGCGACCGGCTCGCCGAAAGCCCCACCGCCCCGTCGCCAACGCCCCCCGGCTCGCCGCCCTCGCCCGCCCCGTCGTTCGCTCTGACGCCCGTGCCACCCCCCGCCCTCGACAAGGGGTGCGCCGACGACTGCCGTTGCCCGAGGATCGGAATCGTCGTATTCTGCTTCTTCACGGACGGGAATCCTCCCCGCGGCAGCGCCGCTCCTGGAAAGGATAGTGACGTGCAGGCAGCCCTCGTACTCGTTCGCCCGGATGGTTCGACCCACGAGATCCCGATCAAGCGCCCGCACGTGCTGATCGGGCGTCAGGAGTCCTGCTCCCTCCGCATCAACTCCTCCTCCGTCTCCCGCCAGCACTGCGAGATCTTCGCCGACGACGCCAGGCTCACCATCAAGGACCTCGGCTCCTCCAACGGCACCTACGTCAACCGCCGACGCATCAGCCAGGCCGACCTCGCCGCGGGCGACCTCATCGCCGTCGGCTCCTTCGTCTTCGTCGTTCGGGTCGACGGCAACCCCGCCTCCGTCGACGGCAACGCCGCCCTCAAGAACGGCGCCGTCTCACCCGCCGGCCCCTCGCCCAGCAGCGCCGGGCACGCCGTCGGCACCGCCGGCAAGAACGCCGCCAAGCCCGTTGCCGTCCCGAAGAAGCCCTCCTCCGAAGGCACCCCGGGCGACGACCCCGACGCCGATTCCTCCAGCGAATGGGACTTTGACTTCCTCGACAACAAAGACGACGAAGCCCCCAAGCTCTGATGTCCTGATTGCCGCGGCGCACACCAAAGCGCCCCGCCCCGAACGCCGATCACGGCGTGCCGGGCGGGTTGGCCCTGTTCGTCGTTCTGTGACGCACGCTTACTTCAGCGACTCACGGATCTTCGACATCACCGTCTGCGCCAGGCCCTTGTTCAGCGGCCCCGCGCTCACGTCCACCTGCGACGTGTTCTCGCTCACCTTCGTCACCGTGATCGTCACGCTCTTGTCGTCCGCCGTCGTCGCCTCGATCACGCCCTTGAGCGCATCCTTCGCGTCCTTCTTCGTCGTGAACTGAAGCGCCGACACCGCCTTGCGGGCCGCCTCCATCGTGCGATCGAGCCCGGCCTCCGCCAGCGTCCCCACGTTCCCCGTCACCTCGTTCGTCCGAACCTCGCCCGTCGCCCCGGACGCCGGCTGCGTGCTCGTGCACCCAGACAGCACGCCCGCCATCACCACCACCGCCACGACCGCTGCTTGCTTCATCATCGGTGTCGCCTCCTTGCCCGCCAAGCCCCTCGACGCACCACGATTCTACCGAAAAAGAGGACGGGCGTCGCCCCGCGCGGGGGCAACGCCCGTTCCTTGGTACCCACCGGGCGGCGGAGAGGTCCCTGATCCGCCCCGCCGTCCCACGCACCACTTCACACCACTCGGCGCACCGCGCGTCTCCGCGCAGGCCGCCGCTGCGTTCAGTCCGTAGCCTCGTTCAGTGATTCGCCGGCTTAGGCGGCTGCAGCCACGAGGGCGTCGGGGTCGTCCCCGCCGTCGTCGCCGGAGCCGGCCCGTTCATGTTCTGCAACCGCTGCACGCGGGGCTTCACCTCAACGTCCGTGTCCTCCCCACGCGGCGCCTGCGGGCCCACCTTGCACTGCCCGCTGTACGTCGCTCCCTCCGCCACGATGATCGCCGCCGCCGTGATGTCACCCTTCACGCGGGCCTTGCCCGAAAGCGTCAGACGCTCACGCGCCAGAATGTCGCCCTCGACATTCCCGTCGATGATCACCGAACGCGCCTCGAGCGACGCCTTGCACCCCGCACCCTCCGCCACGTGGATCTCGCCCTGGCTCGCAATGCGGCCTTCGAAGCTCCCGTGGATCTTCACCGACTGCTCAAGCACCAACTCGCCCTTGAACTTCGCGTCCCGGGCGATCACCGTCACATTGTTCTCTTCACTGGGCATGCTCGCCTCCGCTTGCATTCCGCCATGGCGTTTCGCCAGGCGGGGCTGTCCTCGTTCCGAGCGGCTCCGCCGCCCGTCCTCCTCGTGAGGGTATCCGGGACTCCCCGCCTATCGGCCCGATCTCACCCATCCACTTGAAATCCGCGGCCTCCCCTCCGCACGCATCGGCCCACGCCTCCGATACGAACACACACCAGCCATGCCCGAACACAGACTCATCTCCGACTTCGTCATCCCTCTCCCCCTCGATCGCGTCTTCGCCTTCTTCGCCGACGCCGCCAACCTCGAACGCATCACACCCCCCTGGCTCAATTTCTCCATCATCACCCCGATGCCCATCTCCCTCGCCAAGGGCAGCCTCATCGACTACCAGATCCGCCTCCACGGCATCCCCATCCGCTGGCGAACCCGCATCGCCGACTGGAACCCCCCACACTCCTTTGTGGATGAACAGCTCAAAGGCCCCTACGCCTTGTGGCACCACACCCACGAGTTCTTCCCCGTCCCCGACCACCTCGGCGGCGGCACCCGCATGATCGACACCGTCCGCTACCGCGTCCCCTTCGGCCCACTCGGCGAGATCGCCCGCAGGCTCTTCGTCACCCGCGACCTCGAGCACATCTTCGCCTACCGACGCGACAACCTCGCCGCCCTGATGGGGGTGTCGCCCAGGTCCTCGGTCGGCCCGTCGCCCTCGCGCGTGCCCCCGGCCCAAGCCTCCGAGCCCGCTCCGATTCTTCTGGTCGCCCACGCCCGATAATCCCCACCTCGCTCAGCCGCCCGCCGGCAGACGCCGAACCGCCGCATCGAGCTCCTTCGCGAACTGCGGCCCGAACCCGCGGTCGTGGAACCACACCACACGCCCCTCCGCGTCCAGCAGCAGCACGCGCGACGGCATCGGGTTCTCCGTCCCCGTGAACGCCTCAATCTTCTCCGCGTCACCGTACACCGTGATCACCGCCGACCACAGCTCCCGCGGAATCCCCTTGCGCATCCCGTCATCGATCTGGTTCGCGAACATGCCCGGCACCATCCCCGCGATGGTCGGAATCTCGTAGATCGCCGCCGGCGTTCCCAGCATGTCCAGCGCGATCATCCACCGATCGATATCAAACTGCGTGAACTGCTTGTACCCCACGAAAATCACCGCGGGCTTGCCCTTGAGGTCCTCCGGCAGCGTCCACTTCTTCCCGTCAAGCCCCTCGCCGCGCACCGTCGGGAACCGCTGACCGATCACCGACTGCGGATCAACCTTGATCGCCGACGCGCACCCGCCCGACAGCAGCATCCCGCCGCCGATCGCCGCGCCCGCCGCAGCCACGCCCACCACCGCCAAACCACGCCACGACTTCATCCAATTGCGCACGACATGCCCTCCAGGTCGACCCGATCCGCCGCAGTCTTCGCGGGCGACGCCCGCACGATCTCGCCCTTGCTCACCAGAAATGTACCCGGCATCTGGAACCCATCGCCCTCCAGCCCCCCCCCCCCCCGCCCC
>DDSG01000053.1:886-1078 GCA_002343325.1 Phycisphaerales bacterium UBA2396 | reverse complement strand
GCCCAAACAACTGCCACAGCGACCCGCGCTTGAGCCCGAACGCGCGATACATCCGCCCGCTCGGATCGCTCACACGCGACACATCACCGAGCCCGTACTCACCGAGAAACGCCTCGGCCTTCGGGTCCGCCGACATCATCACCACCACCGCACGCACCCCGCGAGACTCAATCGCCCCGCGTGCCGCCTTCA
>DDSG01000053.1:376-648 GCA_002343325.1 Phycisphaerales bacterium UBA2396 | reverse complement strand
CAATCGCCCCGCGTGCCGCCTTCAAATCCGCCGCCGCCTCGCGGCAGAACGTGCACCCCGTGTGCCTCAGAAACAGCACAAGCCTTGGCGTCTCGTTCGTCAGCTCCAGCAGCGTCCGCCCCGCCCCCTCGCCGCCATCAATGCGCGTCGCGTTCATCGCCTCGCGCGCCGAGCCGAACTCCTCCGCCGTCCGCTCCGGCGCGCCTTGCGTTCCGTACGCCACAAACGCACGCCACAGAATCACCGCGAACGGCACCCACCACACCAGGTCG
>DDSG01000053.1:0-163 GCA_002343325.1 Phycisphaerales bacterium UBA2396 | reverse complement strand
AACGGCACCCACCACACCAGGTCGTTCGTCAGAATCGTCCACCCAAACGCCAGGGGGAACGTCCCGCTCCACACCGCGTTCGCAAACCCGATCGGCCCGAAGATCTTCCCCAGCAACCCCACCAGCACGATCGGCCAATGACGCAGCGGATCCCGCGACGCGA
>DDSG01000039.1 GCA_002343325.1 Phycisphaerales bacterium UBA2396 | reverse complement strand
CTCCTCCGCCGTGCGCGCCGCGTCGCCGCCGTCGCCCTCGTCCCCACCTCCGGCACGCTCCTCGACGCCATCGAGCAGGCGATCAACCTCGCCCGCGCCTTCCGCCCCGCCCTCTTCGCCGCCGTCGCCAGCCCCGCCTGCCCCGTCCACGCCGCCCTCTTCGCCGCCCGCGTCGCCCCCACGCAGGTCAACCTCTCCATCGGGGTCCCCCTCCCGATCCGCGGCGTCGACGCCGTCATCAGCAACAACACCCACCGCCACCGCCTCGACGCCCCCTTCCTCGAATCCCTCGGCATCACGCCCCTGCACGTCGAAACCTCGGGGGGCGACGCCGCCTCCGGGCCCGCCATCACCCCCGAACCCCGCGCCGCGCTGGGCCTGCCCGAGCACGCCCCCGTCCTCGCCTCGGCCGGCAACGTCCTCCCGCGCAGGCTCCTCGCCACCACCTTCGCCCACGACCTCGCCCGTTTCCTCCGCCTCCACCCCCAGGCCCATTGGCTCGCCATCGGCCCGGGCGACTTCCGCCCCGTCGAGGACATCCTCCTCGCCGCCGGCGTCCGCGACCGCTGCGTCTTCGCCGGCCGCCGCACCGACATCCGCCCCGCACTCAAGGCCGCCGACCTCCTCCTCAACGAATACCCCGAGGGCGGCGGCAACTCCGTCATCGAGGCGATGGGCGCCGCCGTCCCCGTCCTCGCCATGCACGCCGGCGACCGACACGCCGAGTGCATCGGCGCCCTCCTCGTCGGCGACGACGCCCTCCCCACGCCCGACCCCGCCGCCTACTGGCAGCGCGCCCACGACTGGATCACCTCCCGCGACCTCCGCCAACACGCCGCCCGCCGCCAGCAACGCCGCGCACTCGATCGCCTCGACTACGCCCCCATCAACCGCGCCTACGAAGCACACTTCTCGTCGCTCCTCCGCTCCGACGTACCATCCGTCCATGCGGCCTAGCGGCCTCGGCGCGCCACTCCTCGCCTGCCTCCTCCTCTCCGCCTGCGCCCCATCCTCCCCGCGCATGCGCCTCGGCTCGCTCCCCTTCCCCGGCATCGCCTCCCTCTACGCCCCTCTCGACCCGCGCGACATCCGCCCCCACCGCGCCGACTCCTACTTCGCACACCCCGACGCCGAGCGGGGCACCATCTACACCTGCCGCGCCGGCTTCCTCGACCTCTCCCACGTCCGCGAGTACACCGACTTCACCCGCTTTGTCTTCCGCGCCGCCGAGCCCCTCCTCCTCTCCTCCGGCGGCTCCTTCTCCACAGAATGGTCCGGCGCCCTCGTCACCTGGATCGTCACCCCGCCCCCCGCGCTCGCCGCACTCCCAGAGACCGACCGCCGACGCCTCGCCCGCGAGATCGCCCTCCGCGCCGCCCAACGCGCCGCCGTCCAACTCGGCACCTACCACGAACTCGCCACCTGGTACGGCCACTCCACCATCCCCGGCATCTCCGAGCAACGCTCCGCCTTCACCTGGGACGACACCACCTCCCACCTCGTCGCCGCCCGCGTCGGCGCCCGCGCCCTCCGCTCTCCCTTCTCCGACTGGGACCACGCCGTCACCTGGGCCCTCCACGCCGAACTCCTCGCCCTTCACGCCGCCCCACGACACACCCACGACCTCGCCGTCGACCTCACCCGAGGCCTCTGGTTCAAGGACGGCCGCCCACTCCGCCGCGACCTCGACACCGGGCTCGATCCCTCAACCTCCAAAGTCCCCTGGACCGTGCCCGGCCTCCCCTGGTGCCAAGGGCTCGCTCCCCTCCCGCTCGGGCTCCCCACCCTCGACGCCGTCGAAGGACTCGACGCCCGCGACGCCGTCCTCATCACCTTCCAACCCTCCGCCGCCATCGCCGAACGAATGACCGGCCAACACCCGCCCCCGACCACCCTCGTCGGCGACCAGGTCCTCCTCGACGCCGTCGAACGCCTCCGCCGAGAACTGTCCGCAACGACACCAAATCCATGATCAAAATGAAGCGAAGCCGATCCAGCGACCGGCCTCGCCTCGATCAATGTCCATCACGCCGCGTTACAGCGGCGGGCAATCAACAACCCCGTCGCAACTCGCGGTCGACTCGAACAACTGCATGAACAAGTCGCTATCAAAGAAATCCACAAACCCGTCCTGATCGACGTCCGCGGCGCAATCAGCGTTTAGGAATGCGTCCTCGAACGCCTGCAGATCAAAGAAGTCCACGGACCCGTCCAGATCAAAGTCGGCCATCTGACCGCAGATCAACTGGTCAATCTCCGATTCTTCCACCGTGCCGTCCCCATCCAAGTCCGCCTCGGGGATGTACTCGCAGTCGCTCGTGGTCTTGTTCTTCGCCCGCTGAAGCGCCAGATAGTCCAGATAGTCCACTTGACCATCTGATACTCGCGAGATTGGGGGGCAGTAGCCTGTGCCGCACGCATCCTCCACGCCGGATGATGCAAAGTCCCGTGTGGCGTCGCCCACACCCGCCCTGACCGAGAGCATGGTCACTGTCCACGTTTCGCCGGGGTTGACGTCAATCTCGATTCGGTATTCACCAGTCGTACCATCAAAATCGACGATCTTGACCCAATCGCACCGTGGGTTGCAACTTGACGAACAGATCTCGTCCGCTTCTGAGAAGCTTGATGACACGATCCGCGACGAACTCCCCGACGAGCTCCAACCCGTCACGGGCCACACCGTGAATGTGGGCGTGCTTCCGCTGCTCGCCGCCGACTCGGCCTCGATCCACAAGAGGTACTCCAGGTCGGTGGAAGGTCCTTCAATGCGGATGCGCTGGGTGATCCTCCCCAGCTTGCGAACACTCGCACTCGTCCCGCAGTTCGCATCGACCGCCGATGCATAGCCGCGTGCATCCATGCGGAGGTGACCTGTGATGACGATCCGACCACCCTCCGGCACCGCCTGTGCGTCAGAGCCGAAAGTCCACGCGTGGGTCGCGCCGTAGCACAATCTCGCGGTTCCGTCACGCCAACAGAACGAGTCTCGCACGTACTCGCAATCATTCGAAACCGCCGGATACCCCACCCATGCTCCCCCTTGCGCATTCGCGTAAACATACGTCTGGTGCGAGTTGGAAATCAATGTCGCGCTTGCACCTGCGCCAGTATCAGGTACAAAACTCGAACACGAACGCCAGAACGGTGCAGGCGTGCAGTTCCTGCTCGCTAGCAAATTCATGCTCGCCTGCGTGTATGTCCCTCCGTTCGGCAACGAGATGGCGATCTCATCAAGCTCCACGCCGTGCAAATCGCAAGGACCACAAGTTTGACTCGACCCCCGAGAGTACCTCGCCGCCGCGCGGGCCTCCGCCGACGCGACGGAACTGACGAGATTCCAACTCCCAGGCGAGAGCGATACCAAGAACCTTGATTCTAATCCCACAC
The DNA here is from genome assembly GCA_002343325.1 of Phycisphaerales bacterium UBA2396. Lineage (GTDB taxonomy): Bacteria > Planctomycetota > Phycisphaerae > Phycisphaerales > UBA1924 > UBA2396. The sequence continues at coordinate 1,682 of DDSG01000039.1, read as the reverse complement.
CGGTTTCCGCCAATGACTGCCCACGCCCCTCGCCCGCCAAACCCGCCATCCCGACCAGCCCCGCGATCATCCAACGATCCATCCCAATCACTCGACGTCCCATGACACACCTCCATGTTCAACTGCTTGGGTGCCCGACCACCGGCCCGCCCGCGCGGAGCATCGCACATCTCGTCCGGGCGTGTCAACACCAAAATGAGACACGGCCCGAGCGTGTGCCCGGGCCCTGTCGACGAATACGAGTCTGTCAATCAGTATCAATTAGTCCGCAAACCAGGAAATCTGCGTCCACACGTTGTTGCTGGCCTGACCGCCCGCGATGTTGCGGAGGTAGTTGTTCGTCTGCGCGCCAGGAACGTTCCCTCCCTGTCCCTGGTTGGACAGGTTCATCGACAATGGAAGGCGCGACGAGTCGCTCTCGTTCACGAACAGGTTGTCGAAGAACGTGCGGTTTTGGCCGCTCACGCCGTTGAACGTGAAGGGCAGCGTGTCCGGGTCCGGGCGGGACTCGTACACCACGCGGTTGTCGTTGTAGCCGATGTTGCCTTCCCAGGTCGTGCGGCTGCCGTGGATCAGCAGCGTGTTGGACTGCTGAGCGCTGGTCGCCGTACCGACCGAGTTGTCGCCGGGGGCGCCGGTCGCGAGCGTCCACGTGCCCCCTGCGCCGCCCGTCTGGGTGTACCAAGCGCCACGGTTGCCGAAGACCGCCTCGTTCGCCTGGAAGGAGTTGCTCCAGATCTTGCGACGTCCGCCGATCGGCATCGCGTGGGCGTAGGAGAAGTTACCCTGGGCCGAACCGCGGCCGGGGTTGCCGCTCCCCTCCTGCACGGCATCGTTCGGGCTGGCGAGGAACCAGGGGTCCCACAGCGCCAGCTTCTTGTCGTTGCCCATCGCGCCTTGGGGCTCGGAGTACTGGTAATCGTTGTCGATCACGATCGAGCCGTTCGCCTCGGCCGGGCTCCAGCAGAGCTCGGGGCCGAAGAACTGGTTGAAGATCAGGACCGAGACGATGTTCTTGGTCATGTCCTTCGCGCCGGGAGCCGACACGCCGGTGATCGTCGTGTTGGCCTTGTCCAGCACGCTGGGCAGGGGGTAGAGGTCGTTGTTGTTCTGGGCGAACATGACGGCACCCTGGTGGATACCGCGGACGTTCGCCGCACACTTGATCTGGCGGGCCAGGGCGCGGGCGCGACCCAGAGCCGGCAGCAGGATGCCGATCAGGAGCGCGATGATCGCGATCACGACCAGCAATTCGATGAGGGTGAAACCAGAACGACGCTTCATGGATGAAACTCCAGTGAACTGCGGGCCGTGGGACCATGCTGTCCCGTTCGATCCCGCGTGACAGTGACGACCATTCAGAACTCGGGCCCCAACGACTGGGAACTCGGCGAACGCCGCCCGGGCACCCACACCTCCCAAAGCCGCACCTCAACGATGCTGTCGCCCCGGACGCCGCGCCGTGCCACCACGCGGCCTGTGCTCCGACCTCGCCGACACAACCTCAGCCTCCCGCGGAACGGTCGTCTTCACCGCAAGCGGTCGGATCGGTCGGCTCCAAATTGTCGGCGGGGTCGGTCGTCCCCAGACTGGGACGATGCGTCGCTCTCCCCAAGGTCTCCCAAGGGTCGGCGACGTTCTTCAATCAGTGCGTTGCAAACCTGCTCAAACACACCCATGAC
>DDSG01000030.1 GCA_002343325.1 Phycisphaerales bacterium UBA2396 | reverse complement strand
AGCCGCCCGCTCGTGCCCGCGCCGACGTACACCAACCGCCCGCCCCGCGCGAAGCCCGCCTCGGCGGCGCGCACGAATGCGGCGATCTGAGGCCCGGCCCGCTCCACCGCCGACACCGCCTCCGCGTTCTCTCGCGACAGCACCCCGACGCACTCATCGACGGACATCGAACCAAGCCCCATCGTGCGCGGGTTGCGAAGTTCAGTCAGGATGTGCGATCGATCGGGCGGCAGCATGCTCACGGGCGAGCATAAGCCCAACCCGGCGGCGGGGTCCAACTCCCCGCCAACGGCGCCGAGCCAGGGCACCCGGTCACCCTCGGCAGCGACACCGGCACGCCGTCCCAGGCCAGTGCGCCCAAGACCGCGAACTGCGCTGACTCCCGGGCCTGCGCGGGCAGCCCAGCCGCGTCCGTCGCCTCCGCCTCGACCCCGGCGGCACGAGCGATCGCGGCCCTCAACCGGGCGTGACGGATGCCGCCCCCGGCGATGAGCACGCGGTCGGCCCCTTGGACCTTCTCTCCGATCACGCGACCGATCGTCTCTGACGCCGTTGCCGCCAGGTCCCGCGGGTCGATCGTTCGCCACCTCCCGAGCCAAGCCGTCGCCTCATCTCCGGTGCCCAGCGAGCGCCCTCGCGCCGAAGTCAGCACCTGTCGCAGGTCTTCAGCCGCGACGAGGTTGGCATGTCCCTCGGCGGCATGGGCCCCGTCCGCGTCGAAGGGCACCCCCAGCCGATCCCGCGCGATCCGGTCCAACAACTGGTTGCACACGCAGACGTCGAGTGCCTCAATGGCGTCGATCCCCCCCTGAGCCGGCAGCAGCGTGATGTTGCAGAACCCGCCCAGATTGACCACCGCGACGCGACGCCCGACCTCGCGGAAGAAGATCCAGTCGGCGATGGGCGTCAGCGGCGCCCCTTGGCCGCCCGCCGCGAGGTCGGCCTGCCTCAGATCGCTGATCACCGGGCAGCCGACGCCCGCCGCGATTGGCGAGGGCTGCATCAACTGCCACGACACGGGCGGCGCATGGAAGACCGTCTGGCCGTGCACGCAGATCAGGTCGGCCCGCTCGCCACGCAGCAGGCCGCGAATACCCTCGACGTGAAGCAGGGCGAAGTCGCGGGCCAGCCTCGCGATCTCGCCCGCGGTGGTGGGGTGCTGGTCGGCGAGCGTACGCAGCGGTGCCGCCAGAGCACCCAGCGAGAACTCGGCATGCCGAACGAACCGCGGGACAAGATCGAGCCCGACACCGTCGACCCGCACGAGCGAGCAATCAAGCCCGTCGATGCTGGTCCCCGTCATGCATCCGACGACGGTCCTGTGACCGCTCATCGGGCGGGCCTCGGTGGCGTCGGCTTGGGTGTGCCGTGCTGCGCGGTCTTCTGACGCACTTCATCCCAGAAGCCGCACGAGTGGGCAAGCCCGCCCGAACGCGAACGCACGAGCCACAGCCGCCGATGTTCCTGCACCAGGTCGTCAAGCCACGCGAGCAGTTCCCCCCGCGACAGGGGCCGATCGTCCGGCGCAAGCCGCCGAACCCACCCGCGCACCGCGGCGAACGCGGCCATGTCAAGGGTGTGCGTCAGCTCATCGTCGATCAGCCCCGGAACGTTCCCCGCGAACTGCGCCTCGTACCGGTCTTTCAGCCGCTGAATGGTCTGATGCGCGTTGAACCAATCCCACTCGGCGCCGACCTCCGTCTGCTCGTCGGGCGCTTTGAACAGATCGATCATGAGAGCTGTCTGATTCCGAAGCCTCGGCGGCTCACCCGGCTTGGGCGGGCGAGAGAGCGGCAGGCACGTTTCACGCAGCGCAAGGTCCGCGTCACCCAGTTCCTCGAGCCACAACCCAAGGTCGGCCTGCTCGACCGCAACGCCCAGAGCCTGCACCGCCGCCGCCCGCGCGTCGAACCCGCGTGCGGATCCCGTCCACGCGGCGTGTGCCCCGTGAGCCAGCGCGTGGGCCGAGATGGGCCAGGTCTGCCAGTGACCCGTATCGCCCCAGTCGCAGACGAGCATCGCCCGCACGCCCGCGGCCACCCCCGCCTTCGCCGCCGCGTCGAGGTTGCCGTGCCGCTCCTTCGTGCGCCCGGTCAGCGTCCGCCACGTCGACGTTCCCGGGCAGACCCATGTTTCGAGCCCCGCTCCCTGGAGCACCGAGCACCAGCGATCAAACGGCGAGTCCGGCTCGTACCCCCACGCGAGCGCGACAAGGTCCTTGGGCAACGTGCCGAGCGTCTCGGGGTGCGAAAGGGCGATATCCGCCCAGAACATCGGGCGTTTGCCCAGCGAGCGAGCCTTCGCGGCGATCTTCTTGACGAAGTCCAGGTACACCGCCGGCCGACCGCGACGCTCGACCTCGGCCTTGCTCCGCCCGAACCCCACATCGAACGTCTCATCACACCCGATGTTGACCAAAGGCGACTCAAAGTTCGGCAGCAGCGATTCCAGAAGCCCGCCGATGAACGCCTCGCTCGCCGGGTCGGTCGGACAGACGCTGAACGGCCCGGACTTGGGCCACGCATCGTCGAACATCCAGTCGCCGTGCGTCTCGGCCAAGTGGCGGTAGGGGGGTTGCCTCAGCCAATGCCCCAGATGTCCAAAGCAGTTCTGGTTCGCGGCCAGCTCGATCCCCCGCTCGCCGCACCACTTCCTCAGCGTCGCGATCTGGTCCGGCGTGATCGGCGAGAATCCCATCCACGCGGCCTCGTGCCCCGGATAGGCGAAGGTGTGCTCGGTGTAGAGCTGAAGGTGATTGAACTTCAGTCCCGCGAGCGTGTCGAGGATGCGAGGAAACTCGTCCATCCTCGGGATGCGGTCGCGAGACACGTCGAGCATCACGCCGCGCACGGCGAACGCCGGCCAATCCTCGATCGTCACTTCGGGCAGCGAAGATCCAAACTGGCGGCGGAGCTGCGCGAGGGTCGCCAGGGCGGCCCGCTCTGCTTCGGGCGACGAGTGCGAGATCACGATCCCCGCCGGCGAGATCGTCAGCTCGTAATGCTCTGGGCCCTTCGCCTTCGCGAGGGGGCGACGCTCGATGTTCGACGGGTTCCAGCCCGGTCCAAGCGGAACGACACCAGAGCCGATCGTGATCGAGCGGGGCGTCGGGACGAGCAGCAGCGATGGGGCGGTGGTGGGCACGGCGGGATGGTACCCGGCCTGCTAGCCCCGCTTGGGACGCCCCAGCACACAGACGGCAAACGACACCGCGGTCCCGATCGTCAGTTGCCATGGAAAGGCCAGGGTGGTTCCGGGCTGCGCCTGCGGGTCCCCGGTGAACAGCGGCACCGCCGCCCGCCAGACCTCCGGCCGGCAGGCGATCACCGCCACTGCGCCGGCCGCCAACGCCGCCACCGCAGAGGCGCTGTTCCCTCGCTTGGTGAACAGAGCCGCAAGGAAGACCCCGAGCATGCCCGCGTACGCGAACCCCATGATCCCCAGCACGAAGCCGATGATGGTCTGCCCGGCATGGGCGAACCAGGGGATGCAGACGAGGGCGAACGCCGCCAGCACAAGCCCCCAGCCCACGACCGCCAGACGCGAGACGCGGATGTAGTGCCGTTCATCGCGGTCGGGCACGCGCGGGCGGTAGACGTCGGTGACGAAGGTGCTCGCCATCGAGTTGAGCCCGGCGTTGATCCCCGCGGGCCCGGCCGCCATCAGCCCGGCGATCATCAGCCCGGCCGCCCCCGTGCCGAGGGTCAGCTCGTGCAGCACGAACCCCAGCACCACGCGGCTCGACGTTTCGGGCGGGTGTGCCGGCGTGTGCCCGCCCATCAACTCGGGGCGGTGGTAGTACACCCACAGCAGCAAACCCCACGCCATAAACAGCGCGACCGCGGGCACCCCCACCAGCATCCCCGCGATGACCGATCGGCTTCCCTTCGCCGCCGACTTGCACGTGAGCATCCGCTGCACCAGGTCCTGGTCCGTGCCGTGGCTCGCGAGGGTGAGCAGCACGAAGCCCGTCAGGATCGTGAAGATGTTGATCTCGCTCGACCAGTCGAAGGAACCGTCGGGGCGAAATCCGCTCGGAAAGAGCGAGAGCTTCGACGTGCCGTCCGGGCCGCCGGTGGACAGTGCGGCGATCACCTCGGGCAAAGGAGCCGAAACCTTGAACGCGAGCACCCCGACCGCGACGGCGGCGGCGCCCAGATAGACGATCACCTGCAGCACGTCCGTCCAGATCACGCTGGTAATCCCACCCGCCAGCGTGTACAGGATGCCGAAACCCATGAAGGCGACCACGGCGATCGCGACGTGCGACGCGTCGGCGTCGCCGAAGAGAGCGATCGCGACCGGCACCGACCCGACAAAGACGCGTGACCCGCTCGCCAGCACCCGCCCGATCATGTACGCCCAGCTCGCGGCGACACGCGCCCCCGGCCCGAAGCGACGCTCGAGCAACTGATACGGAGTCGTGACGTTGAGGCGGTAGTACTGCGGGATGAAGAACATCGCGAGCAGGATCACCGCGATCAGCCCGCCGACGTTCGTCGCCAGATATGCGAGGCTGCCGGCGTACGACTGCTCGGGCGCACCGGTGAAGGTCGCAGCGGACTGGGCCGTCGCCAGGATCGAGACCGCGACGGCCCAGACGGGCATCGTGTGCCCGCCGGTGAAGTAGTCGTTCGCCGAGGCAAGCCCACGCCGACGCGCTCGCCACGCGAAGAACGCGCCGGACCCAGCCAGCAGAAGGAAGTACCCGATGATGACAGCCCAATCGGCCCCGCTCAGGGCGCTGCCGGCCTTGGCATCGATGGTCATGCGGGCGAGAGCCTACCTGCGCGCCCCCGACCTGGCCGACGCCGAGTGGTCCAAAAAGAGAAAAACCCGCACGCGCGTTTCCGCCCGCGAGCGAGTCATAGGAGGAGAGAGAGACAAGACACTGACAGAGATCGTCGGGAGAGAGATCCGACTTTCTCAGGAAACCCGGCTACGTGTTTCCGCCCGCAGCCGAGTCATAGGAGGAGAGAGAGACAAGACACCTTCAAGATGCCACGTCTTCGTGCCAATGCCACCCGTGGAACAGATTTTCCGAAAGATTCTGCGTCCGCCGTACCCAACCTGAGGCCAAAGCAGGCTTTAACGAGCCACGAAGGACCGAAAAGCCCGCCCCGGCCTCACGGGATCCGCTCCGGCCCTCAAAAACTACCGATTTGAGTGATTGTCAAATCAGTCGGCGTCCTGCCGGCCCTCGATCGCCGCGATCAGGCACCCGCCGGCCAGTACCACCAGGTCGTCCCATCCTTCTTTGGCGGCCTCGGGGGAGATCGACACCCCCAACCGGTAGACAAACCAATTGAAGTGCTGACGCAGCAGAGCCACTGGCTGACCGGAGGGAGAGACAACCTCGAACGTGGGGGGCGAGAAGAGCGAGACCAGGTCGACCCATCGGCGGAGCAGCGCCGCCATGCCGCCCAGTTCGCGGATTTCGCCCAGGGGTTGGTCGTCGGGGCCGAAGACCAGCCAGTGGTCGCGGACAAAGGTGCTCGAGAGCCCCTTTCGGCGGAACGAGGCGATCTGCTCGCCCGCGGCGAGGCAGACGTCGTACGTGGCCGCAAAGTCGATGATGTTGCGTGCGCGGATGGCGATCAGGACCGGATGATCCTT
>DDSG01000037.1 GCA_002343325.1 Phycisphaerales bacterium UBA2396 | reverse complement strand
CGCGCGGATTCCGACCACCGTCGGACGCCTCGGCGGCAACCAGAACTGGACCGGCTCCAACGTCTTCAGCGGGAGCAACAGCTTCAGCGGCGACGGCGCGGGGCTGACGAACCTCAACGCGGGCCAGCTCGTCAGCGGGCAGGTCCCCGACAGCCGCCTGCCTGCGACCGTTGCGCGCCTCGCCTCGGCCAACACCTTCACGGCGGCACAGTCGATCAACCCCGGCTCGACGCAGACGCCGCTGTCGCTGGTGGGGTCGAACAACCAGGGAACGTGGCTGACGATCAACAACTCGCTGGCCCGCTCGTGGAACATCATCGCCAGCAGCACGAACAACGCCGAGGGCGCGGGCAAGCTGGTCTTCCGCGACGCGACGGCCAACGCGGTGCGGATGACGCTCGACACCGCGGGGAGCGTGGGCATCGGGACGAGCAACCCCGCGGGCCGGCTCGACGTGACCGGCGCCGACCCGCGCGTCGCGATCCGCAACGCGAACGACCCCGGCGGCGGGTACGTGCAGAACACCTTCGGGACGCTGCAGCTGGGGCTCTACAACCCCACGGCGAGCGCGTGGAACGCGGTCCCCGCCAACGGCCAGCGAGCCGTGCTGGGCGTCGACAGCACCGGCCGCGTGGGCAGCCTGACCAACACCGGCAACGCCCCGACCTTCCGCAACATCCTCGACGACGGCAGCGGCAACGCCAACATCCAGGGCAACCTCGCCGCACGGAATATGCCGGCGGTCAAGGAATCTCGCACGATCCGCGACGCACGATCCACCGCGAGCTGGGTCGCTGTCGACGGCACATTCACCAACTTCGACAGCATCACCGTGAACGTGCCCGGGACAGGCTTCCTCGTGATCGAGGGGGAGGCTCTGGTCAGCCAGCGAGCGGGTGTTCCCGGCACATCGAGCCACTACGCCTGGATCAAGATCGAGGAAACCACCAGCGTCATCACACAGCTCATCGAAGAGTCGATCAGCTTCTTCAATTTCTTTCAGACCGGCGGAGACTCGATCCTGGAACGTGTCGCCAAGCCCTCCATCGTGGTGCCCACGTCGGCGGGCGTGCGGTCCTTCCGCCTGGTCGTGACCGACGGCGCCTCCGGCCTGGAATCAACACGGATCGGCACCACCGCCATCCGCGTCACGTACTACCCCGCCGGGTTGTGAACAGGGCTTAGTGCCCCGGCGCGTACCACATCGGCGCGTCCGGGCCCATCGGAATCCCCGCCGCCACCCAGGCGAGCAGGAAAAGCGTCCAGACCACCGCGAAGACAAGCGAGTAGGGCACCATGAGAGCGATCAGGTTCCCCATCCCCGCGTCCTTGCGGTATCGCTGGATCGCCGCCAGGATCACGATCGCGTAGCTGTTCAGCGGCGTCACGATGTTCGTCACGCTATCCCCCACGCGGTACGCGCCCTGCGTCAGTTCCGGGCTGATCCCCACCATCATCAGCATCGGCACCATGATCGGCGCCAGCATCGTCCACTTCGCGCTCATGGACGACATCAGCAGGTTCACGATCATCGTCAGCACGATCAGCCCGACCAGCAGCAGCGGGATCGGCAGCCCCGACCTCACCAGCACCCCGCCGCCCGCGAACGCCAGCATCCGATCAAGCTGCGAGAACTGGAACGACGCGATGAACTGCGCCGCGAAGAACGCCAGCGCGATCACCGGCGCCATCGACACCATCGCCCCGATAAAGGCCTTGGACAGGTCCGCCTGCGAACGGATCGCGCCCGTGAGCCACCCATAGACCACGCCGGGCACCAGGAAGCACACGAGAATCAGCGGAACCACCGCCGTGCTCCACCGCGGTTGGGGGAGCGCGGCCGAGGGTGTCGCCGGAGCCGTCACCGGGATCGGCCCAAACGTGGGTGCCGGCGCGGGCATCGGCCCGTTCAGCGGCGCGCCCGGCGCAAGGATCATCCACGCCACCACGCCCAGCGTCACCCCGCACGCCGCCATCGCCCAACCGAGCGCCCGACGTTCCGTGTCGGACAAAGGCCCCTGCCCGTCGGCGGCAAGGTCCGTCGCGGTCGGCCCGCTCGTCGCCACGAGCCTCGGCTCGACGATCCACGCCGTCACCGCCCAACCCACCAGCGTCAGCAGGAACGTCGACCCCGCCATGAAGTACCAGTTCGCCGTGGGCAGCACTGTGTAGTTCGGGTCGAGCACCTTGGCGCCCGCCTCGGTGATCCCGCCGACCAGCGCGTCCGTCGAGCCCACCATGAGGTTCGCGCTGAACCCCGCAGAAACCCCCGCGAACGCCGCCGCGATCCCCGCCAGCGGCGGCCTCTTGAACAGCACGTACAACCCCGCAGCCAGTGGAGGCAGAATCAGGTACCCCGCGTCGCTCGCCACGTTCGAGACGATCCCCAGAAACACCACCGTGGGAGTCAGCATCGTGCCCGGCACGAGCCGCGCCAGCCACCTCAGCAACGCCGAGAAAAGCCCCACTCGCTCCGCCACCCCGATCCCAAACATCCCAACCAGCACCACGCCCAGCGGCGGGAAGTTGATGAAGTTCCTCACCATGTTCGCCGCAAGCCAATACACCCCGTCACCGCTGAGCATGTTCCGAGGGGCCACGGGCTTCCCATCTTCCACAAGCTCGATCTGAGGCCGACCGCTCTCGTCAAGCTTCGGCACTCGAACCTCGGCGCCGCCCTCAACTCGAACCTCCGTCACCACCCTCGGCTTCACCGGCTGCACCGACCACCCAAGCCCCGTCCCCACCGCCGACACCACAAACACCAACGCCGTCGCACCCAGGAACAGGAAGACCGGGTCCGGCAGCTTGTTGCCGAGCCACTCGATAAGCCCCAAGAAACCACCGACGCCCGCCTTGCCACCGCCTGCTCGCAACTCCTCGGCCATCGTGTCGCCTCCGTTCGGGGCGGAGCATAACCAACCACCCGACCGGCACACCGCCATCGTCGTCACACCAACCCCCAAAAGAAGATTCATCGCTCCGAAATGAAACCCGGTGGTTCGGCCCGACTCTCACAGGATGAGCCGCGCATCAGGCCGGCTTCTGGAGATTCACCATGGCTTGCGCATGCACGAACGTTGGTCCCACCGAACGAGCCGCCCGACTGATCATCGGCCTGGGCACACTGGCCGCGGGATTCGCCGCCCTCGGTGCGGCCGAGGGGCAGACCGCAGGGGTCATCGTCGCCATCGCCGGGGGCATCATGACCATGACAGGGCTGATCGGGTTCTGCCCCCTCTACCTGCCCTTCAAGGGCAAGTCGTGCGCGGTGACACGAGAGGGTACGCCCGCACGATAGCTTGATTGGTCTTTGTTTGGATTTCACGCTCCGATCGGGCTCTTCGCGGGCCCGATCGATCTTTTTTTGATCGCAGGTGCAAGGAAACGCATGCCTTCAGCAAGTCTGGGTGAGGCCGGCGGGTTGCCGCGGGCCAGCAAGAACCCAGCCCGGGACAACCCCGGACCCAGACGCGAAGGAGTGAATCATGAAGACCGCGACGAACCGTGTGATGATGCCCGTGATGCTGGCCTGCCTCGCCGGGGCGGCTCAGGCGCAACCCCTTGCGACCGAGCGATTCGAGTATCCCGCCGGCAACTCGCTGCTCGGGCAGAGCGGCGGCCTGGGCTTTGCTTCTCCGTGGCAAACGGCCGGCTACGGCAGTTGGAGCGTCAACGCCAATGACGAGGTTGTGATCCGCAACGGCCTGCTCCTCTCCACCGCGGGCGGCCGGTCTCAGTCGGCCCTGGGCGGTGCTCAGCGCACCCTCGCCACGCCGATCGCCGGGACCACCGGCACATCCGCCTGGATCTCCTTCGTCGCCCGCCGGGTGAGCGGCACATCGGGCACGTCCTGGCTCGGCGTGAAGCTCCCCTCCACCGGACCCGCCCCGTTCCTCTTCCTCGGGCAGCCCTTCGGCCGCTCGCACTGGGGAGCGGACAATGGGCTCGCCGGAGGCATCGCTGAGTCATCGTCCCCCGCCGATGTCGCCCACATCGTCTGCCGCATCGACTTCAGGGCCGGTGCCGACGACGTGCGCGTCTGGATCAACCCGAACCTCGACGCCGATCCCGCCGATTCCACCGCCACGCTCACCCTGCCCGCATACGGCGACTTCCAGAACATCACCAAGCTCATCATCGAGACCGGCGCCTCCGTCGGCTCGCAGGTCGGTGCTGTCGACGAGCTGCGCATCGGCTCTTCCTTCGCCGAGGTCGCCCCGGTCGAGCAGGGCTCCGCCTACAAGGGCAAGAAGGTCAAGCCCAAGCCCGATTCCAAGCCATGCCTCGAGTGCTTCAGCTGGGGGCTCTCGCAGCAGGGATATGTCCGCTCCAACCCTGGCACTGTCGGACCTTTCGGCGTGGACATCGAGATGGAATCCGTCGGCGCCGTTGTCGGCATCAGCCCCGGCGACTTCCCGCCCGGCTCCTCCGTCCGCCACAAGCACAAGGGTTGGGACGGCGTGATCTACGGCAATCCCAAGATCATCTCCGAGGCCGACCGAACCGTCGCGATGGACCTCGATTTCCCCGGAGCCGCGGCGCTGAACGTCGTTGTTCGCGAGGCCGACGGCACCATCCTCACCGACGAGACCACCCCCGGCCAGGCCCGCTTTAAGAACCTCGGCGGCGTCGTCAACCCCTGGGGGCCCTGCCCCGACGGCTCCTTCCCCTACTGGAAGCACACCATCGTCTTCTACGACCCGCCCAAGCTCGTCAACTCGCAGTACGTCTACTTTGAATGGGTCTGGACCTTCGGCTGCGGCGGCTCCTCCGGCACCGAGCGCACCATCACCACCACCCCGCTCTTCGATGACGGCAACCTGCCCCTCGTCGGCACGGGCACCCTCGAGCTCGAAGCCGCGGGCCCCATGTCCTCCCTCACCCTCGTCGATTGTGCCGACATGCCGCTCGCCAGCGCCGCCCCCAAGGGCGGAGGCCTCCCCCACGTCCCGCGGAAGGACGCGCTGGTCCGCGGCCTGGGCAATGTCCTCGTCTCCTCTTCGTGCGACGACGGCACGCAATGCCCGGATCAGGAACGCCGCCGCCTGCGTGCTGTGGGTATCGGATCCTCAGGCGAAGACGGCGTCGGCGTCGACTGGAAGCCCTCCAACCGCGACGGCTCGGGCGGTTCGGTCTCCTTCGACGACATCCAGTTCAGCAACGGCGAGGCGGTCCTCTCCCGTACCGGGATCGACGCCACGGGCGTCCTCCAGCAGCTCGATTCCATCTCCGTCACCGGAAGCAACGGCGCCTCCACCATCGTGCCCGATTTCTCCAACGTCGGCTCGACGCAGTACTCCGTCACCGGCTACGACGCCTCCGGCACCGTCGTCATCGACGCCGTCTTCCCCAACGGCACCCCTCTGACCCTCGACCACGTCATCTGCCCACCCAACCAGCAGCTCATCTGGGGCTGGTACACCTACTGGTACTGGACCTCCTGGCCGACCACTGGTCACTGGCGCACTGACTGGGTCGTGATCGGCTGCGGCAGCCTCGGCACGCCGGGCGGCGGGGGCAACACCTCCACCGAGCGCATCGTGATCCAGCCGGTCAACCCAACGCCGAGCGAACCCGTCAGCGTCGATATCCGCGCCCGCAACATCCCCGCCGGCGCCTTCACGCTCTCCCTCGATGCGGACATGGGCAACCCCTGCCCGGTCGACTTCGACGGCGACGGCTTCGTGGACTTCTTCGACTTTGACGCCTTCGTCAGCGCCTTCGAAAACGGCGAGCCGAACGCGGACTTCGACGAGGACGGCTTCATCGACTTCTTCGACTTTGACGCCTACGTCAGCGCCTTCGAAGTCGGCTGCTGAACGACCCCCCCACCACGCTCCACGGGCCGCGACCGGGAAACCGACGCGGCCCGATTCTCTTTTTCACGCGGAGAGCCGCGGGCTTACAGACCGAGCTTCTCAAGGATCCGCGAGAGCACGCCGCGTACCAGCGCTTCCTCGTTGATCGGCTCCTTGTTGATGTACACCCGGATCGCCCCGTCACGCTGCACCGCCCTCACGCGAACGATCGGGTAGTCGTTGAGCCTCGGCGGCCGGCCGACCACCGTCCCGCTCTGCTCCGTCGAGGTCGAGGAGACCACGGTGTACCCCATGTCACGGAACGAAGCCTCCGCCGCCGCCACGATCGCGGGCACCGTGGTCTCGGCGGGCAGGTCCGCGTTGAAGTCAAACCCGTTGTAGCGAGCAACGATCCCCGTCGACCCGTGCGTCCGTTCCACGACCTGGCAACCGGTCAGGGTCGCCGCGAGCGAGGCGGTCAGGGCCACAAGCAATGTCCGGGCGTTCGCGGTCCGTCGCATCGAAAAGTCCTCCGATCGTTCAGTGCCATGACGGTAGGAGGGATCCCCCGCCACGAACATTACCCTTTTTTGGTGGAATCATGGCAACATCATGGCGATGCTCGGCCGGCAAGCGTTGCCCGGGCTTGATCGGACGGGGGGGGTGGCCTTTGATTCCCTCCCTCATCGCGGGCGTCCTTGCGTTCGGAATATGATCGGCATATCCGGGCGAGAGGCGTCGCGATCGAGCCGACCAGTGCGAGGTGTTCATGGCGATCCGAGTGAAGAGCCGCAGCGGCGAGTCGACCGAGCAGTTGATGCGTCGGTTCAAGAAGCTCTGCGAGAAGGAAGGGCTCACGAAGGACGTGAAGCGCAAGGAGTTCTACGAGAAGCCCTCCGAGCGTCGCCGCCGCGCCGCGCGGAAGAGCGTTGCCCGCCGCGTGAAGGACGATCTGCCCGTCCGCACCGGCCCCGAGCGCTTCTGAACCGTTGACCACGCCAGCGCTTGACGCGCGGGCATCCCCAACGGCACACTTGCCAGCACAATTCCGTCGCGCGCGAGATCACACTCGCGGATGCGGCGTTTCTCGGTATCGCGGGGTCGGACTGATCGGTGTTGTCCAGCATTCCGGTGCCTTTTGGCGCGGCCGACGCGCACAGGGAGACCGTCTCATATGAACATGAACCTCTCGGGTTGGAACCTTCGGGCCCTCGCCGCTCTGGCGTCGGCGTTCTTGGCGGCTCCGGCGGCACTCGCCGGCGGGGGCAAGCCCGGCGGCGAAGCGAACCTCGCCCTCCCGGACCTCAACACCGTCAGGTTCTTCGGCGACTCCATCGGCGGGCACACCCTCCTCCTCGGCGGGTTCGCCGTCTCCCTCCTCGGGATGCTCTTCGGGCTCTGGATCTACGCCCAGCTCAAGCGCATGCCCGTCCACCGCAGCATGCTCGAAGTTTCCGAGCTCATCTACGAAACCTGCAAGGCCTACATGGTCCAGCAGGGCAAGTTCCTGATGATCCTCTTCGCCTTCATCGGCGCCACCGTCTTCATCTACTTCAAGTTCCTCGCCGTCACCACCGATCCCAAGACCGGCGAAGTCGTCACCGGGTTTGGCATCGACCGCGTCGCCCTCATCATCCTCTTCGCCCTCATCGGCATGGCCGGGTCCTACCTCGTCGCCTGGTTCGGGATCCGCGTCAACACCTTCGCCAACTCCCGCGCAGCCTTCGCCAGCCTCCGCGGCAAGCCCTTCCCCACCTACGCCATCCCCCTCAAGGCCGGCATGTCCATCGGCATGATGCTCATCTCCGTCGAGCTGCTCATCATGCTCTTCATCCTGCTCGTCCTCCCGGGCTATCTCGCCGGCCCCTGCCTCATCGGCTTTGCCATCGGCGAGTCGCTCGGCGCCGCCGCCCTCCGCATCGCCGGCGGCATCTTCACCAAGATCGCCGACATCGGCTCGGACCTCATGAAGATCGTTTTCAAGATCAAGGAAGACGACGCCCGCAACCCAGGCGTCATCGCCGACTGCGTGGGCGACAACGCCGGCGACTCCGTCGGCCCCTCCGCCGACGGCTTCGAGACCTACGGCGTGACGGGCGTCGCGCTCATCGTCTTCACGATGATCGCCATCACCCCCGCCAAGTTCCTCCCCGAAGGCCAGACCATCGCCTCCGCCACCCCCGACATGATCAAGGCCGCCGAGACCGCCGCCAGCATGATCCAGGTCAAAATGCTCGTCTGGCTCTTCGTCATGCGCATCGTCATGGTCGCCGCCAGCGCCTTCTCCTACTTCGTCAATGAGGCCATGGCCAAGGCCAAGTACCTCAACGCCGACAAGATGAACTTCGAGAAGCCCCTCACCAACCTGGTCATCCTGACCAGCGTCGTCTCCGTCATCCTCACCTACGTCGCCAGCTACCTCCTCATCCCAGACGTCAAGGGCAACACCGACCTCTGGTGGCAGCTCGCCACCATCATCTCCTGCGGCACCGCCGCCGGAGCCATCATCCCTGAGCTCGTCAAGATCTTCACCTCCACCGAAAGCCGCCACGTCCGCGAGGTCGTCACCAGCTCCGAACAGGGCGGCGCCTCTCTCAACATCCTTTCCGGCTTCGTCGCAGGCAACTTCTCCGCCTACTGGCTCGGCATCGTCATGGTCGTCCTCATGGCCGCCTCCTACCTCATCTCCAAGCAGCCCGGCTTCGACGCGATCATGATGGCCCCCGCCGTCTTCGCCTTCGGCCTCGTCGCCTTCGGGTTCCTCAGCATGGGCCCCGTCACCATCGCCGTCGATTCCTACGGCCCGGTCACCGACAACGCCCAGTCCGTCTACGAACTCTCCACCATCGAAAGCCAGAAGGACATCAAGGAAGAGATCAAGCGTGACTTCGGCTTCACCCCCGATTTCGACAAGGCCAAGGCCTACCTCGAAGAGAACGACGGCGCCGGCAACACCTTCAAGGCGACCGCCAAGCCCGTGCTCATCGGCACCGCCGTCGTCGGCGCCACCACGATGATCTTCTCCATCATCGTCATCCTCACCCAGGGTCTCACCGTCGGGAAGGAGAACCTCTCCCTCCTGCACGCTCCCTTCCTCCTCGGGCTGATCACCGGCGGCGCCGTCATCTACTGGTTCACCGGCGCAAGCACCCAGGCCGTCACCACCGGCGCCTACCGCGCCGTCGAGTTCATCAAGGCCAACATCCGTCTTGACGGCGTCGAGAAGGCCTCCGTCGAAGACTCCCGCAAGGTCGTCACCATCTGCACCGAGTACGCCCAGAAGGGCATGTTCAACATCTTCCTCGGCGTCTTCTTCGGCACACTCGCCTTCGCCTTCGCCGAACCCTTCTTCTTCATCGGCTACCTCATCTCCATCGCGCTCTTCGGTCTCTACCAGGCCATGTTCATGGCCAACGCCGGCGGCGCCTGGGACAACGCCAAGAAGGTCGTCGAGACCGAGCTCAAGGCCAAGGGCACCGACCTCCACGCCGCCACCGTCGTCGGCGATACCGTCGGCGACCCCTTCAAGGACACCTCCTCCGTCGCGATGAACCCCGTCATCAAGTTCACCACGCTCTTCGGGCTCCTCGCCGTCGAGCTCGCGATCCACCTCAAGACCCGGAACGCCGACGGGTCCTACTCCCACACAGGCCTGACCGCCGCCCTCTTCGCCGTCTTCTTCATCCTCTCCACCGTCTTCGTCTACCGCTCGTTCTACGGCATGCAGATCAGCGGCGCCGCCAAGAAGCACCACTGATCGACCCAACAATCCCGCATCCAACGATCACGGGCCCGCCTCCGGGCCCGTGTTTCTTTTTCTCCAAGCTTCAACGTGGCTCACTCGTCGAGAGGATCCAGCGGTTCTACTTCGCCGACTCGATCGCGTCGGCCATGAGCGCGGCGAACGTGCCGCGACGCTCCGGCGAATTCTCCGGCGCATCGTCGAGCATGAGTCTCGCGTGGTACCCGCCCATCGAGTCCAGATCCCACGCGTGCCGATGATCGGCAAGCATCACCTCGACCACGCGCAGCAGCCGCCGCCTCGCGTCCGCGTCACGCACGGGCGTCGCACACTCCACCCGGTTCGACAGGTTGCGATACATCCAGTCCGCGGACCCGATGTACCAATCCCCGTCGAGCGGATCTTCCTGCCCGCGCCCGAAATGGAAGATGCGCGAGTGCTCGAGGAACCGCCCCACCACCGACACCACCCTGATGTTGTCGGACAACCCCCGCACGCCCGGCCGCAGGCAGCAGAACCCGCGCACGATCAGGTCGATCTGCACGCCCGCCTGCGACGCCGCGTACAGACGCTCCGTAATCTCCCGGTCTTCCATCGAGTTGATCTTCGCGATGATCCGCGCCGGCCGGCCCGCCTTGGCGAACGCGATCTCTTCGTCGATCATGCGGTTGAACTGCTCCCGCATGTTGAAGGGCGCCACCAGCAGGTTGTGGTAGGCCTGCGGCACCGCAACTCCCGTCAGGTAATTGAACAGCGTCACCGCGTCCGCCGTGATCTCGGGGTCGCACGTGAGCAAACCAAGGTCGGTATAGAGCGTCGCCGTCCGCGGGTTGTAGTTCCCCGTGCCGATGTGCGCGTAGCACCGCAGGCCGTGGCGTTCCTTTCGCACGACAAGCGAGGTCTTGGTGTGCGTCTTGAGCCCGAGCACGCCGTACGCCACGTGGACGCCCGCCTTCTCGAGCATCCGCGCGAAGCGAACGTTCTTGTCCTCGTCGAACCTCGCCCGAAGTTCGACCAGGCACGCCACCTGCTTGCCCGACTCGGCCGCACGGATCAGCGACTGAATAAAGGGCGAGTCCGGGCTCGTGCGGTACAGCGTCTGCTTGATCGTCACCACGTCCGGGTCCGACGCCGCCGCAGCGATAAACCGCTCCACGCTGTCCGTGAAGCTCTCGTACGGGTGATGCACCAGAATGTCCTGCTTGCGGATCTGCGCGAAGATGTTCGCCTTCGGATCAGACAGCCGTCGCGGCGTCACCGGTCGCCACTTGGGGTCCTTCAGGTCGGGCCGATCCACGTCGTAGATCTCAAACAGACTGTCGTACTCGTCCGCCGGGTTCTCGTACAGGTCCTGCGCGTCCAGGCTCAGCTTGTCCAGCAGCTCGTGCGTCAGATCGGGCGAAGCGTCCGGCTCGATCTCCATCCGAACCACCCGCGCGAACCGCCGCTGACGCAGGTCCGCCTCCACCGACTGCAGCAGCGTCTGCCCTTCCAGCTCGTCCCGCTGAATCCCCGCCGACCGCGTCACACGGAACACCGCCTGCTCGCGGATCGTGACCCCCGGGAACAGATCGCCCAGATTCTCGCGGACGATGTCGTGCAGATAAACGAATCGCCGCACCCGACGTCCCTGCTTCGTCGTCGCCGGCAGCTCGACAAACCGCTTCATCGAAGGCGGGATCTTCACGCGCGCGAAGATCAGATCCTCCGCCGAGACCGGGCGACCACGCACCGGCGCCGGCGGCTCGATCAGAATCCCCAGGTTGTCCGACAGATTCGAGATGAACGGGAATCGGTGCCCCGGATCCACCGCCAGAGGCGTCAACGCCGGGAACACGTTCACCCGATACCACTCACGCAGCGCCTCTCGCTCACGCTCGGGCAACTCGTTCGCCCTCAGCAGCTCGATCCCCTCCGACGCCAACGCGGGAACCACCTCGTTGCGGAAGATCGCCGTCTGCTGCTGCTGCAGCTCGCACACCAACCCGCGGATCGCCGCCAACTGCTGTCTCGGCGTCAGCCCGTCCGGCCCGACCGTCGTCAGCCCGCTGTGCACCTGCCGCTTCACGAGCCCCACACGCTTCATGAAAAACTCGTCCAGGTTCGTCGTGAAGATCGCCAGGAACTTCACCCGCTCAAGCAGCGGCGTCCGCGGATCCGACGCCTGCGCCAGCACGCGACGGTTGAACTCCAGCCACGACACGTCACGATTGAAAAACCGCGTCGTCTCCGCCGCCGGCACCTGCCCCGCCGTACGCGGCTCCACCGACTTGTGAAGCCTCAACGCTCTCGGATTCGGCGTCGCGCTCATGCCCGCCCCGCCCGCCGATACGTCGCCCGGCAACGCGCCGCCTCCGTCACCGTCACACGCGACACCCACGCGTGCGGCGACAACGACCCGTCAAGCCTCGACGACAACTCCTCCGCGATCACCCGTGCCACCTGCTCCGCCGACGGATTCACCGTTGTGAACGGCTCGACCTCGTTCAAGTTCCTGTTATGAAACCGCCCCGTGATCGCCCTCAGCTCCGCCTCGACCGTGTGAAAGTCGCACAGCAGCCCGTCGCCGTCCAGCGTCTCCCCGCTCACCACCGCCTCGGTGTGCCAGTTGTGCCCGTGCAGCGACTCCCGCACCCCACCGATCACCAGCGCGTGCGCCGCCGAAAACTCAGATTCCACCACGATCTCGTACATAAGCCACTCTAGCCGCCGACCACTTCTTCCCGTCCCGTGCAAAGACCAAACTCAGAATCAAGTCTCCCCCTGCCGACCTACCGTCTTTCCCTCTTGTTGGATCGTTCTTTCTGGAGACCCCCAATGAGTTCGGCATTGATGGTTGGTGTCAGCGGGCTGCGCGGCGTTATCGGGTCCAGCCTCTCTCCCGATGTCTGCACCCGCTTCGCGGGATCCTTCGCCGGTTGGCTGATCGACCATGCCGCCGGGCGTCCCGTCACCATCATCCTCGCCCGCGACGGCCGCGCCGGCAACGCCTTCGTCCATCACGCCGCGTGCGCCGGGCTACTCGCCGCGGGCGTCCGGGTTCTCGATCTCGGCGTCGCCATGACCCCCACCACCGCCGTCCTCGTCGATCGCCACGCCGCCGACCACCCAGACCACCTCGTCGCCGGCATGGTCCTCACCGCCAGCCACAACCCGCAGCAGTGGAACGGGCTCAAGTGTCTCTTCGCCGACGGCCGGGGTCTCCACGGCAGCTCCGCCTGCGCACCCTCCGCTCCCATCGCCGCCCAGGTCGCCGCCCGCTTCCACGAGTCGCGCCCCGCGCTCGCCCCCTGGTCCGCGATCGGTTCGCTCTCCGCCGACGTCGCCTCCGCAGCCGTTCACATCGCCCGTGTCGCCGACGCACTCGAAGATCACGGGCTCGCGCCCGACTCCTGGTCCGTCGGCAACGACCTCCGGATCGTCGTCGATTCCGTCAACGCCTCGGGCATCGTCGGCGCCCGCGACCTCGCCGAACGCCTCGGCGTCGACGAACTCCTCCACCTGGGCTGCGAACCCACCGGCATCTTCCCCCATCCGCCCGAGCCCGTCGCCGCACACCTCGATTCCCTCCGCGACAGCGTCCGAGAGTCGGGCGCCGCCGTCGGCTTCGCACAAGATCCCGACGCCGACCGCCTCGCCATCGTCGACGAGAAGGGCGCCTACATCGGCGAGGAGTACACCCTCGTCCTCGGCGCCATCGCCCTCCTCGAATCGATGAAGCAGGCGGGCAAGCCCACCAAGGACGCCGCCCTGGTCGTCAACCTCTCCACCAGCCGCATGATCGAGGACATCGCCGCACGCTACGGCGCCCGCGTCCTCCGCACCGCCGTCGGTGAGGCCAACGTCGTCGAGACCATGAAGCGCGAGAACGCCATTCTCGGCGGCGAGGGCAACGGCGGCGTCATCTGGCCCGCCGTCACCTACGTCCGTGACTCTCTCTCCGCCATGGCCATGGTGATGTCGCTGCTCCGGCACACCCGCACGCCCCTCAGCTCCATCGTCGCGGGAATCCCCTCCTACGCGATCGTGAAGGAGAAGGTCGACCTCGCCCGCAAGGACGACGCCGCCCCGGCCATCGACGCCATCGCCCGCGCCTTCGCCAAGGAACGCGTCGACCGACAAGACGGCGTATGGGTCGGGCTCGACGCCAAACGCGCCTGGCTCCACGTCCGCGCCAGCAACACCGAACCCATCATGCGCCTCATCGCCGAAGCTCCGTCCGAGAACGAGGCACGCGCCCTGCTCGCACACGCCAGACAGGTCATCGCCGAGGGCTCTCCCTCCAATTAACCTTGAATCGGGTGAACGTCGCCGGTACGGTGCTCCCGCGTCTCGGCCGGACCTCGCTCTCGCGGGGCCGTCGTGGCGTTGCCACGAGACATGCCATGACCTTGCACAATCCGGCCCCCACCTTTGCAGCCGCCCTTGCGCTCATGTTCGCCACGTGCATCACCCGACCCTCGCACGCGGCGCTCCCTCCGGGCTTTGTCGAGCACACGCTCGTCGACAATCTCAACCAGGCCACCGGCATCGCCTGGCTCCCCGACGGCCGCGGGATCATCTGGGAAAAAGCTGGCCGCGTCAGGCTCTTCGAAAACGGCAATGTCCAACCTGCTCCTCTCGTTGACATCCGCGACGAAGTCGGCACCTGGTACGACATGGGACTCGTCGGCCTGGCGATCGATCCCGATTTCGAGCACAACGGCTCTATCTACCTCGCCTACACCGTCGACTACCACCATCTTCGTTACTTCGGCACCGACCTCTACAACCCCAACACCAACGAGTACTACCACGACACAATCGGCCGCGTCACGCGCTACACGCTCGATCACGCCGCTCAATTCCGCTCCGCCGTTCCCAACAGCCGATTCGTCCTCGTCGGACAAACCCCCTCCGACGGGCCCGTCGCCACACACCTCGGGCACCACATGGACTGCCTCGCCTTCGGTGAAGACGGCTCGCTCCTCGTCTCCGTCGGTGACGGCGCCAGTTGGGACGGCTTCGACACCGGCGGCCCCATGCCCAACAGCAGCTACACCGCCTACGCCGACGGGATCCTCCGACCGCAGGAAGATGTCGGCGTCTTCCGCGCCCAGATGATCAACTCCCTCTCCGGCAAAGTCCTCCGACTCGATCCCAAGTCCGGCGAAGGGCTCCCCGGAAACCCCTGGTTCGATCCTCAGAACCCACGCTCCCCGGCCTCTCGCGTCTGGGCGCTTGGCTTCCGAAACCCCTTCCGCTTCTGCGTCAGGCCCGATTCTTCCCATCACCAACCCGACGGCGCCAATCCCGGCGTCCTCTATCTCGGCGACGTCATGGAAGGCGCCTTCGACGAGATGAACGTTGTCACACACGCCGGCCAGAACTTCGGCTGGCCTCTCTTCGAAGGGCTCACACCCAAGGCCTCCTACTCCGCCGTCCTCACGCCCAATCGCGACACGCCAAACCCCGCCGACACCTGCGGCATCCCCTTCTTCCGCTTCCAGAATCTCCTCGTCCAGGAAACCCTCGCCACGCCGCAATGGTGGAACCCCTGCCCCCCGCCTCAACCCATCTCCGAGCTCACTCCCACCTTCATGCACACCAGGCCCGTCTTCGATTGGTACGACGACGGCTACTCCCGCACAGGCGTCTTCAACGGCCCAAACGCCGCCGAGAGCAGGCTCGGCACACCCGGATGCCCCGTCTCCGGCGGACCGCTCGCCGGCGGTTGCCCCGTCGGCGGCGTCGGGTACACCGGCACCAACTTCCCTCCCGAGTATCGCAACACCTACTTCCACGGCGACTTCGTCGGGCGATGGATCCACCAGTTCATCTTCGACCATGACGACCACCCCCAGGAAATCCGCTTCTTCCAGCCCGACGCCGGCCGCGTCGTCTGCATCACCCAGCACCCCAAGGACGGCGCCCTCTACTACATCTCCTACAACTACCAGGGCTTCTCGCAGCTCAGGCGAATCTCCTACGCGGGTACCCAGCCCCCCAAGGCAGCCTTCTCCCTCTCCACGCAGTTCGGGCCCGGTCCCCTTTCCGTCCAGTTTGATGCCTCCGCCAGCTTCGATCCGGAACAGCAGCCCCTTGAGTACCTCTGGGAGTTTGGAGACGGCTCCACCAGCACGCTCCCAGCGCCCACTCACCTCTACCTCGTCGAACCCAACGACGGTCCGCGCCGTTTCGACGTGCGCCTCACCGTCACCGATCCTTCAGGCCTCACCGACTCCGCCGATTCCTTCGTCACCGTCAACAACACCCCCCCCAAGATCGAGATCCTCAGCCCCGTCGATGGCTCTTTCTACCCAAGTCACGAGCCATCCACCGTCTAACTCCTCGCCTCTCTCTCCGACAACGAGCACGACACCTCGCTCCTCAAGTGCCGCTGGGACATCCTCCCACACCACAACGACCACACCCACCCCAACCCCCCCATCAACGACTGCAGCGGCAACACCACCATCGTCCCCGAGCCCTGCAACGCCCAGGATGAGTTCTGGTACGAGTTCGTGCTCACCGTGCAGGACCCCCTCGGCCTGACCGCACAAGCTCACGTCCAAATGCAGACCTGGTGCTGCCCGGCCGACTTCACCGGCGACGGCTTCGTCGACTTCTTCGACTTCGACGCCTTCGTTGATTGCTTCGAAGGCCTCGCCTGCCCCCAGGGACGATCCGCCGACTTCGACGCCGACGGCTTCGCCGACCTCTTCGACTTCGACGCCTTCGTCACCGCCTTCGAACTCGGGTGCTGATCCGGCCGTCATCCCTCCCCCTCGCCCCGGACCGCCCGCGCCCGGGCATATACTCCGCCCCATGGCCACCGAACCCATCTACACCCCCGGTCAGCGCGTTCGCGTGACGCAGCAGGTTCCCCACCTGGGCAACGGCGATCCCACTCTCACCACCCGTCCCATCGAAGGGCAGATCGTCGCCTACAAGCAGGCCAAAACCGGCTCCTGGTTCGCCCACAGCAAGGACCACAAGCTCTGGCTCGACCGCCTCGAGATCCGCAAGCCCGACGGCGAACTCGTCGTGGTCAACCTCGACCAGTACACCAGCGTCGAATTCGTGGGCTAAGCCCCTCCCGGCCCCTCCCGAATTCCGACGACACCTTCTTTGTGCGCACGGCGTGAACGCCCCATCCGCGCCCCACGCGGATTCGTTGCGATTTTCCGCAAGTGACAAGCCCCGCACACCCCGCGACTTGCAACACGCAAACGCAAATCTGCGTCGCGCTGCGCCCCCGGCGCGCGCACCCACACCGCCCCACCTCCCCCGGGGTATGCCGCCCGCACGCCGCGGGCCGGAGTCGCGGGGAAAGGTGCCATGGCCTATCGACTCAGCGCGTTCTCTGACGTCGGCCTCGACGAGGCCAATCTCTCGCTCGTCCTCGACGAGCACACCAGGAAGGCAATGCCCCGACTGGATCAATTCTGGACGTACTACAGGAACCCGCTCAGCACAGCCCCCACCTCCCGCCCTCCGGCCCGCGACTCCGCGGGCACCTGGTACTCCCAAGGCCAGGAAGTCGGCCTCCCCCCACGCCTCACCGGCGCCGCCGGCGGCCCACGCCGCGAGATCGTCATCGAGAACGACATCGCCTGGCGCGTCCAGTCCATGGTCGACTTCATCTTCGGCAAGCCCATCCGCATCGTCAGCACGGCCAACGACGACGCACTCCGCGCCGCCGCCGAACACGCCCTTGAACTCATCTGGGAGTCTTCCGGCGGCATCGCTCTCCTTCAGGACGCGGCCCTCCTCGGACACATCTTCGGACACGTCGATCTCCTCGTCCGCGTCAACGCCGACCTGCTCCGCGATGCCGGCCGACGCGGGCCCCGAGGTCTCGACAGCGCCGCCGACGCCATCCGCATCGAGGCCATCGACCCACGCCGCGGCATCCCCGTCCTCGACCCCACCGACTACCGCCGCATCCGCGCTTATGTCATCCGCCAAGCCCGAGGACGCGACGAATCACTCCTCCAGATCTACTCCGCCTCCACCTGGCACGAGTACGAGAACCAGCGCCTCGTCGCCCAGGGCGACCTCCGCTGGAACGCCGGACACATCCCCGTCGTGCACATCCAGAACATCGCCCAACCCCTCGACTACGCCGGTCTGGGCGAGGTCGAGCCGCTCATCCCCATCCAGGACGAACTCAACACCCGTCTCAGCGACCGCGCCTTCCGCGTCACGATGCAGAGCTTCAAAATGTTCATCGCCCGCGGGCTCGAAGGCTTCGACGCCACGCCCGTCGCCCCCGGCCAGATCTGGTCCACCGACAACCCCGACGCCTCCGTCGAATCCTTCGGCGGCGACGCCGCCTGCCCCAGCGAAGACGCCCACATCGCCCAGCTCCGCGAGGCCATGGACAAAATCTCCGGCCTTCCGCCGCTCGCCGGCGGGGTCGTCCAGGGCAAGGTCGGCAACCTCTCCAGCGCCAACGCCCTCCGCATCACCCTCATGAGCCTCCTCGCCAAGACCGCCCGCAAGCGCGTCACCTACGGCCGCGGCATCGCCGACGCCAGCTCGCTCGTGCTCGCCGCCCTCGATTGGGCCGGCATCCTCCACACCACACCCGCCGACCGCGGCGTCCGCATCGAGTGGCCCGAGCCGCTGCCTGTCGAAGAACGCGACCGCGTCCTCGCGGCCGAGGGCAAGGCACGGCTCGGCGTCCCGCGCGACCGCGTCCTGGCCGAACTTGGGTACGAGGCCCAAAACACCTCTGTCTGAACCCACAACCACAAGGAGTTTCACATGCCCGATGAAGGAATGAACCTCGGCACCACCGGCCCGAGCCAGGGTGCCACCAACGTGACAGCGCCCAAGGGCGAAACAGACGAAACCACCTGGCGCGGCCGCGCGCTCGAGGCCGAGGACAAGCTCAAGGCCGCCGAAGACGCGCTCACCGCACTGCGATCCGAGCTCGAGACCGCCCAGGAAACGCTCGCCGCCTTCCAGCGTCGCCGCGAGGTCGAGCAGGCGCTCATCGACGCCCGAGCCTCCGACATCGAGTCGGCCTTGCTCCTGGTCGAGACGGCCCTGAGCAAGTCGCCCGCGACGCCCGTCACCGAGGCCATCGCCGACGTCAAGTCCCGCAAGCCGCAC
Source organism: Phycisphaerales bacterium UBA2396 (assembly GCA_002343325.1). Lineage (GTDB taxonomy): Bacteria > Planctomycetota > Phycisphaerae > Phycisphaerales > UBA1924 > UBA2396. The sequence goes on along the minus strand of DDSG01000037.1, from coordinate 16,056 downwards.
CTCTTCGCGCCCCACGAGCCCTCGGCCCGCGGGGTCATGGGGCCCGGCCGCGACCGATCGCCCAGCCCGCTCGAAGACGCGCTCGACGCGGCCCGCCGCGCGGGCGGAACCCGCCGCAGCCTCCTGGGCTACCTGCGGACCAAGCGCGGCGCACGCTGAACCACACGCTGAAATCACAGGCCGTGCGACAACGGCCGGGGTGCCGCCCCCGTCGGCGGTGGAAAGGGGATTCACATGCCTTTTACTGGAAAGCCGACCTTCGGAGCCGGCGCGGACCTTCCCGAGATCGTTGAGGACGTCTCTGATGTGATCGGGCTGGTCAGCCCGTTCGAGACGCCGCTGCTCGACTACCTGGGCGACCCCAAGCGCCCGGCCCAGAGCACCGTGCACGAGTGGATCGAGGATGCGCTCGTATCCCGTCTGACAAACGCTGATTGAAGGGCGCTGCACGTGTCGCGCGGCAGGAAGAGCGTACCCACCTTGCGGTCGGGATCAATCTCGATCTTCGGGACGAACGCATGGACAGCCGGGCGTGCCTCGATCATCGGTGTGCCGGGCTTGAGCGCCCGCGCAAGGTCGGCGATCCGCTCGCGTGCCCAGGCCCGCAGGCGGTCGGGATCGATCGACTTCGGGGACGCGGGCTTGTTGGCCACGTCGGCTTCGAGCGTCTCGCGGCGGCGCTTCAGGTCCACCAGCGCGGTCCGCAGTTCGCCGACGTCGGCGAGGTCGCTGTCGGAAAGCAGCGCGACCGTCGTCTTGATCCGCTTGTTCAGGTCGGCCAGTTCCTTGCTGCGGTCCGGTTGCGTCTTTGCGGCCGCACCGCGTCCGCACGCTGCCTTCACGAACTGCTCGATGGCTTGGGCGACACCGGCCTTGTCGGCCAGGAAGGTGCTGCGCAGTTGTTCCAGCACCCAGCGGTCGAGCGCGGCGGCCTGGATGTGCGTCGCCTTGCAGACGCCGATCCCCTGCGACCGGTATCCGCCGTCGGCGTAGTACCGGATCTCGCCCGCGCTGTTCTTCAGCACGCAGCCCCAGAAGTTGTGCCCGCAGTGCTTGCACCGCACGAGCCCGGACAGGAGGTACCGCTGCGTCGGGCGGGCCAGGCCACCGGCGTTGCGGCGCTTGGCCATCTGCTCGTGCGCCTTCCAGAACAGGTCCGGCGGCACGATCGCCTCATGCACGTTCTCGATGACGATCCAGCGGTCCTTGGGGTTGCGCGTCGTCTTCGCCACCTTCTTCGGGATGGCCGACCCGTCGGACGCCACCTCATGGATCTTTCCGAACGTACGGCGGTTCCACGCCAGCGCCCCGCGATAGCACGGATTCTGGAGGATCGACTTCACCGCCATCTGGTTCCAGCGGGCGTGCATCGGGCCTTCGATCCCCTTGGCGTTGAGCGCGATGAGGATCGACCGGAAGCCCAGCCCCTTGGCGCACATGTCGAAGATGTCGCGCACGACGGCGATGTGCTTTGGGTCGCCAGGAATGAGCCGCACGATGTCAGACTTCATCTTCTTGGGGAGTTTCTCCTTCGGGTCAATGAAGCGCAGGTGGCGACCGTCGGGGCCGAACTCCTGGCGACGGCCATCGGGGAGCGTGCGGACGGTCTTGAGCACCTGCCCGTTCGTCGAAACGTATTGGCGGTCGTAGCCGTAGGGGGAGCGCCCGCCCATGGCGCTGTGCTTCACGGTCACCGTCGAGTGCTGGCCGCGAATGCTGTCGCGCGAGAGTTTCACCGAGTACTGGCGGGCCTGCCACGACTTCACGCCTTGGAGCAGTTCGCCCTCGTCGCCGTCGGGGATGCCGTCGGCGGTGAAGTGTGTCTCGACGCCCGCCAGACGGAGCCGGTGCAGGTAGAAGCCGGTTTCGTTGGTGCCGCCGCGCGAGAACCGGGACATGTCGTAGCAGAGCACCGCATCGAAGTCGCGCCCGTTCTCCGCCTCATGGATGAGGCGGGTGAACTGGTCGCGACCCCGGGCGCTGGTTCCGCTGATGGCGTCGTCCACGAACCACCGCAGGATGCGGAAGCCGTGATCTCGCGCCCAGCGCTCGACCGCCGCCTTCTGGTCGGGAAGCGACCGCTCCTGCAGGTCGGTCGAGCGCCGGGCATAGCCAACCGCAAAGCGGATGTCGTTGGCGATCATGCGACCTCCGTCGCGGCGAAGAGGCCGCGCTCGACCTTGCTGAAGCGAGCCGCCTTCCCCTTGGCGGCGATCTCGCGGATGATGGCGGCGTACAACGTGGCCTCCGGCGTCTTGCCCTTCGGGCTCGACCACAGGCCCTTCTCGCTCGCCGCCTCGATCATCTCCTTCGCTCGCATCGGCTTGCCCGCGTCGGCCAGCACCTTGGCGGCGGCGCTGATGGCGCTGAGCCGCTTGCCGGCGGCGTGTTTCGAACCGGCGGTCGCCTTCGCGTTGGCCAGGTTCCGCTTGGTGCGGGCTGCGCCCTCGGCGCGGGCGGCGCTCTTGGACATCTTGCCGGTCGTGTTCTTCTTGGCCATGTTCAGGTCTCCAAATCGCGGGGCGGCGGAATTGCCGCCCGGCGGACACAGGAGGGCGTCATGGGTGGCGAAGTTCAAGTCGAATCGGGCACATTCCGGTGATGTGGGCCATGCGGGGGCAGCCCGCGCCCGGACAGGCGAAACAAAGTCTGTCTATCCCTGTGGCTGTTCCCGCGGGCCAAGCGAAAACGCCGTTCCGTTCCGAGGACCCGCCGGGGGAAGGGGGGTCGAGTTCCCCCCCATACCCCCCCGGGTGCGTATGCCCCCCGGGGGGGCATACGCGCGTACGTGTTTGCGCGCAACCCCCCTCCGCCCCTCACGCGCCACCCTCGGATCTCCGCGCCACGACGAAACGGACGCGATCGGAAGGGCCGGGCTGGACGCGCTGCACGAGGCCGCGGGCCTCGGCGAGTTTGAGCATGCTGCTCGCCTTGGCGTGTGAAAGGTCCTTGGCGGCCGCCAGCAGAATCTCGTCGCGCAGCGCCGGGCCGCCCGGCATGAATGTGCCGACGAAGCGCTCCGGCGTCCAGTCCTCGGGCGGCGGTGGGCGATCGGCACGCATCCTTCGACGAGGGGATTCGACCTTGAGCCGCTTGGGGTCCATATCCTCGGCCACGTCCCACACCGGAAACGCCCAGCGCAGGCACACCGACTCCTGCGGCGGCCATGAACGCACGGCCGCATCGAGCACGACCACGTCCGCCTCCTCGTGCGGCCGCAGGATGAGGTGTGCATCGGTGGCGCGGCTTTGGCTGCCAGCGCCTGCGCCGACATCGGTAACCGACTTGCCGGACTGGTTGCCCTTGCTGCTGTGGTGGATCAGCACGAACGCGCAGCCGAGGTCGGCGGCGTACCGGTCGATGTGGTTGTAGAGCGACGCCATGTCGGCGTTGGCGTTCTCGTCCATGCCCGCGGGCAGAAAGCGGTAGAAGGCGTCGAGCACGATGAGGCGGAAACGCCCCGGCTCGACGGCGCGGAAGTATGGAGCGAGCGAGACGATGTCCTGAAGCCCGCCGCGGAGATTGCGGATGAAGACGCGGTCGGCGAACTCGTCGGTGCCGAGGCCGCGTGCCTTGGCGACCTTGGGGATGCGGTTGGCCGAGGTCTCGCCATGCAGCTCGTTGTCGATGATCAACACATCGCCGGCGACCGTTGGGAAGCGACCGAGCCAGGGACGGCCCGTGGCGACCGCGATCGCTAGGTCGAGCACGAGCCACGACTTGCCGGTCTTGGGAGACGCGATCACGTTCATCGTCTCGCCCTCGCGGAGCAGGCCGTCGATCACGGCGGGACGCAGCGCCGGGCACGCAGCCATGAGCTGGCGAACACTGACGAACTGCGGCGGCGGGGGCTCGGTGTCGGGCATGGGCGGGTCGCCCTCCTTCAACGCAGTCAGCCGCAGCGCCGCTTCGGTCTCATCGAGCACGGGCGGCACTGCGACGACCGTCGGCCTCGCGGGCTGTTCCGCCCACGCCCGCACCTCAGCGAACCACGCGGGCAGCAGCGACCCGACGATCCGATCGTCAGAGATGCCGAGATCGGAGAGTCGCGTCCACGCGTCGGTAGATGTGGCAAACGCCTGATGACGACCACGGGCTTGCGCTGCGTCGGCGGCGTGCATCAACCGATATGCCGTTTGCTCGCCGATGAACCTGCTTCGCGTTTCCGGATCGGACACACCGAAGTAGTCGGCCGAGGAAAGCACGACGCGGGCGGCGGAGTAGGCATCGCACCTGGCCCGCCACGCAGCCTCAACTGCCTTCTCGTCAGGCGCGATCCACTTGGCCACTTCCGTCGCGGCATCAAGAAACGCGGTCCGATACGCGCGCTCCACGTCGTTGGGATCGCTGCCGTCGTAGCGGCTGGACGACGGGCCATCGTCGTACCAGCGGGCGTACCGCTGGCCCGCAGCGACGACGATGCCGAACTCTGTGCAGTGCTGCGCTGTCACTCCGGCTCGCTTTCCTGTTGCTCGCGCTCCCACTCGGCCAGCAACCACGCACCGATGTGGTCGATCACCTCGTTCCAACGCGCGGCGGCATCGGGGACGTCGATGAACTCGATCCCGAACGCGATGTCCCCGATCTGGATCTGGGACGGCGGGATGTCCTGCTGCTCGACCATGAGCGCACCCATCGCGCCGCCGCGATCGGCGCGGCGTGCGTCATTCGTGATCCGCGTGAGAGAAAAGACCGGGGACAGCCCGCAACCGCCCCCGGCCCCACCAGCGCCGACCGTTTACGCCTCGCCCTTGCTCCGCACCGCCGCCCGCGGGTCGCACAGGGCTGCGCCGAAGTCGAAGTAGACGCGCCACGAGACCGCCAACTTGTTCACAGTCTGGTCGAGCCCGAAGAACTCGACCGTCGGCGTCTGCTGGCCGTTGAGGAACCCGACGATGATCGGGCTCGCCGCCGGAGCCGCGAACAGGTACCAATGCTTCGTCGAGGCCTTGTTGCCGTACTTCTTCGTGTTGCTCAGGCGCGGCTCGACCTCGAGCCCGACGGCGTTCTTGAGGCTGTTGCCGGTCGGCAGGTTCGTCTGGGCCGCGATGTACTCGCTCTCGAGCACGGCGCGGGCCACCGTCTGGAGTTCCGGGGGCACGACCAGCCGAATCGGCCGCAGGTCCAGGTCGTTGCCCTCGGCGTCCCGCTGCGTGAGCATGGCGGTGATGGCCTTGGTCAGGCCGTCCGTGCTGAGGTTCGTGTCGGCACCGGTGATGTAGTTGCCGTTGCCCGCGGAGAAGAACGCGCCGGCGTTCGACATCAAGGTGTCGTACACCAGATCGCTGAGCTTCCGCATCGCCGCCTGGCCCATCGCGCGGGCGACGCTGTCGAACAGCGACAGGTCGTCGTTGATCAGATCGCGGCGGTCGATGCTGAACATCTTGCCGTAGGTGTCCACCTTGTACTGGGTCGTCGCCTCGTCGGCACCGCCATGCTTGAACTCGCCGCCGGGCGGGATCTGCTGAAGCGAGCCGGTGAACGAGGGACGGATTGCCGTGGCGGTCTTGAAGTCCGGCACCGACCGGACGCCCGCGAACGACCGCCAGGTCGCCGGGCTCTCCTGGTATCCGTCGAGCAGCACCTTGTTGACCGCGGCACCCAGCGCCTCGGTGAGCGTGTGCGTCGTCAGCGACGCGCGCACCATGCCCTCGCGGTCGGCGGGGGCGTCGATACCTTCGTGCTGCAGCGCGGCTCGGCACAGGTCGAGGGTGTGGGCCACCCGCAGGTCGTCGGCCGCCTCCATGCATGCCGGGCCGAGGGCTTTCTCGGCGAGCGCGGCGAAGCCCGCCCGCTTGAGAATCGCTGCCTCGATGATCCGGGCGCGCGGGATGTGGCCCGAGCCGCCGCCGGTGATGACGCCGGAGAGCACGGGGCGCGAGGCCCGAAGCACCTCAAGCACGCCCGCGCGGAGTTCGCTGACGGTCATGTCGCCCGCGACGGCCTTGGCCTTCATGTCGTCCACCCGCTTCTGGTGCACACCCCAGTCCCGCTCGTTCCCACCCGCGAAGATGGGGCGGCAGGTCAGTTCGATCTCCTTCAGCCGGTCGCGCTCGTCGGCGCGGATCTGATCCTCGTGTGCGATGTCCGCCATGTTCGTCCGTCCTTGACGTGAAGCCGCGATGGCCACAGACGTCTCCGCGTCGGCCCCCAACGGCGTGATGCTGACTTCCCGCAGCCGCCCCTTGCGCACAAGCGTGAACCCGCCCGGCGACGACAGCGACCGCCCGTTGACCTCGACCGATTGGTTCGGTTTCACCCGCTCATGTTCGGTGGGCGCGACGCCGACCGACGCCTGGAACTGGAAGCCGCCCCTGGCCATTTCCACGACATGCCGCGCCGGTTCGCCAGCACCGCTGACGACGCCCGCGACGATCAGCCGCCCGCTCGCGACGGCGGGTTCGCCGTGGCCGACGACGCTGCCGACCGTGGCGTTGTGGTCGGCCAGCAGGGGCACCTGGCCCCCGGCTTCGAGGCCCGCCAGGTCGATCGCGATGTCGCCCCAGCCGGGCACGCGCATGATGCGCCCGGTGTAGGCGACGACGCTGATCTTGGGGCGGGCATCCTTGCCCGCGGCCTCGATCTCGACTCCGGCGGCGGTGAGCAGCAGGTCATCCTTGACCGCGTTTCCGTTCATAGAACTCTCCTTCAGAGACCACCTTGAAGCCCTTAGCCAGCAGCTTCGGGATCAGCAACTTCAACCGGTACCGAATCGTGCTCTTCTTCTCGTTGAGCCGTCTCGCGGCCTCGCTGACGTTCCCATTGCACTCCATCACGAGCTGGCACAGCGCACGGCTGTCTTCGTTGTCGATGTACTCGAACACGTCTTCCTTGGTCCAGAACGACTGCGCCAGGCCGACCGTGCGGCGGTTGGCGATCTCCGTTCCAACAGGGTCCGGGTGGACGCTCTCAGCCGCCGCTGGCGAGGATTCCGCTGGCTCGTGCAGAATCCGGAACTGCCGAAGATCCCGAGCCTCTCGCTCGACGAACTTGATGACGGCCCGCTGCACGATCGTGTAGATCAGGGTCGTCGGGCTCGCGCCCCGGGCTGAGTCCCACCTGGGCGGCTTGGCGATCAGGTGAAGCAGGGCGTGCTGCGCCGCGTCCTCGGGATCGACCCGCGGATTGCGAAAGCCCTTCGCAATCTCGATCCCCTTCTGCCGGGCGAAATCGAGCAGGTCGGGAGTGAGTTCGAGTTCGGGGGGTGAGGGGTCCGGCATTCAGACCTCCTCGCCACGCTCAAGCCTCTCGCGGATGTCGTCGCACAGCGTGAAGGAGATCACCGCCGGGGCGTTCTCGCGCGGCGGCACGCGGTGCATGACGAAGCACTGGTCGTCGGCGGGCACGGAGCGACCGTACTTGGCCGACTCACGCTCGGCGGCGTCGCGCAGCGGGCGCAGGAAGTCGGCGTACCGGCACCCGAGGGCCATGCACATCGCCGCATAGGGCGTGAAGATGCCCGCCTCTTCGAGGTGATCAACCGCGGCGTCCACGTCGGCTTGCGTCCACGCGTCCGGCTGCGACGGCCGGACCACCCCCTGCCGGACCAGCGCGTCGAGGATCGCCGGGCGGCAGTCGTAGCCGCGGGACCGCAGGTGGTTCGATGCCGCCGCGGTCGCCAGTGGGAACATCCGGTCCCGTTCCTCTTGGGCCGCCTCGTGGAACGCGGGGTCCGCACCCGCCCGGGGCTTCACGCGGAGGTCGAAGTGCTCGTCGAGGGTCAGTCCGATTCGGGTCACGGTGGTCTCCTTGCCGGGGGGTGTCGGGCGACAGGCCCATCCCCCAAACCCTTATTTCCGGCGCGGAGGCGGATTCGCAGCGCCGACGGAACATTTTTCGCATTGCACCGCACCCGGCAGTGACGGTAATCCCCGGGTACGCTCAGGTCGTGTCAAAGCGCCTCGCCCCAGCCGCTGTCGTCGCCCTCAAGGAAGCCCTGGGGAAGCTGTACTGGTACAAGAGTGATTTGCGCAGCTTTCTGACGCAGTGCGTTCAGGATGCGGCCGTGCTCGGTGCGATTAACTGGGACACCTACAAGTGGCAGATCGCCTCAGACGTCGTCGACCGCTTGTGCGATGACCAGGACAGACACGTCGCCGCCCTAACACGACTGTGCCACGAGGTCTGTGCGGTAACCAGCTTCAAGCACTTGGAGCGACTCGAGGGCGGTGAGGAGAAGGCGAAGCGAGCCCGTGAAGCGGTTGCACATCTCCGGACGCTGGTTGATACCCACGATCTCGCTACAGACGAGCTGGATGCCGTGGCGGAGCGCCAACGTCGAGAAAGCGATCGTCTGGCCCGAAGTGGCGCGGTTCGACTCAAGCTCGGCGAGATCCGCGAGCGGTATATGCAGTTCGTGATGTCCGACGACATGCAGGCGCGCGGGTATGCCCTAGAGCGCATCATGTACGACATCTTCGAGTTGTTCGATCTCGATCCCAAGGCATCCTTCCGTGTCGTGGGTGAGCAGATCGATGGTGCGTTCTCACTCGATGGCACCGATTATTTGTTCGAGGGGAAGTGGCAGAAGGCGGCATGTGGCGCTGCCGACCTCGATGCGTTCGCCGCAAAGGTACAGCGCAAACTGGACAACACGCTCGGCGTATTCCTGTCGATCAACGGTTGCACGTCTGATGGACTGACCGCTCACCAGCGGGGTCGTGCCAGCATCTTGGTCATGGACGGCGCCCACTTGATGGGGGTTCTCGAAGAGCGGATCGACCTGGTGTCGCTACTGATCCGACTTCGACGACACGCGTCGGAGACCGGAAGCATCTACCTACCGCTGCACGAAATCCTCCGGTCGTGAGCAGACGAAGGCTGGCAACCTTCGGTGGTGCCGCGCGGCCCACCAGACAGATCACATATGATGAGGTGCCATGCCGCTACTCGCCCCCATGCCGCCCATCGTCATCCCCGCCGCCGACCTTCAAGAGTGGGGTCGGAAGTGGCGCGAGAACGAGGCCTTCAACAAGAAGCAGGGCATCGACTTCGGCAAGGTGTTCGACAAGGCCATCGGGTCCGCCCTCGCGACCATGTTGGGCGGGATCGACGTCATCACACCCAACCAGAAGGCGCTGCTGCCCGCACGACCAGACGCTGTCGAAGTTGGCCCTGTCCGCATCATCGGCGGCATCCGACCACAAAACTACGACGTTGGCTACCGACCCGACGGCATTCGGTTCGTCTCCGACAGCAAGACGCTGAACGACACGGCGAGTGTCGGCAAGAATTTTCAGAACATGGTGAACGACCTGGGCACGGAGGCGACGACCGTGCACATCCGATTCCCATACGCGGTCGTCGGCTTTGTCGTCATCATTCCAACACCCTGCCTAACCGGCCAGACCCGCGAACGATTCACGCGGATGCTCGACCGCCTTGTCGGCCGGAGCTCGCCCATCGACGTTCCGCACAAGGCGGAAGTTGTGTCGCTGGTGATGTGGGACCCGACGACAGGTACGGTCGATGCAAACTGGCCCCCGCCCGGGAGCCCGCTCCGAATCGACCGATTCTCTGATCAGGTGCAGGCCGCGTATCACGCGCGGTACGACGGCATGGCTCCGCACGATAAACCCTCTGCGGCTCAGAAGCGGGCGCTCGAAGCGGCCGGGGAAGAAGTTGTCGAGCCTGAAGAAGCCGAGGGCGAGGAAGAGGACTAAGCCCCACGTCGCCGCGACATGCGGCGGTCGCGCATCTTGATCCACACCCGCCGAAGCTTTGCACAGTCGGTCTTGCTCAGCCCGAGCGATTCCTGCAGAACGACCCGGTCGTTGTGCTCAAGCACCTCCGCGAGCCGCCCGCCTCGCACGAGCTTGTCGGCCTCCTCGATGGGCATCGCACCGTTGAGTACACGTGGCGCAAGCAGCCGCTCGGCCTCGGTGGGTTCGAGCTCTAGCACGCCGCCGCCGTAGCTGCGGCCCTCGATCTCCGCAGAAGCCGCGGTCAGGTGCGTGTACAGATTGGCCGCGACCTTCGCCGCAGGAGTGGAGCAACGGAAGCGATGAATTGTGTCGGTCGAAGTTGCGCCCGCTTTGTTCACGACGATGCGCGGGAAGTCATAGATCTGGCGGAAGAAGAAGCAATCGGGCTCCCATACCGCAGGCACCCTGTACCAAGGATCACGGATGCTGCACTTGTAGCCCAGGTGTACGCCGCGCTCCTCGCCCGCCGCGATCAGTCGGCGCAGACCTGCGGTGAACTCTGACAGGATGCGCTGCGCGAGGTGCAGCAGGTATACGGGCTTGCCCGCCGCGGCAAGCTCCCGGAACTCCGCGCCGCGAATCACAGCACCGGCCAGCTGGTTCGACCGACCGACCATCGGAACGACGAAGTCAGTCAATCGGTGGGCGTTGACCTGCTCCTGCGTCAGCACGAAGAAATCGTTGTTGCCGGTCACAACACCGACGTCGATGCTGCCATGCACCGCCAGAGTCGCGATCTCGGCGTGCTCCCTCAGCGAACGCATGAAGTCGATTTCGGCGGCGTCCAGGAAGTACTTGAGCCACTTCTCTGTGTCGTGCTGCACCACCTTCGGGCGCTCGCCCCGCTTCGGCCGCCGGGGGCTAGAAGCGAGAAGCTCCGCCACGGTTCCGGCTTCGACAAGCGAGACATCGCACTTGTTGGTGGGATCGGTACCTGCGAGTCTATCCTCGGCCAACAGAAGTACAACCTCCTGCTCCGCGCTCTCAAAGAACATCTCGTTGCAGGCATAGATGGTGACGCGACGGAATGAATCGGCGAGGTGCTGTCGCAACTGCGCGGCGTAAGTCACTTGCAAAAGCTCGGCGGGAATCACCATGCCGAGCCGCCCGCCCTCGCGGAGCATCGCGACCGCAGCAACCACGAAGGGCACCCAGATGTTGGTGAGGCGGTTTGGTCGCAGGCCCCGCGACTCCATGTACGCCATCGCCTGCGACCGCGACGGCTCAGGGAAGTTCTGGTAGCGAATGAAGGGCGGGTTCCCGACCACCGCGTCGAACGATGCCGGCTCAGCCGTCTTGAGCCAGTCGAAGAAATCGCCCTCACTGACGCCCACTCTTTCTGCCGCCAACACCGCTTCTGTGCGGTGACGCGCCTTCTCGGCCTCGTTGGGTACGAGCTCAATCCCAATCAGTTGGGGCAACTCCTCCGCCCAAAGCGTGCCGTGCCGCGACAGCTCGACAGCGGCTGCCTCCAAAAAGGCACCGTCACCGCAGCTCGGCTCCAAAACGCGGTCTGTACCGGCGCGTACGGCCCAGCGCGCAACCCACTGAGCGACCCTTGCTGGGGTGTAGTACCCACCGCGGAGCTTCCGAGCATTGATCGAGGCGACTGTCATGGCGGCATCTTACCAAAATCCAAACGACGAGCCAAGGCGGGGTCCCTACCCCAGCGGTTGGGTTGTGGCCTTGATCGAACCACTATACGGGAGGCCGGGAGAACAAGCGAGCGCCCGCGCGGTCGCTGACCCCATTCTGTCCCCACGTGAATTCCTTGGGCGTCAGACGGGTAAGCAGTGTGGACACCCTCCTCCCCAACACCGACACGCTCAACCAGACCACCTTCACACCCGACGGCGCCAACGCCACCAGCCTGACCGTCAACAACGGCTCTCGCTTCCAGGTCGGCGACCTCGTCCGGCCCGACGGCGGCACCGAAGTCATGCAGGTCACCGCGGTGGTCGGCAACGTGCTCACGGTCGTCCGCGGCTACGGCGGCACGACCAAGGTCACCCTGACCAACGGCCGGCGTCTCTTCATCCTCGGCAACGCCGCCCTTGAAGGCGCCGACGCCAACGCCGCGCGATTCACCAGCCGTGTCCGCAGGCAGAACTACACCCAGATCTTCACCGCGACCGTCGAGGTGTCCGGGTCGATGCAGGCCGTGCGGTCCTACGGCGTGCAGGACGAAGTCGACTACCAGAAGCAGGAGCGGATGCGCGAGCTGCTCCGCGACCTGGAGAACTGCGTGATCAACGGCACCGCGCCGGCCAGCAGCCCGCAGGGCGGGGCCAGCGTCCGCCGATCGATGAACGGGATCGTGCGGCAGATCGCGACCAACGTCTTCACGCCCGGCGCCGGGGGCATCCCCAGCGGCGGGGGCGCGGGCAGCGACCTCAACGAGGCCGTGCTCAACGCCGCTCTGCGCCTCACGTGGGAGCAGAGCAGCGGGCAGATCGACACGATCGTCTGCGGCGGCCTGCAGAAGCGTCGCATCAACTCGTTCGTCAGTTCGATGCGCTCGTACCAGCCCGAGGACACCAGCGTCCGCGACATGGTGGGCGTGTACGAGAGCGACTTTGGCGTCTGCCGCGTGATCCTGTCGCGCTGGGTGCCGGCCGACAGCGTGCTGCTGCTGGACAGCTCGCGGATCGAGGTTCTGCCGCTGCGTGGCCGCAGCTTCCACTACAAGCCGCTGGGCGACAGCGGCGACCGCGTGAACGGGCAGGTGATCGGGGAGTACACGATGGAGTTCCGCAACGAGAACGCCCACGCGATGGTGCGCGGGCTCTCGACGACCTGATTGCACCGGTCGGGGATCGATCGGAAGGGGTTGGCGCGGGTGGGGGATCGCGAGCGGGGCCGAGAGGCTCCGCCGCGGATTGAAACGATGGAGGTGGGTCATGGTGGTGATGGCCAGGGATCGCGACGTGCTGGTGCTGGAGCCGAACGTGTTCCGGGATCTGGCGTGGGCGGGGCAACGGCTGAGCCGAGGTTCGGGCTCGATCGCGGGCACAACGCTGACGATCGCGTCGCCCGAGGTGGCGCTCGATACGGCCGGGATCGGCGCGGGGCACGTGGCTGTGGTCGGCGGCACGCCGTACGAGGTCGTGTCACGGCTGTCGGCGACGCAGCTCACGATCTCTCGCCTGCGCGAGCGGTCGACGGACGCGGCGATCCCGCCGACGGGCGTGACGAGCCAGGAGACGACGATCACGACGTTCCGGCCTCAGATCGCGCTCGTGGAGTCGCAGGTCCTGCGCATGGCGGGGTTCGAACCCGACGGATCGGAAGGGCCCGGGCGGCTGCCGGCGTCGGCGGTGCGCGTCGACGCGGAACTGACGCGCCTGGTCTGCCTGGGCGCTCTGGCGGTGATCTGGTCTGCCGCGTCGGGGCTGCTGGGAGAACGGTCGGCCGGCTGGACCCGAGCCGAGTGGTACCGAAGGCGATTCGAGGAAGAACGGATGCGCGTGTCGGTGGCGGTCGATTCGGGCGGTGACGGCGTGGTCGAGGCGCGTCGTGCGCTCCGCGCGATCTCGATGGTCCGCGGCTGAGCGGGGGAGTGAGACATGCTGATGCTGCAGCCCAGGGTGGTTCGATTCGCCGGGATCACGCTCGAGAACGTGACGCATGTGACATTGTCGCGTGAGCCAGCGCGCGAGGTTGTGGAATGGAGCGACGCCGGGCCGTACGCCGTCTTCGCCGACGTGCCCGAGCAACGGACGATCGTGGTGCTCCGCCAGGAGCTGGTGCGCGAAGACTGGGGCGATGTTCGGCCCGGAACAACGGGCACGCTCACGATCGTGACGGCGCCGTCGGGGGCGGATGGTCGGCGGCGGCGACTGACGGCGACGGCGGTGGTGCTGTCGTCGACGGCGGACGTTCGCGGGGGTTCGTCTGACGGTCGTGCGCCGCGGGCGGAGCGGTCGCTGCGGCTGGTGCTGGTCTCGCCCGACGGCGCAGCGGACCCGGTGGCGATGACGGACGCGGGCGCGGAGCCCTGAGAAGGGAGTCGGCATGGCGAGCAGCTTCAAATCGATGGACCTGTTCGGGAGCGGGCCGCACCGGTTCGTGATCGGCAAGCAGGGTTCGTTTCTCGTGACGGGGCCGCAGCTCGGGTCGTGGATCCCCGACACCATCAGCACGGGGCTGGTGGAGCTGGTGATCGAGGTGCGCGGACGGCTGGTGGCGTCGAGCGAGAGCGGGCTGTGGGGCCTGCGGGATGCGATCACGGCGCAGTTACTGCAGCCGCCGACGGCGGGGACGCTGGTGGACCACACGGGGCGGTCGTTCGCGTCGATGTCGCTGGTGGCGTATGAAGAGCGGGGCCCGACGGATCGCGGGCAGAGCCTGTCTCTCGCGTACGTGGCGACGTTCCGCCGGTTTACTTCGCCGCCGTGACGAGGCGGTCGATCTCGTCCAAAGTGAAGCGGACGGAGAGGATCCAGGGCTGCTGGCCCTTGGTCCAATGGCCGTACGTGGTGGCGACGAACGTGCCGTCGGGCATGCGCTCGAGGCCGGGATAGCCGCAATCCCAGGAAGACTGATTGTCTTTCAGGCGGACAAGGACCGAGGAACTGGGCGGAGGCTGCTGGCCGTCGGCGGCGGAGGCGATGGTGTTCCAGTCGCCGATCCAGGCGACCCAATCGCCTTTCCACGGGTCGTTCTCGATCATGCAGCGGTAGGTGATGACGACGCGGCCGTCGGATGCGTAGACGGCGGTGTGGCGGTCGCCGGTGAGATCAATGGGGAGCGGTCTGGGCACCGACCACGTGACGGCGTGGTCGTCGGTGATCATGACGTGCGAGGGCTTCTTGCGGCGGTTCTCGCGGAGGAGGAGCGCGATGCGCTTGCCGTCTGGAGACTTGAGGACGCCGGGTTCGCAGAGGTGGATATCGGAGCCGGACCAGATGGCGCGGGGCGCGGACCAGGTGAGGCCGCGGTCGGCGGAATCGGTCTGGAAGAGGGAGAAGGTGCCGGCGGCTTTGCCGGCTTGGGTGAAGAAGCGGCCGTCGTCGTGGAAGAAGGCGACGAGTTTGCGTTGAGGGAGCTCGGCGAGCCCGCCCATGGCGACGATGCCGCCGAACGAGCCGATGGGCTCGAGTTGGGACCATGTGCGGCCGTGGTCGTTGGAGCGGGCGGCGCGGATGGGGAAGAGGCCTGAGAAGAGGATGAGGTTGCCTTGGCCGAGGTTGAAGAGCGTGGGAGTTTCCTTGCTGGTGGCGAAGGAGTCGGGTGTTGGGAGACGATCGGACCAGGTCTTGCCGGCGTCGGTGGAGCGTTTGAGGATGATGGGCCCGGAGCCGTGACCTTTGGGGTAGGCGATGAGGATGGTGGCGCGATCGTCGAGGAGGATGGAGGAGACGTGGCCGAGGTAGGTGCCGGGCTCTTGGTCGACGAGAACCTGTCGAGTCGTGTCGGCGTCGAGATCGAGGCGCTGGATGGACGGGTCGGCGAAGAGGGGCAGGAGGGCGAGCAGGGTGAGCATGGGGTGAGCATACCGGGGTATTCGTTCGGAGTACGATCGGTATAGAACGGCTTTTTTTGCCGTTGGGGTCGAGCGTCCGATACGCTGTGGTTCGGAAGACGCAGGAAGCGAAAGCCATGGCAAAGGACACGAAAGAACGGACGAAGGCGGGTCGCGTTGGTCAACCTGAAGAGGTGGATCAGCGAGGGATTCGGGGCTGGGCGCGGGGCGTGCTGATCGCGCTGGGCCTGGCGGGGTGGCTGTTCACGGTGGTGGCGCTGGCGACTTTTTCGTCGTCGGATTGGCCGAGCCACACGACGTCGACGGCGCGTGAGGCGGTGTCGAACCTGTGCGGGCCTGTGGGCTCGATGTGGGCGTACGCGCTGATGCGGCTGCTTGGGGCGGGGGCGTGGGTGCTGACGGGGTTCGTGGGGGCGGGCGTGGTGCTGATGGCGATCGGGGTGCGTGTGACGCAGATGTACACGCGGCTGCTGGGTGTGCTGATCATCGTGGCGTCGGTGTGCGGGCTGCAGCGGTTGGTGCTGGAGTCGAGCGGGCCGTTCCCTGATCTTGCGGGCGGGATGCTGGGCGTGGCGGTGACGCACGCGTTGACGTCGTACTTCGGGCCTTGGGGCGCGGGGCTTTGGCTGGTGCTGTTCCTGGTGCTGGGGATGCTGGTGGCGGCGGACGAGGTGGTGCTGTGGTGGACGCGGGTGCTCCGGGAGCGCGGTGTGCCGGCGGTTGTCGCGGCGGGCGAGGTGGCGGGGCATCCACTTGATCTGGTCGGCGTAGACGTTCGCCGTCGTCACCTCGACGGTCGTCGGCAGGGTGAGGATCACCCTGTCTTCCGGTGTCGGCCCCCAGGGGGCCGGCACCGCGTCGCAGGTT
>DDSG01000115.1:13975-22595 GCA_002343325.1 Phycisphaerales bacterium UBA2396 | reverse complement strand
TCCGCCTCGGCATCCGTCGCCCGCGCCAGCGAGCGGAGGCGTTGCCAGTCGCGGATGCTGACCGAGCCGTCGTGGCGGGCGATGAGGGCGAGGTGGCGGCGGACGACGCGCTGCTCCGCGGGCTCGGTGATGCTGAGCCGCGCGTGGCGCTCCGACGCGGCGAGGTAGTCGGCCCACGCGATGGCGGCGGCCATCGTCTCGGCATCGATGCGCGGTGCGTCGTTCGGCGTGTCCGCTCGGCCCCACGTCGCCAGCGCGTGCAGCGTGAGGGCGATGCGAAGCGAGAGACCGCAGAGTTTGCCGCCCCATGCGCGACGCTCAGCCAGGTCGCCGAACCCGAGCGAGGCCTCGGTGCGCAGTTGGAAGGCGTGGTAAAGGGCGTCGGCCTCGGGCGAGAGCGAGATGACGGCTGGGCCCCTGTCAGCATCGTCGCTCGGCTCGAACGACAGCAGGCGGGTGAGGGCGACCTGCCACGCCTCGCGGGCGGACGCACGCACCGGCTCAGGGCGCACGTCACGCATGCCGACGAGATCGGGCGGGGCGATGACGGCGAAGCGAGCGAGCAGGCCACGCCCCTCGGCCTGCGGATCGCACCACACTGCCTCGACGGCCGCCCGCTGCACGCACAGCGCCACGGCCAGCGCCGGTCGGTCGATCACGTCGGAGGGTCGCCCGACTCGCTGCGCACGAATCGGATCGCCCGCGTGCCCCTTGAGCATCGCGCCATAGTTCCGCACGCCGGAGTATCGGCCCTGCACGATGTCCAGCGCGTCGCCCTCGGCGCTGGCGAGCAGGGCGCGGCCGTGGTTCTCCTTCATCTGACGCACGAGCGCTTCCGGCGTTGGCTCGCTGGCCAGCAGCGCCGGCGCGGTCGGCACGGGCGTCGCTTCCATCTCCTGGGCGAGCCGGATCGCCTCGCCTTCGACAACAGCCCGCTTGAACGGGTCGGCCACCTTGCCCGCCTGGTCTTCGATCGAGCGGATGCGTCGCTCGGTGATGCGTTGCCGCTGGGCAGCCGCGGCGATGACGGGCCGCATCTCCCGGCCCTTGTCTACCTCCCATTTCAGGATCGGCCGCAACAGTTCCGCGAGCACGGCTGACTTGCGCGTGCCCGGTTCGGAGAGCACCAGCGCCCACAGCGGGGCGGGCTCGATGTGATCGCCATGTCCACGGACGCACGCCACGTTGCAGATGCACGCCGACGCGACCGCCATGCCCAGCAGGGCAGCCATGTCCGGTGGCGTCTGCGTCGAGCGGGCCAGGTCGGCGAAGTACTCGCGGACTTCAGCGGTGGCGGCGGAGAACAGCGCGGTGAGGTCGAACTCGGGGCGGTCGTCCGGTCTGTCGTCCACGGGTGCCTCCGGTGCGACTGCCTCGGCCGCCACGGCGAGAGCGTTGATCTTCGTGTACACGGCCTCGGGATCGCCGCCTTCCATCGCCAGCACATCAGCGATGTCGCCACCGGGTGGGACCGCGGGCCAGTGCTCGGCGAGCCGCACCACGCGGACTTCCTGTGCGCCAGCGGCGTGGCAGAGACCTGCAACCTCGTCGGCGTAGGCATCGCCCGCGGCGTCATGGTCGGGGAGGATCACCGCGACCTTGCCCTTCATGACGGACCAGTCGGACTTGGCCGCCGCCTTGCTGCCGCCAGCGCTGGTCGTGGCGACGAGGCCGATGGCCCGGGCCGCGTCCACGCACGTCTCGCCCTCGACGATGTAGACCCACGCGCCGTCGGGCAACCGCGACAACTCCGGCAGGTTCAGGAGCGGCCGCGGCTCCGGTATCGCGGCGATCACCCAGCCATCACCCCGCCGACTGATTGGGCGCACGACCTTTCCACCTGCGGGCGGGTTCCAACGGACCACCTCTCCAGCGGAGACGCCCTGTGCGTCGGTGTAGGTCCAGCGTGCAGCAATCGCTCCGTGCTTCCGCTGCAGCACTGCGATCGCTTCGTCGGAGGTGGCGAAGGTGGCATCGCTCGCGCCCTTGCGCGAAGCGGGCATCCCCCTCGCCGCGGCCGCCGGCGCAGGCATGAGGTCCCTCATCGCCAGGCCGAGCATGCCGACGATCGCCTCGACCGGGCAACCGGCGTGGCAGTGCAGGAGGACTCGGGCGTCCGTGCCGACGCCGATCGACAGCGACGGATTGTGGTCTTCGTGCGCCGGGCATCGGGCCGACCACGATTCGCCGTGTCGCTTGGGAGGGCATCCCGCTCGCGTGAGCGCGTCGAACACGACATCGATGGGCTCACCCATGGCCCACCCCCTGCGTCGCGCTCTTCGCTCGCTCGATGAACCGCCGCAGGTCAGCGGGGTCGATCCTCACGCTGCGTCGGAAACGCACTGCGGGCAGCGTCCCGGCCTGCACAAGCGTCCAGACGGTGCGCGGCGTGACGCCGAGCACCGTTGCCGCCTCGCGATAGGTGAGCAGCGGGTGCATGGCGGTCTGACCTCCGGTCGTGTTCTTGATCTCGTCCATGAGTGCGCACCCATCGCGCCGCCGCGATCGGCGCGGCGTGCGTCATCCGTGATCCGTGTGTGAGAAGGGCCGGGGGCAGCCCGCAACCACCCCCGGCCGCACCAGCGCCGACTGCTTACGCCTCGCCCTTGCTCCGCACCGCCGCCCGCGGGTCGCACAGGGCCGCGCCGAAGTCGAAGTAGACACGCCACGACACCGCCAACTTGTTCACCGTCTGGTCGAGCCCGAAGAACTCGACCGTTGGCGTCTGCTGGCCGTTGAGGAACCCGACGATGATCGGGCTCGCCGCCGGAGCCGCGAACAGGTACCAGTGCTTCGTCGAGGCCTTGGTGCCGTACTTCTTGGTGTTGCTCAGGCGCGGCTCGACCTCGAGGCCCACTGCGTTCCGCAGGCTGTTGCCGGTCGGCAGGTTCGTCTGGGCCGCGATGTACTCGCTCTCGAGCACGGCGCGGGCCACCGTCTGGAGTTCCGGCGGCACGACCAGACGGGTCGGTCGCAGGTCCAGGTCGTTGCCCTCGGCATCCCGCTGCGTGAGCATCGCGGTGATGGCCTTGGTCAGGCCGTCCGTGCTGAGGTTGGTGTCGGCTCCGGTGATGTAGTTGCCGTTGCCCGCGGAGAAGAACGCCCCGGCGTTCGACATCAGCGTGTCGTACACCAGATCGCTGAGCTTCCGCATGGCCGCCTGGCCCATCGCGCGGGCGACGCTGTCGAACAGCGACAGGTCGTCGTTGATGAGGTCGCGGCGGTCGATGCTGAACATCTTGCCGTACGTGTCCACCTTGTACTGGGTCGTCGCCTCGTCGGCCCCGCCGTGCTTGAACTCGCCGCCGGGCGGGATCTGCTGCAGCGAGCCCGTGAACGAGGGGCGGATCGCCGTAGCCGTCTTGAAGTCCGGCACGCTCCGCACGCCTGCGAAGGACCGCCAGGTCGCCGGACTCTCCTGATAACCGTCGAGCAGCACCTTGTTGACGGCGGCACCGAGTGCCTCGGTGAGCGTGTGCGTCGTCAGCGACGCACGCACCATGCCCTCGCGGTCGGCCGGGGCGTCGATTCCCTCGTGCTGCAGCGCCGCGCGGCACAGGTCGAGGGTGTGGGCCACGCGCAGGTCGTCCGCCGCCTCCATGCACGCCGGGCCGAGGGCCTTCTCGGCGAGCGCGGCGAAGCCCGCCCGCTTGAGAATGGCGGCCTCGATCACCCGGGCACGCGGGATGTGGCCTGAGCCGCCGCCAGTGATGACGCCGGAGAACACGGGGCGCGAAGCCCGCAGGACCTCAAGCACGCCCGCGCGGAGTTCGCTGACGGTCATGTCGCCCGCGACGGCCTTGGCCTTCATGTCGTCCACCCGCTTCTGGTGCACGCCCCAGTCCCGCTCGCCCCCACCCGCGAAGATGGGGCGGCAGGTCAGTTCGATCTCCTTCAGCCGGTCGCGCTCGTCGGCGCGGATCTGATCCTCGTGTGCGATGTCCGCCATGTTCGTCCGTCCTTGACGTGAAGCCGCGATGGCCACCGACGTTTCCGCGTCGGCCCCCAACGGCGTGATGCTGACTTCCCGCAGCCGCCCCTTGCGCACAAGCGTGAACCCGCCCGGCGACGACAGCGACCGCCCGTTGACCTCGACCAACTGGTTCGGCTTCACCCGCTCATGCTCGGTGGGCGCGACACCGACCGACGCCTGGAACTGGAATCCGCCCCGGGCCATCTCCACCACATGCCGCGCGGGCTCGCCAGCGCCGCTGACGACGCCCGCGACCATCAGCCGCCCGTTGGCGACGGCAGGTTCACCGTGGCCGACGACGCTGCCGACCGTGGCGTTGTGGTCGGCCAGCAGGGGCACCTGGCCGCCCGCTTCCAAACCCGCCAGGTCGATCGCGATGTCGCCCCAGCCGGGCACACGCATGATGCGGCCCGTGTAGGCGACGACGCTGATCTTGGGGCGGGCATCCTTGCCCGCGGCCTCGATCTCAACCTCGGCGGCCGTGAGCAGCAGGTCATCCTTGACCGCGTTTCCGTTCATGAAACTCTCCTTCTGAGACAACCTTGAAGCCCTTAGCCAGCAGCTTCGGGATCAGCAAACCGAGCCGGTACCTGACCGTGCTCTCCTTCATGCCGAGCCGTCTCGCGGCCTCGCTCACGTTCCCGTCGCACTCCATGATCGTGCGGCACAGCGCTCGGCTGTCCTCGTTGTCGATGAACTCCAGCACGTCCTCCGTTGCCCAGGACGACTGCGACAGGCCGACCGTCCGGCTGCTGGCGATCTCCCGTCCTTTGGGATCCTCGTAGACGCCCTCGCTTGCGTTCTGTCTCGTGTCTGCGGCCACGCGCAGCGTCTTGAAGTTCCTGAGGGCACGCTCTTCTCGCTCCGCGTGCTTCAGCACCGCCGTCTTCACGATTACGAAGATCAACGTCTTCGGGCTCGCACCCCGGGCCGGGTCCCATACGGGCGGCTTGGCGATCAGGTGGAGGAGGGCTTCCTGCACAACATCGTCGTGGCTGACGCCCGGCTCGCAGTGCTGCTTGGCCGCTGCGAATCCAACCCGCCGCGCGTAGTCGAGCAGGTCGGGCGTGAGTTCAATCTCGATCGGTGAGGGGTCGGGCATTAGACCTCCTCGCCACGCTCGAGCCTCTCGCGGATGTCGTCGCAAAGCGTGAATGAGATCACCGCCGGAGCGTTCTCGCGGGGCGGCACACGGTGCATGGTGAACAGTTGGTCGTCAGGCCGAACGGGCCGACCGTACTTGACCGACTCACGCTCGGCGGCCTCGCGCAGCGGACGCAGGAAGTCGGCGTACCGGCACCCCAGGGCCATGCACATCGCCGCATACGGCGTGAGAATGCCCGCCTCTTCAAGGTGATCGGCTGCGGTGTCCACATCGGCCTGCGTCCAAGCGTCGGGCGCCGACGGCTTGACCACCCCCTGCCGGATCAACGCGTCGAGGATCGCCGGGCGGCAGTCATAGCCGCGGGACCGCAGGTGGCGCGATGCCGCGACGGTCGCCATCGGGAACATCTGGTCCCGTTCCTCCTGTGCCGCCTCATGGACTGCGGGGTCCGCACCCGCCCGGGGCTTCACGCGGAGGTCGAAGTGCTCATCGAGGGTCAGTCCGATTCGGGTCACGGTGGTCTCCTTGCCGGAGGGTGTCGGGCGACAGGCCCACCCCCCAAACCCTTATTTCCGGCGCGGGTGGCAATTCGCAGCGCGTGTCACGAAAAAATCAGCAGTCGTTGCAAACGACGTTCAAGCGAGGGCTGTTTGGAGGGCTTGGTCTGGCACTCCCAAACTGTGATCACGCGCCACCCCATCCGTCGCAGTTTGCGCCGCACGCGCTGATCCCGAGCGATGTTGGCCCGGAACTTGTCGTTCCAGAACCGATTACGGACCGCTGGAACAGACTGCCCCCGCGAGCAAGAGTGCCGGTGCCAATAGCATCCGTGGACGAAAATCACCAGCAACCGATCCTGCAATACGAGGTCGGGACTGCCGGGCAGCCCGCGGCCATGCAGCCGGTAACGGCAGCCCAGCTGCCTCACGATGCGCCGAACGACCAGTTCAGGCTTCGTGTTCCTTCCGCGGATTCGAGCCATCAACCGGCTTCGGTCCTGTGGTGATAGCGAGTCCATCTCGGTCACGATACGCTACCCTTTATGGAGACCGTCGACCCACACGACCGCGAAGCAGACCCTGGCGTGTCGGCGGTTTCTGATTGGATCTGCTCGGAGGACCGGATCGAGGCTATCGGCCGCGGCATTCGCACTGCTATTGACTGGGTGATCGACGGGGCGAGGACTCGCCGCTATAGCGTGGAACAGGTGAACCAGAGCGAGAAGCTGTACCTCGGCAATAGAGTCGAGCACGAGGTGCTGCATGAACTGGGCTTGGAGAAGCAGTCGCAAGGCATCGACACCATCATCCAAGGTCACCAAGTCGACATCAAGTTCTCGCTGAAGACCAACTGGATGATCCCGCCGGAAGGCATCGATCATGTCTGCGTCTTGCTTTCAGCTGACGACGATTCGTCGGTCTTCTCCGTCGGCGTCTTTCGCGCGGCTGCCGGTCTGCTGAATGCCCCAAACCGAGATGGCAAACGCAGCATCAAGCGTGAGGCTGCCAACAACGCCGTCCGGTGGCTGGCCAGTCGCGCTCCGCTTGCGGAGAACTTTCTGCTTCACCTCGATCCCGCAGTTCGCACCGCGATCTTGGCTGAGACGAGTGGTCAGTCGCGAGTAACCCAGGCGTTCCGGCTGGTCTTGGAAAAGCCAATCTCAACGGTTGCCTTGGACACGTTGGCCGTTCAGCGCGACCCGTCGAAGCGCGCACGCGATGCCAGAAAAGCGTTGGCTTCGGAGGGGATTCGAGTGCTGTGCGGGCGCTGGGAATCTGACCAAGCCACATTGAGACGGCTGGGATTGCCACAACTGGGGCGCGAGGAGTGGATTTCTACCCGACGGTCTTGATTCGAAGCTGCCGCAGGCGGGTAGCCCCGAGCATCGTGGCGACATGCTCCGCGATTACTTCCGCCAGCACCGGGGGAACCGCGTTCCCGATCTGGATGCCGACATTGATCTTCGTGCCACAGAACTTGAAGTCGTCCGGGAAACTCTGCAATAGCGCCGCTTCAAGGTGTGTGATCGGTCGGTGGGCCACCGGGTGGAGGTAGCGGCCCTTCTCCGGCTTGTAGAACTCCGTGCGAATTGTCACCGACGGACGATCCCACCAAAGGCGCCCGAATAAGTCCGTCCCGCCCTTGGTCTTCCTCTTCCAGCAATCCGGCATGAGGTGAAGAGGGAGGTTCCAACGGTTGCCGCCAGCCGGAACCGAGCGGTAGCGCTCCAGAGACTTCGGTGTCGGGTTTCTCCCGATATGCCAGTTGATTCCCGTTGGAGTCAACGGAACGTGCCCGATCGCATCGCGGACGGTGCGCCAAGGCGTGAGGTGTTGATTTAGGAGATTTCGTTTCAGCGGGTCGACATGAGTCGGCGCAGGGAACGTCGGCTCGCCGATGCGAGATCCGATGACGATGGCGCGCCTTCGAGTTTGGGGAACCCCGAAGTCCGCCGCGTTCAGAATCCGCCCATCGACCCGGTAGCCGAGTGATTCCGCGATTCGCTTCAGTTCCTGATACTCGGCGGACTTCAAGAGCGGCGGGACGTTTTCCAGCACGAATACCTTTGGCCGGACTTGTTCAACGCACCGGACGTAGTGCCGCCAGAGTTGATTTCGGGGATCGTTGGGCACGCGCTCGCCAAGGTTGGAGAAGCCTTGGCATGGTGGCCCGCCCGCCACCACGTCCGCCTTTGGGAACTTCTCAATCTCTTGAATGGCGCAGTTGAGCACCCGTTCCGTGATGTTTGCGCGGAGGCTATCGCAAGCGTCCCTGTCCCATTCGTTGGCGAGCACGGTACGAAAACCGGCTTCCTTGAAGCCGAGCGCCATGCCCCCGCACCCGGCGAACAGTTCAATGACCGTGGGGCCGTCGCCTTCGGGCTCGCGTGAGAAGTCGAAGGTGGTGGGGCATTGACGCTGCTCCTTCGCATCGAAGGGGAGCACTCTGAATCGCCTCGCGCTGATTCGCTCGATTGCGATGGTGTCGCCCGGCTTGATCCCGTGCCGCGCGAAGAACTCGCTAACCCAAGCGCGCTTGCGAAAGAACCGACGTGGTTTTCCGGTGCGGGCGTCGGTCGGGATGTCGGTGAAGACGGGCTCGGGCAATCCGTCAACGTCAAGGCGGACAGGCCTGCCGGTTCCGGTCTTCCCCGATGACGGGCCAAATGCGTCGGCGGGGAAGAAATCGGTGTGTCCCGTGAGATAGAGATGGCTCTCACGAAGATTCGCCGCGCTAACGCACACCAACCGTTTTCTGTGCCCGACGCGCCCGCTCATGATCGGCTCCCGTTTGACTCAACAGATTGTACCGCGACTACCCGGCGTCGCACATGTTGGGTCCCGCCCCACAGTTGAAGCCTCGGACGGATTGTACCAGCACCCGCCGGAAGCGACTCTTCTGCACGTCCTCGCGGGCGGGCAGACGCGTTACCCATCGGTCCAACTGAACCGCACGTCGGGCACGGCCGCCGCGACGCCCCCAGGTAGGGTCTCGCGCTCCCCGACCGTCGCCCCCCGGACTCCGAAACAAAGTCTGTCTAT
>DDSG01000115.1:669-13723 GCA_002343325.1 Phycisphaerales bacterium UBA2396 | reverse complement strand
CCGCGGCTGTTCCCGCGGGCGTCACCAACCGACCCGGTCGGCGAAGGAACCATGCCATCGCCTGCCACGCCGTGCCATCGGGTGGCACAGGTGGCGGGCAACGAATGGTCATTCCGCTTCGTCGAGGCGTTCTGCGAAGAATCGCTCGCCAGTGCGGCTGGTCAGGCCCTTCGCCTCGTGCTCTGCTTCCTCTTGGAAGCGCCAGCCCGTTTTCAGGTCGGCGTCGCGGTACATGACGCTGCCCTTCGAATCGACCACGACCCAGAACTCCTCCTCGCCACTCGCGAGCAAGAGCATCTTCGACGCCTTCGCCGCGTCAAAGTCCTCTTCGCTGTCGTACTCACAGACGGCGTCGCCGGAGAAGACGATGTACTTGCCGTCGCCACGCCAGTAGGCGGCGAGCCAGATGCCCCCGCCGCTGTTCCATGCCTCTCCGCTGAAGATCTCCGCGAGCGCGTTGGCCTGCTGTTCGTTCATGGGCACCTCTCGAATTGGCGGTAGACACTACGCGGCCCGGGATCGGATCACATCGCTGCACCGGGGGAGGGGTTTCGTCGGTTCCGTCGGCCGTCAGTGGGGGTCAGCGGACGGCGGACGCCTGCACCATCGCCGCGATGCCCGCGCGGACGGCGGGCGCGAGCGCTGGCCATGCCGCGATGACGGCGGCCAGGTCGGGCGGCGGCGGGGATTCGGCACCGGGCGCTGCTCCCGGCGCTGCTGGGGAGGGCAGGATGGCGCGCAAGTCCGCGTGTTGTCGGGGGTTCGGGCATTCGCCCCGTTGACTGTCGATCCGGTGGTTGCGGGTTCGAGTCCCGTCCGCCTCGCTTAAAACGGCCCTGAGAGGGGCCGTTTTCTTTTCGGCTACGTTGCGGCTAGACCGATTCGTGTCGGACGCACTCACGCCGACGCGCGGCGGATCTCCGCATCGGTCCATCCGCGTGCCTTGAGGCCCCGGAGGAGGAGGTCGTCCGTCGGTCGGAGGTCCGGAGAGCCGGGCATCCGCATTTCCTGCGGGATCATGCCGGTGAGGACTTCGAGCCCCGCGTCCAACTTGTTCTTCTTGAGGCCCGCGAGGAGGCGCGTGTGGATCGCGGTCCGCCCGCCGGGCAGAAGTCCGAGGAGGCCCGCGTCGTAGGCCCGGTGGAGGAGCGGGTTCAACGCGACCCCGTTCCTCGGTTCGTCGGTGTGCGTCGGGTCCGAAACCGGGACGACGTGCGCCGCGTCCACCAATCGCAGCGCTACGCCGGTGAGGCAGCAACGGAACCCGTAGGCCCGAAGGACCATTGGTCGGAACCGTGCCTCTCGGAAGGTTCGAAGGACAGACACCACTTGGTGCCGGCGCGATTGCTCGGCGTCCGACGCTCCCGAGTCGATGAACTCGCGCTCCGCCTCCGGCTCCGCATCAACAAGGCCCGCCGCGTCGCGAGCCTCCGCTCCACAGTCGTAGAGGCGCTCGTACTCGCGAAGGTACCACATGAGGTAGTCCGGGTGGACCGCGATCGCGGTCTCTTTCCCCTCGCGCACGTCGCGTATCTCCGTCGCGAAGCCGACGTTCGCGGCGCGCTGAAGCGTCTTCGCGGAAATCTGGAGGCTCGGTGAGCCCGCAGAGAACCCGAGGTGTCGGCGCACATCCCAGAAGGCGAAGACGCCCTCCTCCTCGCTCCAGCCTCCGAGGATTGTCTTCACTCCCGCCTTCAAGGTGAAGCGGTCTACGTTCGTGAGTTGGATTCGACGCTCGTCGGGGCGTCCGCGTCCCTTCCCTCCGAAAGTGACGGCCCAGAGGTACACCTCAAGGCGAAACGTCTCACCTTCGGAGATGACGCCCAGTGTGAGCGGGCGGGCAGACGGAGCGCCAGTGAGGAGTACCGTTGCGCCCGCGAGTTCGAGTGCGGCGGTGAACTTCTCGGCGAGTTTGTCGAAGCGGATTCCCGGCATCGGGCGTCACTCCAAGGGGGAGGCCGCTCCCGTGACGACGGAACGGACCTTCGGATCGGCGAAGAGAGGCCCTTCCAGGAACCGGAGCATCGAACCCCGGATGTACTCGTCCTTCATCTCGAAGGACACCCATCGGTGCCCGCGTTGCTCGGCAACCGATCCCGTGACGTTCGACCCGCCGAACGGATCGACGATGACGTGGGGTTTGTCTTCGAGGAGGAAGTCCACGAAGAACTCCACCAACTTCGCCGGGAACCTCGCGGGGTGCGGCTTGATGTCGAACTCTCGGCAGAGGCGGAGGTAGGCGGAGTTCGATTCGGTGTTCGCGATGGTGAGGAGGTTCGACGGGATCGAACCTCCGTTGTCCTTCTGGAACTTGTCCGAGATGTCATGCCCGCTTGGGCGCATCTTCGCCTTGTATCCTTTCTTGATGAGAGACTTCATCGACTCGGAATAGGGCTGGAGAACGCGGCGGTTGTCGGCGGCGGGGTTGTCGCCCTTTGAGAACCACCAAACCGTGTTCACCGCGTCCTTAACGCGGACGCGCCGAACCGTCACCCACTCGGCGGGAGTGGGGAGCCGAGAGGGGTTGTACCAATAGAAGTCCTGCGCGAGGCGGAACATCTTCGAGAGGTGGACGGCCACCTCGAAGTGGTACATCGACCGGACCGGCGCACCGGGAATCCACGCGCCGCCGATGTCGAGAACGAATGAACCCTCCGGCTTGAGGATGCGCTTGATCTCTTCGCAGAAGGGGATGAACCACGCAAGATACCGCTCGATAGGTTCGTTCCCGTACTCCTTCTTCCGCGTGAGCGCGAAGGGTGGGGAGGTGAACACGAGGTCCACCGACTCCGATGGCATCCGCTTCATCCCCGCAAGGGAGTCGCCTAGGAACGCCGCGCCGAGTTTGGTGTGGTAGAAGGGCTTCGACCCGGCGAGGCCGAGTTCGTCCAACCACGCGAGTTCGGTCTTCTTTGGCTTTCCGAGGGCGAGCATCCGGCGTCCTCCTGACGATAGAGGCAATAGTACACGAACCGAGCGCAGTAGGAGGCCCCTCCGTGGGCCCCGGACCCCGGCCCGCCGGTCAACTCATCCCGCCGACGCTCCCGTCCGAGCCCCCGGAAATGTCTCCGCCCTTGATCGTCGTCCCCAGTCCGCCACCGCCGGGAGGGGCCCCGCCCGGGCCTCGCCGTCGGTCAACCGGCCCGTGTCGCGAGCCCGAGCCGCGAGGGCTCGAAGTGGTGTTCGGGCGCTGGGGGCCCGCCGGGCTCGGTTGATCACGCAGACGACGGGCGTGCGTCGGAGTGAAGCTTTGCTTCTGACGGGGAGTGGGCGGGTTGGTTTGGCTGCGGGTTGCGGGTGGCTGGTTCATCTGGCCGTGTGCACGAGCGAAGGTGCGGCGGGAGATATGGCGTTGGGTCAGTTTCTGGTGAGGCGGAGGCTGTTGAGGACGACGCTGATGCTGCTGAGCGCCATGGCGGCGGAGGCGGCCATGGGGGAGAGGAGGTGGCCTGTGAGCGGGAAGAGAGCGCCGGCGGCGAGGGGGATGGCGAGGGTGTTGTAGGCGAAGGCCCAGAAGAGGTTTTGCTTGATGGTTCGGATGGTGAGGCGTGAGAGGGTGATGGCGTCGGGGACGAGGCGGAGGTCGGGCCTCATGAGGGTGATGCCGGCGGACTGCATGGCGACGTCGGTGCCGGTGGCGAGAGCGATGCCGAGATGAGCGTGGGCGAGTGAAGGGGCGTCGTTGATGCCGTCACCGACCATGGCGACGACGTGGCCTTGTTGCTTGAGGGAGTCGATGAGTCGAGCTTTGTCGTCGGGGAGAGCTCCGGCGACGACTTCGTCGATGGCGAGTTGACGGGCGACGCGTTGGGCGGCGGGTGGAGCATCGCCGGAGAGCATGATGACGCGAAGGCCCATGGTGCGGAGGCGGGCGATGGCGTCGTGGGCTTCCGGGCGGATGGAGTCGGCGAGGCCGATGACGCCGAGGAGTGAGTTGTCTTGGGCGACGGCGAGGACGGCGAGCCCGCGATCGGAGAGCGGCAGGGCGAGAGGGGAAGCGTCGGCGGAGATGCCGCGTTCGAGGAGGAAGGCCGGGCGGCCGACGACGAGCTTGCGGCCTTGGACGCGGGCGACGACGCCTTGGCCTGGGAAGGCGGCGAAGGAGTCGGGCTCGGCGGGGGAGATGCCTTGTGCGAGGGCCTGGCGGACGACGGCACGCGCGAGGGGGTGTTCGCTGCGTGCGTCGGCGTCGGCGGCGGCCTGAAGAACCTGCAGGGGCGTGGCGTTGCCGAAGGTGGCGATGTCGGCGACTTCGGGGGAGCCTTGCGTGAGGGTTCCGGTCTTGTCGAAGACGATGACGGTGGCCTTGTGGGCGATTTCGAGGGATTCGCCGTTTCGAACGAGGAGCCCGCGGGAGGCGCCACGGCCCGTGGCGGCGATGATGGCGGTGGGAGTGGCGAGGCCGAGCGCGCAAGGGCAGGCGATGATGAGGACGGAGACTGCGGCGGAGATGGCGAGGGCGAGTCGATCGTCGCGAGAGGAGAGGAGGAGCCAGGCGGCGAGGGTGGCGGCGGCGATGAGGATGACGATGGGGACGAAGATGCCGCTGACGCGATCGGCGAGGCGAGCGATGGGGGCCTTGGAGGCTTGCGCTTCGCGGACGATGCGGACGACGCGTTGGAGGGTGGAGTCGTGGGGTGGCCTGGTGACGCGGAGGACGAGGGAGCCGAGGGAGTTGAGTGTGCCGGCGAAGGCGGGAGAGCCGGGGGATTTGTCGACGGGGAGGCTTTCGCCGGTGAGCATGGATTCATCGACGACGGATTGGCCTTGATGGACGGTTGCGTCGGCGGGGATGCGTTCGCCGGGTCGGACGATGATGTGATCACCGATGGCGAGGCGATCGACGGGGACTGAGACTTCGGAGCCGTCGCGGAGGAGGCATGCGGTGTCGGGCTGAAGGCGCATGAGGGAGCGGATGGCGGCGGAGGTTCGTGCGGTTGCGCGGGATTCGAGGACTTTGCCGAGGAGGACGAGCACGATGATGACGGCGGCGGCTTCGAAGTAGATGGGTGGGAGGTGGGAGTGTTGCGGGTCCGTGGGGAGGGCGTGGGGGGCGAGTGTGGCGACCCAGGAGTAGAGGAAGGCGGCGCCTGTGCCGAGGGCGACGAGGGAGTCCATGGAAGCGCTGCCGCGTCGGAGTTCGCGCCAGGCGCGGGAGTAGAAGTCGCGGCCGCAGATCCAGAGGACGGCGGCGGTAAGGGAGCCTTGGAGGAATCTGGCGGGTGAGGATTCGAAGGCGGGGACGAGGCCGTGGGACATGGCCATGATGACGACGGGGAGTGAGAGCGCGGCGCCGAAGAGGGCACGGCGGGCGAGTGAGTGAGCGTGGTGACGTTCGAGCTGTTCGAGATCGGCGGCGTCATGGTGTGTGGACTGAGGAGGCGCGGGGAGGGAGGCGTCGAAGCCCGCGTCGCGGACGGCATCGACGAGTGACTGGGGTGAGCAGAGGAAGGGATCGAAGCGGACGAGGGCGGACTTGGTGGCGTAGTTGACGCCGGCGGAGGCGACGCCAGGGGATTTAGAGAGGGAACGTTCGATGCGTGCGGCGCAGGCGGCGCAGGACATGCCTTCGATGGGGAGTTCGATGGTGTGGAGGTCGGCGGAGTGTGCGGGCGGGCTGGTGGTGCTCACGGGGCGGTCTCGCGCGGAGGCGGGGCGGCTTGTTGGCGCCAAGCGGCGGCAGCGGTGGGGTCGCCGAGATCATCGCAGGCTGCGGCGAGGTCGGCGGCGAGCATCTGGCGAGAGGCGTAGCCGGGGTCGATTCCGCCGTAGAAGTTGATCCAGGCGGCTTCGAAGAGGCGTTTGGCTTCGAGGGGCATTCCCATGGCACGGAAGACACGGCCGCGAACGATGGCGATGGCGCAGAGCTGGTCGGTGGGGGTTGCTGGGAGGTCCTGAGCGACGGCGAGAGCGCGGGCGGAGAGGCGGTCGGCGTCTTCGAGACGGCCGAGCTGGAGGAAGGCCTGTGCGTGGAAGGCGCGAGCGACGGCGACGACGTGGCTTTGCTCGCCGAGGAGTGCGAGGAGTTCGCGTTCGGCGCGCTCGAAGATGGGGAGGGCTTCGGCGGGTCGGCCGGCGCTGGTGAGTACGGTGGCGAGGCGTCGGCGGGCGTGTGCGGCGAGGAGGGGATCCGCGGCGTCGTGGGGTATGGCGTCCCAGACTTGGCAGACGCGTCGCATGGTGGTGACGGCCTCGTCGTGGCGGCCGCTTTCGGACCAGCCTGCGGCGGCTTCGTCGAGGCAGAGGACGACGGAGAAGTCGTTGGGGCCGAAGCGGCGTTCGAGGATCTCGGCGGCGTTTTTGGCGGCCTGGGCACGACGGGCGGGGATTCGTTCGGCGGTGGCGATGCGGACGATGGCCATCAGGATGGTGACCTGCGGGAGCTCATCTTCCGGGAGGATGACGCGAGCGACATCGCGGAGGCGGAGGAGGGCGTCGGATCTGGATCGGATGGCCGAGGCATCGCGGGTGAAGCTACCGGAGCGGGAGAGCGCCTCGGCATCGACAAGGATTCGGGCGGCGGTGGCTTCGGGGGATGCGTCCGGCCAGAGCGTGGCGGCATCGCGAGCGAGGTCGCCGAGGGGTCTGGAGCGGATGACTTCGGCGACGTCGCGGAGAGCGGAGGCGACGGCGGGGTCGTGAGGCGGGAGCCAGTGGAGGCAGCGCCTGAGGCGTTCGCGGGCGAGCCGTTCGGCGTCTTCGAGGCGGGCCTCGTCGAGGGCGAGGCGAACGCCGATGGCCTGGGCCTGCATGAGGATGAGGTCTGCGTCAAGGGTGGGGAGCCCTCGGGCGTCCTGCTCCACCCGTGTGGCGATGCGGGCGGCTTCGCCGGTTCGGCCGAGTTCGCGCTCGATGCGGGCGAGGAGGATCCGAGTCTGGAGTGCCTCGGGGGAGCGAGGGCCCATGAGTCGTTCGCGTTGGTCGAGGGCCTGGCGGCAGACGGTTTCGGCCTCGGAGGGGCGACGGCGGACGAGCAGGACGCCGGCGAGTTCGTGGAGGGAGGCGGCGATCTCGGGGTGCTCCGGGCCGTGCTGGGTGCGGAGTCTGACGAGCCCGTGCCGGAGTGAGATCTCGGCGTATTCGATGTACGCGGCGGCCTTGGTGAGCCCGAAGCCTGTGTAGACGCCGGCCCAGAGTCGGCGGATGGACTGATCGACTTCGGGGACGTCGGCGAAGGCGCCGGTTTCGAGCCTGACGAAGAGTCGGCTGAGCCCGGCCCCGATGACCAGGGGGAGGTCCGGGTAGGTGGGGTCGGCGTCGGGGATGACTTCGCGGAGGAGTTCGGAGACGGCGCGTGCGCGGATGGCCTCGGCGCGGGCCTGGTCGGCTTTCTGCTGGGCGAGTCTCTCGGCGCGTTTGGCGTCGGCGAGACTCAGGCCGACCGCGGTGCCGGCAACGGCGAGGACGAGAACGACGGCGGCGAGCAGGCCGAGTCGGCCGCGGTTGAGCGAGACGGCTTTGCGGAGGAGGTAGAACCCGCTGCCGCTGCGTGCTTCGACGGGCAGGCCTGTGAGGAAGCGTTCGATATCGCGGGCGAGGGAGGCGGCGGACTGGTATCGGGCGGCTTTGTCCTTGCGGAGAGCGCGGAGGACGATGGCTTCGAGATCGGCGGGGATGTCGGCGGCGTGGAATCTGGGAGGAGTTGGTTCGATGGTGCCGATGGTTCGGGCGATGTCCATGAGAGAGCCGGAGAGGTCGTAGGGGAAGCGGGCGGTGAGGCACTTGTAGAGGATGACGCCGAGGGAGTAGACGTCGGTGAGGGCGTCGACTTCGTCGGGCTTTCCGGAGACCTGCTCGGGGGAGGCGTAGGCTGGGGTTCCTGCGAACTCGCCGGTCATGGTGGTGTTGATGCTGCCGCCGACCTTGGCGATGCCGAAGTCGAGGACGACGGGGCGACCTTCGGGGGTGACGAGAACGTTGTCGGGTTTGAGGTCGCGGTGGATGACGCCGTTGAGGTGGGCGTGGTGGACGGCGCCGCAGAGAGCGATGAAGGCGGAGAGGAGTGCGTGCCGCTGAAGTGCGGGAGTCTCGCCGGGAGGTCGCCACTGATCGATGGGGAGGCCGTCGATGAACTCCATGACGACGGCGTTTCGGCCGTCCCAGAGGGTGCGGGATTCAAAGATGGTGACGATGTTGGGGTGTCGGAGTCGAGCGGCGATCTCGGCTTCGCGTTCGGCGCGGGCGCGTTGTCGGAGGGAGGCGGTCTGCCAGGCGGCGAGGGTTTTGATGGCGACGTGGCGTGAGGTGGCGTCCTGCACGCCGCGATAGACCATGCCTTGTGCGCCGGCGCGGAGTGGTCGGAGATCGCGGTAGCCGGGGATGGTTGGAGCGAGCGGTTCGCCGGAGCCGGTGTCGGTGAGGCTTCGGACGCGTTTTTCGAAGGCGGCTTCGCGGCGTGCGTCGTCGAGGAGTTCGCGGCAGCGTTCGCACTCGGAGACGTGGCCGGCGATGGTGGCGAGAACCTCGCCCGAGGCGAGACGGTAGAGCATCTCGACGGGCGGACACCCCCCGGTGCTCACGCGTCCTCCTCGAAGGCGCGGGTGAGATCATCGAGGACGACGCGGAGGCGTTTGGAGACTCTGCTCTTGGCGACGTAGAGCTGGTCGATGGTCATGCCGCATTGGAGAGCGGCTTGTTCGGCGGGGACGGCGCGGAGCGCGTAGAGCTCGAAGGCGAGGAGGGTCTTGGGATCAAGATCGCTCTCGGCGGAGAGGAGTTCGAAGGCTCGCATGAGGAGGACGCGGTCGCGTTCGCGTGCCCAGAGGAGACGGAGCGTCTGCTCGTCGGGCGGCTGATCGAAGGCGGGCGATCGGGGATCGGTGGGTGCGCTGCGCCTGCGGAGCACCTTGAGGCAGAGGTGGTGGGCGATGCCGAGAATCCAGGAGCTGAGGCGGCCCTTTCCTCTGGAGTACTTTCCTGCGCGGAAGCAACTGACGAATTCGGTGAGGGTTTGTTGAGAGACTTCTTCGGCGTCGGAATCGGAGAGGCCGAGGCGTCGGGCGAAGCCGACGATGACGGGGCGGTAGCGGGAATCGACATATCCCCACGCGGGCTCGTTGGAATGGTCGCGCAGGGCATCGAGGAGTTGCGTCGTCGTCCGTGTCGCCGCGATCGGCTCGGAGGCCGCCATGGGTACAGCCTATCCGGAGTGGAGGGCGTTTGCTAGGGTTTCTCGACGTGGAAGACGTATCGGCCGGATCCGCCGCGGAACCAGTGGCGTCCGGAACGGGTTTCTGGGGCTGAAAGCCCGCGGAAGCCGCCTTGTTCGCGGACGCGGTGGTCGTTGGGGACGGGGAGGGCGATGTCGGCCTGAACGCCGGGCGGGATCTCGATCTCGAACCTGATGCCGCGGGGCGTTTTGGTCCAGGCGCTGCGGATGGGCCCTCGGACGGACTGATAATCGGCCCTGGCGTTGGTGAGCCCGGCGAGGACGGTGGGCTCGATGAGTACGGAGGCGAAGCCCGGGGCGGTGGGTCGGATGCCGGCGACGTTGCCGTAGAGGGCGTCGGCGACGGATCCGAAGGCGTAGTGATTGAAGGAGTTCATGCCGACGTCCTGGAAGCCGCGGTCCGGGGTCCAGCCGTCCCAGCGTTCCCACATGGTGGTGGCGCCGAGTTTGACCTGGAAGAGCCAGCCTGGGTAGTCCTCGTTGAGGAGGAGGGTCTCGGCGAGGTCGTTGAGTCCTGCTTCGAAGAGGGCGGGGACGAGCCTTGGGGTTCCGATGAAGCCGGTGGCGAGCTTGTTGTTGGTTCGTGCCATGGCTCGGCGGAATCCATCGGCGGCGCCCGGGCGTTTGGCTTCTTCGAGGAGTCCGGGCATGGTGAAGAGGAGGGCGTAGCCGGTCTGTCCGGAGTCGCGAAGGGAGCCGTCGTCGGCGATGAACTTGGTTCGGAAAGCGGCGATGGTCTCGTCGCGAGAGCGCGAGAAGCGGGCCTGGTCGTCGGGCTTGCCGAGGATGGAGGCGATGTCGGCCATCATGCGGAGGAGTTCGGCGCGGTAGGCGGTGTCGATGAGCTCCTGGTTGGTGGGGTCGCCGAGGTTGACCCAGTCGCCGAAGCCGCCGACCTTGGCGATGCCTGCGGTGGTCCTGGTGTCGAGCCAGTCGATGTAGCGTTTCATGGGCTCGTAGTGGTCGCCGAGGATACGAACATCGGCGTAGATTCGATGCATGGCGTGGGTGCAGACGATGGCGGCATCGCCCCAGGCGGTGGAGCCGCCGCTCTGGGCGACGTTGGGTGCGACGTGAGCGAAGGTGCCGTCGGGGAGCTGGGCGTCGAGGACGAGTGTGCGGAGCCAGCGGGACATGAAGGAAGAGATGTCGAAGTTGTACGCGGCGGCGTTCATGAAGAACTGAGCGTCGCCGGTCCAGCCGAGGCGTTCGTCGCGTTGTGGGCAATCGGTGGGGACGTCGAGGTAGTTGCCTTTTTGGCCCCACTTGGTGTTGAGGATGAGTCGGTCGAGGAGTGGGTTGCTGGAGGAGAAGAAGCCGGCGGGTGGGAGGAGGGAGTGCACGACGACGCCGGTGACCATCTCGGGTTGGGGTTTGTCGTCGAGCCCGGTGACTTCGACGTATTGGAAGCCGTGGAAGGTGAACTTGGGTTCGATGGTCTGGGTGCCTTGGGCGAGGGTGAAGAAGTCTGTGGAGGTTGCGCCGCGGAGGTTGGAGGTGTAGAGGGTGCCGTCGGGGTTGAGACGTTCGGCGTATCGGACGACGAGGCGTTGGCCTTCGCGGCCGTTGATGAGAAGGCGAGGCCAACCGACGATGTTCTGGCCGAGGTCGAAGACGAATCGGCCGGGCTTGGGCTCGGAGACGGAGCGAGCGACGAGTTCCTCGTGTCGGCGCATGGGCTCGCCCGGGTTGGGCTCGACGGCGATCTGACCCGGCGCGGGGGGCGGTGGCTCGGCGAAGGTGGCGCGGAGGATGGTGACCTCGCCGGATTCGCCGGGTTGAGGCAGGCTCAGTCGTTCACCCTCGCGGAGGGAGATGGAGCGTGAGGCGTCGCCGACGCGGTAGTCGACGGTGAGGGTCTTGACGACGCCGAAGGCTGGGTCGCCGAGCACGGCGGGGCCGACGACGAAGGACTTTCCGCCGGCGAGTGCGGATCGAACGGCGTTGGTGACGTCGGCGGAACGTGCCTGGCGGAGGTTGGAGAGCCCGACAGCGACGGGCGACCAGGCGGAGTCGTTGTAGGTGGGTGTGTCCCAGCCTTGGAGTTCCTGGCGTGCGTCGTAGTCGACGCCGAGATAGATGTCGGCGTGTCGCCATGCGCCGAAGGAGGCTTTCCATAAGGCGTTGGTTGGGATGAGCTGGGTTGAGCCGTCGGTGTACTGAATTTCGAGTTGGCCCATGAAGCGTGCGGGCCCGCCGTAGAACTCGCGGCGGCCTGTGAAGCCGAGTTGCCCAGCGTACCAGCCGTCGCCGAGGAGGACGCCGAGGCAGTTTGTGCCGGGGTCGAGGAGGGCTGTGACGTCGTAGGTCTGGTGGTAGACGCGTTTGGAGTACTCGGTCCAGCCGGGGCTGAGGACGTCGGGCGTGACGTCCTTGCCGTTGAGGCGGGCCTCGTAGACGCCCAGTGCGGTGGAGTAGAGCGTGGCGGCGGCGACGGTCTTGCCGGGGAATGTTTCGAACGTGGTGCGGAGGTAGGGGACTGGGGGGAGGAAGTGCTCGGTGTTGCGGTGTGAGCCCCAGGGCTGAGAGCCGGAGATTTCGACGTTGCCGTAGGTGGGACCCGCATAGCCGGGCATGTCCCAGCCTGCGGCGGGCTCTGCGTTGGCGGAGGAGACGAAGAGGCAGGATTTATCGATGGCGAAGGCGTGTTCCTTGCCGTCTTTCATGCGGACGATGACGGCCCCGGAGACGGCGGGGTTGTGGCCGTCCTCGTTGAGCACGCTGACGGCGACGGCGTTGGACCCGCGGCGGAGGAGACCTGTGACGTCGATGGGGCGGATGAACTCCCAGCGGGCGATGCGGCCGGCCTCCTTGCCGTTGATGCGAACCTCGGCGAACTGGTCTGCGGTGCCTGCGAAGTAGGCGGATTCGATCTCGCCGGCGGGGAGGGTGAATTCGCCGCGGATGTGGGCCTTTCGTGGGGAGCGTTCGGGGCCGCCGGCGGCGCGGGCCCAGGGGAGCTTGCGGAAGTAGTCGCGGCGTTCGGCGGTGAGCGGGGCCTGCGGCTTGGCGTCGAGGCCGATCCAGTCGGCGTGCCAGTCTTCGGGGCGCATGAGCCCGAGGGAGAGGGTGGCGATGTCGCTCCATGGGCTGGGCTTGCCGGCGTGATCGATGACCATGACGCGCCACCAGAGCCTGGCGCGAGAGCCGAGGGGCTTGCCGGCGTAGGGGACGCTTCGGGTGTCGCGGCCTGGCTGACCATCGACGAGCCCGGTGTCGAAGGCGAGGGCGTCCGGGCGTGCGTCGGGGTCGCGCAGGGTTTGCGGATCGAAAGCGGCGACGACGCGGTAGGCGCGTTGCTCAACGCCGCGTGCGTCGGGGTCGCGAGGTGTGAGCGACCAGGAGAGCCTGGGGTGTGGCGTGCCGATCCCGTCGGGATTGGCGCGGAACTCGGCGGCGAGGTCGGTTGCCTTGATCGACCCGCCGGGCGTGCACGCGCCGAGCAGGCAGGCGAGGAGCGCGAGGACAACACCCTTGAGCAAACTTGCTGTACCCATGGGGCGGAGTATGTCGTATTTCGCGGCGACGTGCGCGGCGGCGGGTCGGCGTGGTCGGTACGCTGTGTCGCATGCGTGCGCAGTACAGGGCGGCCCTCTTTGCGTCCCGGGCGGCAGCCCTTGTGGGGCTTCTGGCGGTGCTGTGGGCGGTTGTGTCGGTGGTGAATCCGGCGTTCGCGACGGGGATGGCGTTGCGGGATGTTCTGACGGCGGCGGCGCCGGTGCTCATTGTGGCGGTGGGCGTGTCGCTGGTGATGCTGGCGGGAGAGATTGATATCTCGGTGGGATCGATGTACGGGACGCTGGCGGCGGTCCTGGCGTTGCTGTCGTCGCCGACGGTTGCGGGTTGGCCGGCGTGGGCGGTGTGCGTGGTGGTGGTTGCGGCGGG
>DDSG01000115.1:0-369 GCA_002343325.1 Phycisphaerales bacterium UBA2396 | reverse complement strand
CGGGGGACGACGGAGCTTTTGATGGGCGGGGAATGGATCACCGATCTGCCGGCGGGTATGCGGGCGATCGGGACGGGCGTGTGGGTCGGGCTGCCGGTGATGGTGTGGGTGGCGGGGGTGGTCGTGGCGGCTGGCGTGGTGCTGACGCGACGAACGCGGTTTGGGGTTCGGCTTGCGGCGGTGGGGGATCGGGCGGAGGCGGCGGCGTATGCCCGGGTGCGGGTGGCGTGGGTGAAGGTGGCGGCGTTCGGGGTGTGCGGGGGGCTGGTGGGGGTGGCGGCGGTGGGGGGTGTGCCGCAGTTGTCGGTGGTGGAGCCGGGGCTCGGGGGGGGGGTTGTACTGGCGGCGGTCACGGCGGGGGGGGGGGGG
>DDSG01000150.1:5443-8883 GCA_002343325.1 Phycisphaerales bacterium UBA2396 | reverse complement strand
GGATGAGGCGGTGGGCCCGGCGGCGTTGTCCGGCGGAGGATTGACGGGCGGCGGCGGGGACGTCGGGGCGGAGGGGATCAACGCGGGCGGGGGCGGCGCGGGTGGAGGCGGGACGAGTTTCTTCGGGGTGGAGGCGAGGGGCGATCGGTTTGTGTACATCGTGGACGTGTCGGGGTCGATGTTCGGCGGGCGGATCGAGGAACTGCGGGCGCAGCTCACGGCGTCGATCATGGAGCTGACGGAGACGTCGTCGTTTCTGGTGTTGCTGTTCAGCGATGGGACGACGGTGCTTGGGGACAAGCTGGAGTGGTCGGAGGCGTCGGCGCGGAACAAGTCGTGGGCGAGGCAGGCGATCTCGACGGATGTGAGGGCGAACGGGGGGACCAAGCCGCTGGACGCGTTCAGGAAGGCGCTCGCGATGAGGCCGAGACCGGACGCGATTTTCTTCATGACGGACGGGGCGTTCGAGGATGATGTTGTGGCGTTTGTGGCGAGGGACAATCGGAATCCGCGTGTGAAGGTGCATTGCATCTGCTTTGAGGACAATTCGAGCGATGCGAGGATGAAGCAGATCGCCAAGGACAGCGGCGGGACGTACACGTTTGTGCCGGGGAGGCGTCCGTGAGGCTGCTGGTTGTGATGGCGGTGATGGCGGGGTTGATGCAGCCGGTGGAGCCGGGGCGGGTGGTGTTGCGCGGGTCGGGTGAGACGGCGGTGGGGGAGCCATCTGGGGTGGATGAGCAGGGCGTGACGGTGGTGGTGGAGCGGGACGCGTCGGGGAGGGCGTCGCGGACGAGCGTGGTGGGGTGGGATCGGGTGCGCGAGGTTCGCGGGCCTTTGGCGGGGGAGGCGTCGAAGTTTGCGGAGGTGGCGGAGTCGGCGTTTCGGGCGCGGATTCGGCTGGAGCGCGGGGACGTGGTGTCGGCGGAGCCTCTGTACGAGAAGTTGTTCAGGGAGTATCGGGGAAAGCGTGGGGTGATGTCGTCGGCGGTGGCGGCGGGGCTTTTGCGATGCCGACTGAGCCGGGGGGCGCAGGCGTCGGCGGTTGAAGCGTGGGTGGAGAGTCTGCGGGGGCCCGGGGGGCTCGGGAGTTTGGGAGCGGAGGAGGTCGACGCGGCGACGGGCTTGTGCCCTGCGCTGCCGCCGATGTGGCTGGCGTCGCCTGCGGTGGCGTCGCTGGCGTCCTCGGCGGAGTTGGCGGGGGCGGGCGAAGAGTCGAAGGACCGTGCGGGAGTGCTGGGGCGGCAGTACGTGAGCGCGGCGCGGCGGGAGATGGGGCTGGCCGCGTTGGAGATGCCCTCGGGAACGGCGGATGAGGGCGTTCGGCTGGTGATGGAGATCGTCAAATCGCGGTCGGAGGACGCGGGGCAGAGGCAGGAGGGGAGGCGTGCGCTGGCGGAGCGGCTGGAGGCGAAGAGCCCGGAGTGGATGCAGGCGTGGGCGCGGGTGGCGATCGGGCGGAGTTTGCTGATGGAAGAAGATGCGGAGAAGCGGCGTGAGGGCGTGATCTCGCTGGTGTACGTGGCGTCCCGGGGGTCGGAGAAGGAGGCGTACCTGGGCGGGGTGGCGCTGGCGAGCGCGGCGCTGGGGCTTGAATCGCTGGGAGATTCGAAGGGGGCGTCGCTGCTGGCGTCGGAGTTGATGGAGCGGTACGCGGATCATCCGGCGCTGGACGCGCCGGCGATGCAGCGGTGGGTGGTTGGCCGAGGGCAGGGAGCGGGCAAGGGCGGAACGAAGGAGCGACAGAACCCGTGAAGAC
The DNA here is from genome assembly GCA_002343325.1 of Phycisphaerales bacterium UBA2396. Classification (GTDB taxonomy): domain Bacteria; phylum Planctomycetota; class Phycisphaerae; order Phycisphaerales; family UBA1924; genus UBA2396. The sequence goes on along the minus strand of DDSG01000150.1, from coordinate 7,124 downwards.
GATGATGCTGGCGGAAGCGGGCGCGACGAGCCTGCGTGTGTCGGACTATGTGACGCAGGGCGGCCCGGTGGGGTATGTGCTGGTTGGGCTCAGCCTGGTCGCGGTGGCGGTGTGCGTGGCGAACCTGATCCAGCTCCGGATGTCGCGGCTTGCGCCGAAGGTGGTGAGCGATGAGCTGGAGGTGTACCTGCGCGAGCACGACATCGACGGGGCGGTGGCGTTCTGCAGGGATCCGGTGAACGACTGCTTCCTGACGCGGATGTTCTCGGCGGCGCTGATGCGGTGCACGAGGTCGGCGTTCGGGTTTCTGGAGCTCCGGTCGGCGCTGGAGGAGGCTGGGCAGAGGCAGGTTGACCGGTTGTCGAAGCTGACGGACGCGGTGGGGCTGGTGGCGGCTCTTGGGCCGATGCTCGGGCTGTTGGGGACGGTCGGTGGGATGATCGGGGCGTTCCAGACGATCGGGACGCTGGAGGGTGCGGCGAGGTCGAACGAGCTGGCGGTGTACATGTCGCACGCGCTGGTGACGACGTTCCTCGGGCTGGTGGTAGCGATCCCGTGCACGGCGGCGTACACGGTGTTTCGTCGGCGGCTGGATCGGCTGGCCGGCGAGGTCGGTCAGGTGGCCGAGGGGTTGGCGTCGCTGGTGACGGGTCGGGGTGGTACGCGGGCGGCGGGGGTTGCGAAGCCTGGGGCGGCGCGGGCGCCGGCGGCGGGCGGGGTGAAGGGCGCATGAAGATCGGGCGCGTCAAGAAGACTCCGGAGGCGGGGTTTGATCTCACGCCGATGGTCGACGTGGTGATGTTGCTTGTGATTTTTTTCGTGCTGTCGTCGCAGTTCGCGCAGGCGGTGCGGAAGGCGCTGGCGCTGCCGACGGAGGCGGGTGAGGCGCCGGGAGTAATGAAGCCCGAGACGCTGATCGTGGACATCGAACGAGACGGGACGATGTCGAGCGGGGGGCAGCGGCTGGACCGGGAGGGGCTTCTGGCGACGGTGCGGACGCAGATTCGGTTGGCGGGTGCGCCGGAGGCGGTGGACCTGGTGGTGCGTGCGGACCGGGAGGGGCCGGCGGTGCATCTGAACCGCGTGGCGATCGATCTGGCGTCGCTGGGCGTGCGGAGTTGGAAGCTCGCGACGGCGGGGGAAGGCGTGACGGGCAGGGACGGGGGTGAGCGGTGAATCTCAAGCCCAGAAGGAGAGCGGGGGCGGAGATACCGCGTCTGCCATTGGTGGCGATGATCGACGTGGTGCTGTTTATCTTGTTGTACTTCATCATGGCGGGGAATCTGGCGCCGGTGGAGCAGAACCTGGAGACGGCGTTGCGGACGGACACGCGGTCGAGCGCGAGGTCGGAGGATCTGCTGCCGCAGGTGCTGACGGTGGAGATGCGAGGGGAGAGCGTGGTGTACGCGGTTGGGCCTCGCGCGGTGAGTGATCGATCGGCGCTGGTGGAGTTGCTGGGGAAGTTGCCCAAGCGTGCGGGGGTGGCGGTGCGTGTGAGCGGGGCGGTGCCGGTGTGGGCGGCGGCGGGGGCGGTGCAGGCGTGCAAGGACGCAGGATTTTTGAGGGTGAGCTATGTGCCGCGTGCGGAGTAATAGATGGATGATCGCGGTGTCGGTGCTTGCCGCGTGGCCGGCGGCGGGTGTGGCGTTTGCGGGAGGTGGGGCTGGTGGTGTGGCGGGGG
>DDSG01000150.1:1578-5197 GCA_002343325.1 Phycisphaerales bacterium UBA2396 | reverse complement strand
GTGGGGCTGGTGGTGTGGCGGGGGAGCCGGTGGTGGGGAAGGAGGCGGACGCGCGGGTGGTGGGGTATTTGAAGGAGCGGGGGCTTGATGATCTGCTGGGGGCGTATTGGCGTGGGCGGCTGAATTCGCCGGACGTGGAGGAGCGGACGCTGGCGGCGGAGACGCTGGGGACGCTGTACGCGGGGCAGTTGGCGGCGGCGGTGGACGGGGCGACGCGGCGTGCGGTGGAGGAGCGGTGTCGGGCGTTGCTGCAGGCGATGCCGGACGCGGACACGTTTGAGCTGCGGATCACGCTGGCGAAGACGACGTACCTGAAGGCGGAAGAGATCGCGGAGCGGGATCGGCTGAGGCTGACGACGGCGGAGGAGCGTGAGGAGGCGGTGCGGATCCTGGAGCAGAGCGGGGCGGCGTTCAAGGAGATCGCGCAGAAAGTGCATCGGCGTGCGGAGGCGTTGGAGCGGTCGGCGGAGGTGGCGAAGGACGAGCGGGTGGAGGAGATCCGGGCGCGGCTGGATGAGGCGAGACGGCTGAGGTCGCTGGCGCGGTACTACGCGGGGTGGTCGGATTTGTATCTGGCGGGGATGACGAGCAGGCCGGCGGCGGCGCAGTCGGCGCTCGAGCAGTTCGGGTGGTTGCTGGGTGCGGCGGAGGGCAAGGCGCCGACGGTGGAGCGGATGCCCAAGTCGCTGCTGAAGTTTGAGCACATCGCGCGGGCTTCGCTGGGTGTGGCGATGGCGCACGCGGCGAAGGGGAACGGGCCGGAGGCGGTGCGGTGGCTCGATGCGGTGGAGGGGGCGGAGGGAGTTTCGCCGGGGCTTGCGGAGCAGTTGGCGGTGCGTCGGCTGGGCGTGCTGATGGATGCCGAGCAGTGGACGCTCGCGGAAGACACGGCGAGGCGGATGCGTGTGACGGACGGGCGGACGAGCCCGCTGAAGGCCGGGGTGGCGAGGCTGGTGGTGGTGAGCGGGCTTGAATACGCGGCGAAGAACGCGGGAGGATCGGCGCAGGCGGAGAGCGCGAGGCGTTGTGCGCGGGCGGCGATGAACGATCTGGTGTCGCTGGGGGAGATCGGGCAGGTGCTCGATCTGGCGAAGAAGTACGGGGAGTCTTCGATCGAGGGGGATGGGTTCGTGGCGGCGTACGTGCGGGCGGTGCGGGCGTACGAGCGGGCGAGGGAGGAGCATCGCGGCGCGGAGGGGGGCGGGGCGTCTGCGGGCGAGGAGCCGACGCGGGAACTCGGGGTGATCGCGTCGTACGAGAAGGCGGGGGAGCTCTTTGAGGCGGCGGAGGCGGCGCGGGATGCGGGGTCGTTCGGCGCGTCGCGGTGGCGGGCTTCGTCGCTGCGGGGGATGTGCTTGTTCTACGCGGGGCGGTTGGTGGAGGCGGCTGATCGGTTTCAGATGGTGGCGGAGAGTGACGCCGGTGAGGACCAGCGGCGCGAGGCGATGTGGTACGCGGTGCTGTCGCTCGATCGTGGGGCGGAACGGGATCCATCGCTTTCGGAGCGTCGGGATCGGCTGGCGACGCTTTATGTGAGCACGTATCCGGGGAGTGAGAACGCGGCGCGGCTGCTGATGCGTCGCGGGGGGATCGTGACGGTGGAGCGTGCGGCCGAGATATTGCTCGGGGTCGATCCTTCGAGCCCGGTGTACCTTGGGGCGAGGAGGCAGGCGGCGCGGCTGCTGTACCAGGCGTTGCGGTCGGCGGCGGGAAAGGAACGCGATTTCGCGGCGCAGCGGTTCGCGGGGGTCGCGGAGGAAGTGCTCGACGCGGAGATGGAGCGATCGGTGGGGGAGGTGTCGAAGGAGGCGGCGACCGAGGCGGCGAGGACGGGGATGCTCTATGGAAGGCAGATCGCGGACGCGGTGCTGTCAACGTCGTCGCCGGATGCGGCGCGGGCGGAACGGGCTCTGGCGAAGGTGGAGCGTCTGGCGGGGCTGCACTCGATCCCGATGGCGGAGATCGAGGCGGAGCTGACGTTCAGGAGGGTTCAGATCGCGCTTGCGAAGGGCGATGAGGCGGCGGCGCGGGCGTTGCTTGATCGGCTGGGCGGGGAGACATCGGAGTACGCCAAGGCGGCGGATCGTCTGCTGTTCAGGCGTGCGTGGGAGGCGTTTGAGGGAACGGCGCGAGAGGAATCGGCGCGGCGGGTGATCGAGTACGGACGGCGGTTGTTGGCGAGGCTTGAGCGGGAGGGGAGCGGGCCGAAGGACGCGGGAACGGCGGCGGTGATGGATGGGATCGCGGCGGCGGCGTTTTCGCTGCGAGCGGGGGAGGAGTCGCTGGGGCGTGTGGCGCTGAGCATGGACGAGAGGCTGCTGACGGCGGGGGTGCGCACAGCGGGAGTTCTGCGGCGGCACGCGGTGATGAGCGAGGTGGTGGGCAACGCGGAGGAGGCGCTGTCGTCATGGCGCGAGTTGGTGCAGGCGCTGCCACGCGGGGCGGAAGGGTGGTACGAGGCGAGGTACGAGTCGATCAGGCTTCTGTCGAAGAAGGATGCGGCGGCGGCACGGGAAGTGATGGATCAGCACAAGGCTCTTGAGCCGACGCTCGGGCCCGGGGTGTGGGCGGAGAAGTTCAAGACGCTTGATGCGGGATTGCCCGGGGGTGCGAAGTGAGCACGGACCCGGTGGTGAAGTTTCTCGGGGCGAGGGCGGCGTCGGGTCGGTCTTTGGATCTGCTCGGTCTGCGCGAGGAGGACGTGTCGCCCGAGGGGGTGATCCAGGCGTTGCAGGCGAGGCTTGGGGTGGTGCAGATGCACGCGGAGGCGAGAACGCCGCAGGCCGATGAGGTTCGGCTGGCGCTGCACGCCGCGGCGGCGACGCTGCTGAATGTGGCGTTGCGGCAGGCGATGCCCCGGGAACGGCCGTCCGAGATGGAAGCGGGCGAGGGTTCGCCCGCGGAGGTTTCGGGAGAGCTTCGAGCGGCGTCGCGGCTCGCGCTGGAGGCGGACGCGCTGGTGGCGATCGGGCTGGCCGGGGGGTGGAACCAACGGGCGCTGGATGCGCTGCTGATGTCGGCGCATGCGCGGGGGTTGACGGCGGAGGATGTGGCGGAGGCGCTGGAATCGTTGGAGGCGCCGGGGCGTGGGCCGGGCGGGGGTGATCGGAAAGTCGAGAAGCGGGTGGCGGCGGCGGCGGTTGGGCCGAAGGTCGCGGGGAAGCCTGCGTACGCGGAAGCAAGGCCGAGCGCTTTCGAGCTGTCGGCGGAGGAGGTTGCGGCGCAGACGCGTCGTCGTCTGAAGGTGCTCGGGCTGGTGATGGTCGGGATCGGGGTGGGGATCTTCGCGGTGGGGATCAGCGTGGCGATCATCGTGCGAGCGTTGACGAGGCCGACGAATGCGGTGCCGGGCCCGCCTGTGGTGGTGCTGGAAGAACCTGTGCGAAAGCCCGAGCCGGAGAAGGTCCCGGCGGCTCGTGAAGGGTCGAGGGAGTCGGCGCCGGTGGTGTCGGCGGAGGACATCCGGCGTGAGCTTCTGGCGAGCGGCGGGCTTCTGGCGTCGGACGCGAGCGGTGCGGCGGCGAGGTTCGAGGGCGCGGTGCGGGCAGCGGCGGGGTCGTGGTCGTCGTGGAGTGTGGGGGAGACGGCGGCGGTGCTCGACGCGGTGATTGAGTATCTG
>DDSG01000150.1:957-1347 GCA_002343325.1 Phycisphaerales bacterium UBA2396 | reverse complement strand
CTCGACGCGGTGATTGAGTATCTGTATCAGGCGTCGGGGAATTCGTCGATCGCGAAGCGGGCGGTGGAGTCGTTGTCCGCGCCGGTGGTGCGGCTGGCTTCGGGTGGGATGGTGCCGGCGAATGAGATGTTGGGGTCGGCGTGGTCGGCGGGGGTGTTGTGCCGGGTGCTGCGAGAGAGGGACCTGCCGCAGATGGTGCTGGGCCCGGCGCGGCTGACGCTGGCGGCTGCGGTTCCGGCGATCGCGGCGGACGCGGAGATGAGCTTCGCGTCGGGCGTGCGGGGTGCGCTGGCGGTTCTGGCGGATCGGCTGGCTGCGTCTCCCACGGTGGAGGGTTGGACGAGCTGGATCGCGGGTGTGTCGGCGGTGGAGGGAGCGGAAGGGACGGCG
>DDSG01000150.1:416-733 GCA_002343325.1 Phycisphaerales bacterium UBA2396 | reverse complement strand
GTGGAGGGAGCGGAAGGGACGGCGCGAGCGGCGGCGGTCTGTCGAGCGATCGAGGGCGTGCTGCTGGGCGGGCCTGATCCGTCGCAGAACAAGGCGACCTTTGATTCGATCACGGTCTTGGCGGCGAGTCTGGCGTGGCGTCCGGAGGAGTCGTCGCGGGCGTGGCTTTTGCGGTGGTTCGATATGCCGCAGGTGACGGTGGGGGACCTGAACGCGGTGACGTTGGCGTTGGCGACGCGGACGAGCGCGCCGGGTGTGGATTCGACGATGGTGGTCTCTTCTTCGGCGGGGTTTGATGATCGGACGCGAGTGCGGGC
>DDSG01000150.1:0-136 GCA_002343325.1 Phycisphaerales bacterium UBA2396 | reverse complement strand
TGTGGTGGCGGCGTGGAAGGAACGGGCGGAGGTGATGCTCGCCGAACGCCAGGCTGAAGGTGCGGGTGCGGATGACTCGGCGCGTCTGGCGCGTGCGGTTCGGTTGTCGAGGTTGAGTGAGGCGGCGGGGCTGCTG
>DDSG01000192.1:2369-2527 GCA_002343325.1 Phycisphaerales bacterium UBA2396 | reverse complement strand
AATCTGATTCGCCCGGGCATGTGATGTACGGTGGGGCGCGTCGAGGAGCCTGCTGGACTCGTAAAACGTAGGCACAACACGAGTTGCCAATAGCAACTACGCTCTGGCTGCCTAAGAACTAGGCGCCCGTCCACCCCCGACGCCCGATGGGGGCGTGG
>DDSG01000192.1:0-2149 GCA_002343325.1 Phycisphaerales bacterium UBA2396 | reverse complement strand
CCCCGACGCCCGATGGGGGCGTGGACGAAGCATCGGGCTTGGCGGAGATCTGAGACCTTCGGGGATCACCCGCGACAACTCCCGCAGGTATTGGCCAAAGGGGACGCCGCTTGCCGCGGCCCCGCGGCCGAGATCAAAGGGCAAGACACACGCGTAGAGGCGCCGTGCGGACTGCTTCGGGACGGGGGTTCGATTCCCCCNNACCACTCGACCACTCGACCACTTCCCCTGCCTACCATCTCTCGCTCTTTGACAAGCGGGGCCGATCGGTATCGACCGGACAGGGAAGGCTTGTCGTGGCGTGTCGAGGCGCACGTGGCCTCGTTAAAAACGTGCACAACTTTAACTGCCGACAACTCTGTCGCAGGCCGGATCGGGTTCGCCCCGGTCCGTCTGGCCGCCTAATTTAGGCAGCCACGTCCCCAGCCAGCTCGCCCGTGGCGGGCTGGGGGCGAAGACTAGCGGGCTCGCCCAAGGGTGGCGCCACAGCGCCGGCGGGTTAAACCTTACTGGGACTGGGGAAACCGGACGCTGACGATGGCGGCCGGCAACCCGAGATCAAATCATCGCCTACACACGTAGAAGCGGCTCGCTGACTGCCTCGGGACGGGGGTTCGATTCCCCCCGGCTCCATTCTTCCGAAACTCCGGGACTTGCGGAAATACGCCGCAAGTCCCGGAAATCTGCGGAGTTCTGCGCTTTGGCCCCCTCCGCGCCGTTTCGCTGTTTCCGCTCGTTTCCGGCCCCATCCGACGCCTTCCGCTGCGCCTGGCGCTGCGCGCAGGTCGCGGGCGTCTTGGCGGCACGCTCGAAGAGTTCATCCGGCACCGCGTTGGCGTAGTGCTTCCCGCTGATCGTGATGCTGTGCCCGATCCACCGGCTCACGGCGAACTGCGGGAAGGTCATCGCCCATTCCTTCTCGCACGACGAGCGCAGCGTCTGCCACAACCGCGCCCACGGCTCGACGCTCGCCTTGGCCCAGATGCGACGCACCCGCCGGATGACCGCCCCCTTGCCGCCGATGGTGACCAGCGGCGTCTCGCCTTCGGGCATCGTCTCGAAGCGTTCCCGCAGCAGCGTCATCAACTTCGGCGTGATCGGGACCACCCGCTGGTCGTGGCCTTCCCACCGCTCGGTCTTGGGGCTGTGGACGGTCAGGCGTGCCCGCTCGAAGTCCACATCGGCCCAGGTGAGGCGGTGCGACTCGCTGGGGATGCGCAGCCCGGCATAGCGGGCGAGGCCGAAGAGCAACCGCCACTCCGCATCGGGGCAGGCGTCGATAACCCGCTGGATCTCGTCGGGCGTGATGTACCGGGTGTACTTGCTCGGCGTCGGCCCGCTCTTGAGCGTGTCGAAGGGGTTGAGGTCGATGACCTTCCGGCGCTTCGCCTCGCCAAGCATGGTCTTGACGTTGCCGCAGTGCGTCCGGATGGCCGCCTCGGACAGGCCGAGGTCCTTGAGCGACCGCCGCCATGCCGTCGCGTCCTCGGCGGTGATCTTCCGCAGCGACTTGTTCTTGTCGAAGAACGCCAGCAGTTTCGTCTCCGTTTGCCGGAGTTTGCGGGTGCTCTCGGGCTTGAGGTCGTCCTTCCGCTCCGCGATGTACCGCTCGACCAGCGTGCCGATGGTGGCGCTCTGCCGCTCGGGCACGAGGCCGACCGCAGCAAGTTTGGCGTACAGACGATCTTCGAGAGACGAGAGCCAGCGCGAGGTATCGTCGGTGGGCGAGTGCCCGTGCAGCGCGGCCGCAGCAAGGTCCTCGACGCGGACCTTGAACGCCTCGGCATAGCGCTTGGCGACCTGGCCCAGCGTGATGTGCCGCGGGTTGCCCGCGGCGTCGTGGAAGGTGATGAACCGGCTGCCGTTCTTGCGGGTCGTGATGCTCGCCATCGGGCGGACCTCCGTGTCGCCAGTCAGGCTCGGACGGGCCGAGTGTCAAGCGGAACTGGGGGAATCGGGCGGAATGTGGGCGGAATCACGCGCCGTGCGGCGGGGCTGTCCCGCCTGACGCCGACGAAACCGACGGAACCCCGGCTGGTTGGCCGCCCGTGGCGTTTGGGGCCGCCGTGGGCGGGGATGTGTCGGAAGCGGGAACGTGGCCCCGCAGGACGAAGCGCCGCGACGGCCGCCCGCCACGGGGGCCAGGTGC
>DDSG01000033.1:586-24408 GCA_002343325.1 Phycisphaerales bacterium UBA2396 | reverse complement strand
GAGAAGATCCTGTTCCCCACCCCCCCACTCATCAGGAAGTCACCCATGCAGACGACCCCTCGCCCGTTCGACTCCCTCACACCCCGCCGCCGCTCGCACGTGCGGGCGTCCGGGCTGGTTCTGGCATCGCTGGGTGTGGCGCTGGCTTCGATCGTTTCGGGCGGGTGCGTGTACCGCTCCTCGGCCGACTACGTAGTGACCCGAGCCGCCCAGACGGCGCACACGGCGGGGTCCGCGGTCAGCGTGTCGACGGGGAACGGGGCGATCACCATCCGCAGGGAGAACCGTTCGGACGTCGAGATCACCGCCGAGGTGCGCGCGCAGACGCAGGAGCGGGCCGAGCAGGTGATCATCGTTGCCGATCGCAAGGACGACGGCACCCTCGACGTGTCGGTGCAGTGGCCGGACGCACGCCGGGGCTCCGAGGGTTGCACGTTCACGATCGCGCTCCCGGAGGCCTCGGGCGTGAAGGCACGGACCAGCAACGGCGCGGTCACGATCGAAGGGCTGTCGGGGTTTGCCGACCTTCAGACGTCCAACGGCCGCATCACCGTGAAGGACCACGCGGGCCCGGTCGACGCGGATTCGAGCAACGGCGCGATCGAGCTGGTGGACGTCGCCGGGAAGATCGACGCCAAGACGAGCAACGGCCGCGTCACGATCGTGATGGCGGCTTCCAACCCCGGACCCGTCAACGTCCGCACGTCCAACGGGTCGATCGATCTGACCGCCTCGGCCGAGATGGGCGGCGTGCTCAAGATGGAAACCTCCAACGGGTCGATCGCCGCGGACATCCCGGGCGCGACCGCCTCCATCTCGAAGAAAAAGGGCGAGGTCAAGCTCCCGCGGGAAGGAGCCGAGTCGATGCTCAAGACCTCGAACGGGCGGATCACCGTGAAGACGCGGGAGACGCCGAAGATTTGACGGCGTCGATGATGTCGCGATGGTTGGCGCAGCGTGGGCACTTGTGCTGCCCGCCCAGCTTGCCCCTGCTCTGCATCCATCGGTGGAAGGACCCGACGGGCAGCACGCTGATCACCGGGGGGCCCATGCCCACGTCGTCGGTCCGCTTGGTCGTGTAGTCGACGTTCTGCGCCTTGATCGCCGCGTCGAACGCCTCGCGGAACGCGGGCATCGCCTCGTGCTCGCCCAGCCCCCGGTCGCACTCGACCGCGAGCTCGAGCCCGGGCTTGCGTCCTTCACCCGGATAGACCGGCGCGGCGGTGAACTCGCCGATCGTGACGCCGGCGGAGCGGGCCGCCGCGGCGACCGCGTTCTCGATGTGCTCGACGATGATGTTCTCGCCGAAGGCGTTGATGAAGTGCTTGTGCCGACCGACGATCCGAAGCCGGCAGGGCCCTTCGCCGCCCCGGCCGTCAAACCCCGCGGGGATCGTGTCGAACTCGACAACGTCCCCGATGATGTAGCGGTACAGCCCGGCGCAGGTGGACATGACGACGACGTACCGCTGCCCTTTTTCCACCTCCCACGCCGAGCAGGCCCGTGCGTCGGGATCGTTGATCTCTTCGAGGGGAACGAACTCGTAGTAGTTTCCGATGTCCGTGAGCAGGCGCAGCCCGGGATCGCCGGGCGTGTCCTGCATCGCGATGAACCCCTCGCTGGCGGGGTACACCTCGAGCCGCATCGGCACGTCCTGCGTCGATCCCGACCAGGCGTCGCGGATGCGGGGCTCGAACGGGGCGTACTTCACACCGCCGTGCACAAAGAGCGTGAAATTGGGCCAGATGTCGCGGAGCGTTCGCGCGGGGCGACCGGCCTCGCGGGCGAGTTCCATCACGCGCTGCACGAGCTTGAGCGTCCAGCTCGGCATGCCGCTGATCATGCGGATGTCCTGATCGAGCGTGAGCCTGGCCATCGCCTCGATCTTGGAAGGCCAGTGACTCATCAAAGCTACGGTGTGCCCGGGCGAATAGACCTGGGAGAGAGGCCAGCGGATGAGCGGCGCCACGATCCCCGAGAGGTCGCCCGTGCGGATGCCGTGCTCGTTGGTCGAGAGCTCGGTCGAGCCCCCGAGGAAGAGCATTTTCCCGCTGGTCAGCCAGGGGACGCTGGCTCCGAATCGCGATGCGTGGGCGAAGATGTCGAGCGAGGCGCGGAAGTTTGACTTCATCATCGCTTCGCTGACGGGGATGTACTTGTCGCCGGAGGTGGTGCCGCTCGTCTGCGCGTAGTTCTTGACGAGTTCGGGCCAGAGCACGTTGGGCTCGCCGTGCTCGCGCATGCGCACGATCAGCGCACGAAAGCCCTCGTAGTCCGCCATGGGAACAGCGGACCGATACGTGCGGATGAGCTCCTGGTCGGGGAGCGTCGCCAGGCGTGCGAACCCGTGCTCTCGCCCGAACTGCGTGTCCCGTGCTTTGGCGAGGAGCCCGCGGAGCTGCGCCGTCTGGATTGCCGCGGTGTGCAGCTTCCAGTGCGTGAGGTCGCCGAGCAGCTCGATACGTCGCGAGACCATCGCCCGCAGCCCGAGGCCAACCAGAGCCGTCCACCGATAGCCACCCGGCGTGCCGGGGCTGTCAAGAGCCGCCATCGTTCAAGTCCTTTCCGATGCACCGACCGACTAAGCCCGCCCCTCGCCGTTGGTCTCGATCGAGGCGAGGAAAGCCCGCATGCGTTCGGCGAATTCCCGCGGGTACTCCATCATCGGGGCGTGCCCGCAGCGGTCGATCCACTCGAGCCGGCTTCCGGCGATGAGACGGTGGAATTCCTCCGCGGTCTCGGGCGGGGTCACCACGTCGTTGCGGCCCCAGAGCAGGAGTGTGGGCGACTGCACGAACGCCAGGCGATCACCGAGGTGGTCCTGCTTGGCGCTTTTGCTGAGCCGCACCATCGCCCGCGCACCCTCGCGCCGCGAGAGCTCCGCGAAGGCGCGGTCGATGTCGCTCTCCCAGACGTTTGAGGGGTCGTAGAAGAGTTCGCCGATCTTCTTGGCGAGCCAATCGCGGCTGGGCCTGATCGGGGCATCGCGGAAGACCGTTCGCTCGAACAGCCCGCTCGAACCCGCGAGGACGAGCCCCCGCACCATCTCGGGCTGCTCGATCGCCAGCCGCAGCGCGACGTGCCCGCCGAAGCTGTTGCCCACCAGGACCGCGGGCTCGCCCACGCGTTCGGACAGAAAGCTCCGCGTGACGTTGGTCACGCCCTCGATCGAGCACAGGTCGCCCTTGAGATCAAGCAGCGGCACCTCGAGCATGATGCACCGCGAGCGATCCCGCACGTGCTCCACAACCTGCTCCCAGTGATCGTTCAGGCCCACCAGCCCGTGCAGAAACACCACGGGCTTGCCCACGCCCGATTCGGCCACGCGAAGCTTCAGCCCTTCCGCCCCGGGAATGGACCATTCCCCAACCCGCTCGGCGGCGTCGGGAACGTTCACCGGATTGGTGCCTTGCGGAACGACCGTCAACCTGCGCTCCTCAGTCAGGGTTTGCGGCCCCGACGATTCACGGGCCGCGGCCACACGCCGAGTCCGACCTGGACCCACCGGCCTCCTCGGCGAGGCTTGTTCAATGGGCGATACAGGGCTCGAACCTGTGACCTCATGCGTGTCATGCATGCGCGCTAGCCAACTGCGCCAATCGCCCAACTTGTCCGCCCGGGCATTGCCCGAACGTCCACGAAGTATAGCACCTCCAAACACCCCGGCGATCCCTTCACCACATTTCTTACCCTGATCCGGTGCTACTCCAACCGCCGGTCCTTCCATGCCGGGAATGTCGCCCGCCACGACCGCACCACCGACGGATCCACTTGGACGCTCAGAACCTGTTCCCCCGCACCGCTCTCCGCCAGCACCTCGCCCGTCGGCGAGACCGCCAGGCTGTCGCCCTCGTACACAAGGTGCGGGTCCCGCCCCGCGCGATTCACGCTCAGCATGTACGCCTGGTTCTCGATCGCCCGCGCGATCGAAAGCACCCGCCGATGGGCCTTTCTGGGCAGCGGCCAATTCGCTCCAACCGCGAACACCTCCGCGCCCAGCGTCAGCCCACGGCGAAACAACTCCGGAAACCGCAGGTCGTAACAGATCGCCGGGCAGACCTTGAGCTCTTCACCACCGCATCGCCAGGGATAGACCTCCACCCGATCCCCGCCCGTGAAGAACTCGCACTCTCGCCCGAAAGTGAATGGATGGACTTTGTCGTACTCGGCCAGCACGCTGCCGTCGGGCCCGGCGATCGTCGCCCGATTCCGCCCACGCCCGTCCGCCCCCAGCACGGTCCGCGAACCCTGCAGCGTGATCCCCCAGAGGGCTGCCTGCTCGCGGATGACGCCCAGCGTCGCTCCGTCGGTGTCGGCCGTCCGCTCCAGCCGGAATGAGAACCCCGTGTCGAACATCTCGGGGAGCACGACGAGGTCGCCCGAGCCCTTCAAGTCCGGAATGCCCGCGAGAAGACTCCCGAGCCGACGGTGGTTCTCGGCCCGGTCCTCCCACGCAAGATCCATCTGGATGAGGTGTGCCCGCATCGTTCGCAGGGTATCCATGCGGGGGGGTTGGCACGCTGCCCGCACGTGGTACACTCGACGCGATGGCACCCGCCGGCCAGAGACCTGCACCACGAGACGTGCCCCGCACGTCGGGGGGTCTTCGTCCCACAGCCGGACGCCTGCGTCTGGCGAGCCGATCGCCGCGCCGACGCGAGCTCCTGTCCGAGTACGGGATCGAGCACGACGCGGCCCACCCCGGGCTCGAAGATTCGGAACTCAAGCCGGGTCGCGTCTCGCCCGGACAGTGGGTGGCGGCACTGGCCTATCTGAAGGCGGCGGCGGGCTCGACCGATGCCGCACGCGATGGACGCGACGTCGTTCTGGGCGCCGATACCGCGATTGTGAAAGACAACACGCTGATCGGCACGCCCCGCGACCACGACGAAGCCACCGCGATTCTTCGGACGCTCTCGGGCGGCACGCACGACGTCGTGACGGGGGTCTCGATTCTGGAGCACAAGACGGGCCGCCGGGTCTTGTTCTACGACACCGCCCGCGTGCGTCTCGGGAGGCTCAGCGACCAGCAGATCCGCGACTACGTGGCGAGCGAAGGGTGGAAAGGGAAAGCCGGCGGGTACAACCTCAAGGAACGCCTCGACGCCGGTTGGCCCATCGATTTCGAGGGAGACCCCGCCACCATCATGGGGCTGCCCATGCGCAAACTCGCGGCCTATTTCGGAGGGGCATGATGGGACTCGAGGGCTTCGCCAACGGACCGATTCTCCCCGCGTGGCTGGTTGTGCCCACCTCGCTGCTTCTGCTGATGGCGGTGGCGGTGCACATGCACGCCATGCGGACCGCCTCGATGCCCGAAAGCCGCCGACGCATCCGCACCGCCAACGGCTGGCTCATCATGCTCACCGTTCCCCTCGCCACGTACGCCTTTTGCATGCTCCGCACCGACAACCCCCGCACCTTTGTGCTGGTCTGGGCGGCGGTCGTCGGGCTGGTGGGGCTCGTGGTGATGGTCGCGATGGTGGATATGCTCAACAATGTCCGCCTTGCCTCGCTCGCTCGTAAGCGACTGCGCGAGCACGTCCGCCTGATGCAGCACATCCTTGCCTCCCGCGCCGCGGCCACGCACGTCCTCTCGTCGTCCCCCCAAAGCCTCGCTCGGCATTCTGATGACTCCACCCGCAGCGACCAGCACCGCCACTGAACCCACCCCGCCCCTCGGCGGCGTGCTCGGCAGGGCGTGCGCAAAGGTCTACGGCTCGCTCGTTCAACTCCGTAACGGCTGGTACGACGTCAACCCCGGACGAAAGATCGATCGCCCCGTCGTCTCCGTCGGCAACCTGAGCGTCGGCGGGACCGGCAAGACGCCGATGGTCGTTCATCTCGTCCGCATGCTCAAGGCAGCCGGACGTACCCCCGCCATCGCCATGCGCGGATACGCCTCGCCCACGGGCAGCCCCGCCGACAGCGACGAAGCTCAGCAATACCTACGCGCCCTGCCCGGCATTGCCCTGGCGGTGGGCAAGGATCGCCTCGGCGAACTGAAGGAGATGTTCACCACGCGACGCGGAAAGGTCGTCGATTGCGTCGTGCTGGACGACGGCTTCCAGCACCGCCAGCTCTGGCGCGATGTCGATCTGGTGCTCATCGACGCCACCCGATCTCCCTTCGAGGATCGCCTCCTCCCCTCGGGGTGGCTCCGCGAGCGCGTCGAAGGGCTGTCTCGTGCCTCGGGCGTCATCATCACCCACGCCGAATCCGCCGCCCCCGGAACCGTCGACCGCCTCGCCGCCGAGGTGCAACGCATCACGGGCAAGGGACCGGTCGCCGTCTGTCGCCACGAATGGCGGGCTCTGGTCACCGGCGAGGGGCAGCAGGAGCGAACTCTTCCCGCCGATTTCCTCAAGGGCCGCCGCGTGGTCGTGTCGTGCGCGATCGGCAACCCGGGGCCGTTCCTCTCCCGGGCCCGCGCGGGGGGCGAGGTCGTCGGGACGCAGATCCTGCGCGACCACGACCCCTACGCCGAGACGACGGTGCGCGAGCTGGCCGATCTGGCCCGCACCAGCAAGGTCGACGCGATTCTGGTGACGGAAAAAGACTGGTCCAAACTCCGCCAGCGCCCGCCCGAGACCTTCCCCTGCCCGGTCCTGAGGCCCCGTCTCGAACTGGGCTTCCTTTCGGGCGAGCGAGCTGTCGAGGACCTCGTCGTCGGGGCGGTTCGCGCCTTTCGCCACGCGAAATAGCCCCCATCGGCGGACAACACGCCCCGGCACGCGAACAATCGGGCGACGAAGGGAGACCTCCGGTGGAAGCCCTGCTCTCAACACTCGATGCCTGGAAGCCCTTCTCCGCGATCGTCGTCGGGGACTACATGCTCGACCAACTGGTCTACGGCAACGCCGAGCGCCTCGCCGCCGACGCGCCCGTGCCCATTCTGCATGTCGTTCGCACGGACAACCGCCCCGGCGGGGCCGCCAACGTCTGCCTCGACCTCATCGCCCTCAAGGCCCGCGTCGAAGCGCTGGGCATCACCGGCAACGATCCGGCCGATGGGCTCCTCCGTCAGGCCTTGGAATCCGAGGGTGTCGCGGTCAACGGGCTCCTGCGCGATCCCACTCGCCCCACGACGCAGAAGCAGAACCTGATCGGGCTCGCCCAGGCCCGCCACCCGCAGAAGATGTTCCGTGTTGATCATGAGAACGCCGAGCCGATCTCGCACGCCACCGCGGGCGGGCTGCTCGAGGCCTTCCGCCGTCTCGTGGCCCACGCCGACGTCGTCTGCATCGAGGACTACAACAAAGGCGTCTGCACCGAGGAGGTCTGCCAGGGCGTGATCCGCGCCGCACGCGACGCCGGCAAGCCCGTGCTGGTCGACCCCGCCCGCCTCTCCGACTACCGCAAGTACCGCGGCGCGTCGGTGATTACACCCAACCGCACCGAGGCCGAGACCGCCACAGGCCTCCGCACCGCTCACGACGCGCCGGAATCCGAGCACAACGCCCGCATCGCCCACGCCCTGCTCAGCAGCCTCGACCTTGAGGCCTGCGTGCTCACCCTCGACCGCCACGGCGCCATGCTGCTCGAACGCGACGGCTCGCCCGTGGCCGTGCCCACTGTCGCCCGCGAGGTCTACGACGTCACCGGCGCGGGTGACATGTTCCTCGCCGGGCTTGCCGCGGGACGTGCCAACAACCTCTCCTGGCTCAACGCCGTCCGCCTCGCCAACGCCGCCGCAGGTCTCGAGGTCGAAGTCTTCGGCGTCCAGCCCATCCCCCTCGACCAGATCCACCACTTCCTCCTCGAACACACCGGCAAACTCGCTGGCAAAGTCCGCGAGCCCGAGCCCCTCGCCGCGGAAATCGCCTCCCGACGCCGACTCGGGCAGCGTGTCGTCTTCACCAACGGCGTCTTCGACATCCTGCACACCGGGCACGTCACGCTCCTCGAAGAAGCACGCCGACAGGGCGATTTCCTCGTGGTCGGGCTCAACAGCGACGATTCCACCCGCCGCCTCAAGCCCGGACGCCCCATCAACAACCAGCACGACCGAGCCCGTGTCCTGTCCAGCGTCGGCGCCGTCGACGCTGTCGTCATCTTCGGCGACGACACCCCGCGCTCACTCATCGAGACCCTCCGCCCGGACGTCCTCGTCAAAGGCTCCGACTACACCAAGGACAAGGTCGTCGGGGCTGATCTCGTCGAATCCTGGGGCGGCTCGGTCGTTCTCGTCGATCTCGTCAGCGGCAAAAGCACGACCGGCCTTCTCCGAAAGATGCGGGCGGAAGGAACACCATGACGCCCACCCTCGGGCAACGAATCCTCGGCACCCTCGCGCTCATTCTGGGCGTCATCGTCACGCTCGTCGCCATCATCCTCGCGCTGGTCATCGTCCCCGTCGTCCTCATCGTCACCACCGTCGTTCTCATCGTCGCCCGGTTCTTCGGCCTGGGTGACTTCACCATGATCCGGCGCTCGACCCACGCACCACGCCGCGGCGACGGACGCGACGTCCTCACCCTCTGCCCCTCCTGCGGCCGGGTCAGCGAAGACCCCGCTGCCACCACCTGCTCGCACTGCGGCAAGCCGCTCGACCAGCCGTCGACGCCACAGACGCCCCCCACCGCCTCGCCCTCGACGCCCGCCGGATCGGGCGAATACCCCACGCGACGCCTGCCCGCGGGATCCTCCGCCGAGCACTAACGAGCCAACGCAGACTCGACGACACACCCCGTTGGGGATCCCGTCGGCAATTACACATCATTGAGCGTCGCTCGCGAAACCGTCCGCGGCACCCGATACTCCGGCGTGCGCGACCATCTCGCCATCCTCCACCGCCGATACCTCGACCTCATCCTCACGGGCCGAAAGACCGTCGAATCACGCCTCTCCGTCGTCAGACCTCGCATGTTCGGCCTCGTCCGCCCCGGCGACCGTATCTGGCTCAAACAAGCCGGCGGCCCCATCCGCGCCGTCGCCACCGCTCTCCACGTCGAGCAATGGTCGGGCCTCGCTCCCGCCGACCTGCAAGCCCTCCGCCGTGCGCACGGCCGGTCGATCGCCGCCCCGCCCGACTACTGGAAACGCCACGCCCACGCACGCTACGCCGTCCTGATCTGGCTCCACGACGTGCGCACACCCCTCCACACGCCCGCCATCAACCGACCCCGCGGCAGCCGTCACGCCTGGCACATCCTCGCGCCCAGCGCGCGGGCGGCTACTCGCACCCCGCCTCAAACTGCTCCATGAACAGCGACCAGTCCAGAAAGTCCACGAACCCGTCGCCGTCCATGTCCGCGGATCGGTCTGCGTCGCACTCGCCCGACTCAAAGCAGCCCGCGTAGGCGATCGCGTCGAACAGATCGATGAACCCGTCGCCGTCGAAATCCGCCGGGCAGACCTGCCTCGGCCCCACCGCGGACAGTTCTCGACGCGGCGCGAAGTGCTCGAACAGAATCCTCGCCTCGAGCCTGGCCTTGAGCCTCGATCCCTCGCTGTTGTAATGCACACCATCGGGGCTGAACGTCGTGTTTGTCTCGTTCGTCCACCCCGCCCGCTGCAAGAGCGCCCGGCTGTTCACCGCGCACACCAGCGGATCTTCCATCGCGATCATGTGGTTCGCCCCCGCGTACCGCGCCAGATACTCCGCACCCAGAGGCGTCACCAGCGAGTGCGGCCCGTCCGTCAG
Organism: Phycisphaerales bacterium UBA2396; assembly: GCA_002343325.1. Classification (GTDB taxonomy): domain Bacteria; phylum Planctomycetota; class Phycisphaerae; order Phycisphaerales; family UBA1924; genus UBA2396. The sequence goes on along the minus strand of DDSG01000033.1, from coordinate 14,762 downwards.
CAGAATCACCGGCAGCGTCGGCGAGATCCACTCCCGAAGCCACCCGATCAGCACCTCCAGGTTCGCCTTGTACTGCTCCGGCGTAAACCCTTGCCCCGCGTCGTTGGCACCGTACGAAATGATCACCGCGTCCGCGTCCATCGCCGCCAGCACCGGCCCGCACATCGCGTGATTCCTCAGCAGCGAGACCGAGGTGTACCCACCCTCCGCAATCGGCGTGAGCGCCATCCCGCGCCCGTCCTCCGCCGACACGAACCGCGCCGCCACCACGTCCGTCAGCCGACCGGGATCATTCCCCGCGATCTCCGCCTGCATGTACCGACGCCCGCCCATCGGCAGCGGCCCCAAACGCCCCACCCGAAGCCCCGGCTCCGTCGTCCGCAAGCCCATGCTCGTCACAAACGTCCCCGTGATCGGCACAAAGTAGTTCGCGCTGGGCACATCATTCGGCCTCGCACGCACCAGCACCTCCCCGCTCTCCGCGTGCGTCGCCGCGATCACCTCAAGGTACACCCCGCTCCCCGCCCGAAAGTACGTCCACTTCCCCGCCAGCCCGCTCCCCGGGTGCGCGCTCGCCGCGTCGGGCTGCAACTGCACCAGATACCCGTACGCCTGGTTGTCGTTCACATTCACCCCGCCCGCCGTCGAGGTCTTCGACGGCAGGAACCGCGGCGGATGATGATCCGCGGGCACACGACCCGCCGTCATCCCCGGGGCCGCCGACGAGGCTCGCATCAGCCAATGCCCCCACGGCGCACCGCCGCCGTAACTCACCCGCATGCCCGTCCAGGGCGTCGCCGGCACATTGCGATACCGCGCGAAGAACTCGCCGTTCAGCCGCTTGTAATAATGGTCCACCGCCCCGCCGGGACAGACTTCCTGCGAATCCCCGATCAGCAGCACGTGACGCGTCCCGTCGAACGCACCATCGAACACCTCGCGGAAGACCGCCGCGTCCTGATACGTGATATCGGGCACCTCATCGAACCTCGGCACTGGGCCGGCCGCAGCCGCCTGGGCCGCGATCGAGAGGAGAATACACCCAAGAAAACAACCATGGTCCCCGGGCCGGGGACACTCGTCAAGGAGCGTCATGCCGACAACTTACATCATGATGCGGCGGGTGTCAACCCTCTTCTTCGATTATTTCATCCGCATCAGGTGCCAGTTCTTTTTCCCTCGACGCAACGCCACAAACCGCCCGTGCAACAGGCTCGCCACGGTCAGCCGATCCTCGGGCCCGGCTTTCGCCCCGTTCACCGACACCGATCCGTTCCCCAGGAATTCCCGTGCCTCTCGCTTCGACCCCGCAAGCCCCGTCAGCACCAGCGCCTCGAGCACCGGCAACCCCGCCTCCAGCACGCCGCGCTCGTGCTCGCTGCTGGGCGCACCCGCCAGCGCCTCCTCGAGCGTCTCCGCCGGCAGCCCCGCCACCTCGCCGCTGAAGAGCGCCTTGGCCGCACGCTCCGCCAGCTCCATCGCCTCGCGCCCGTGCAGCAGCTCGGTCATGTGCCGCGCCAGCGCCCGGTGCGCCTCGCGAGCGCCGGGGTTCTCCTCATGCTGCCGCTCGAGCCGCTCGATCTCCTCCCTCGGCAGCAGCGTGAAGACCTTGAGGAACCGCACCACGTCCGCGTCCGCCGCATTGAGCCAGAACTGATAGAACGCGTACGCGCTCGTCCGATCCGCCGTCAGCCAGATCGCCCCGCTCTCGGTCTTCCCGAACTTCCCCCCGTCGGCCTTGGTCACCAGCGGCCAGGTCAGGCCGAAGAACGGGCGATCGTGCTGTAGTTGGTTGCAGTTGCTCCATTCCCTGAACGTGTTTTTGCCCTGCTGGCCGAGCTCACTATCTGCTAGCTTAACGAGATCAAGTCCCGCCTCTAGCCGGGCAATGTCGTCTACAGCCACATCGTCCAAGAGCCGCTTCATGGCAATGCCGATCTTCTGATGCTCCGGCTTAGATGACGCAACTGCAAGATCGACCATCTTGAGCATTGCCCTTCGACGCGCATCAGCGACCGATCGGCTTATCAAATCAATCCCGCACACAATGTTCCCGAACTGATCGCTCCCGCCCATCTGCAGCGTCACGCCCTCTGACTCGAATAGATGGCGATAGTCATACGCCTGCAGCAGCATGTAGCTGAACTCGGTGTACGAGATCCCCTGATCCCGATTCGTCAGCCGCTCCTTCACCGACTCCTTCTGGATCATCATGTTTACCGAGAAGTGCTTCCCGATGTCTCGCAGCGCATCCAGAAACGAGATGCTCTTGAACCAGTCGTAGTTGTTCCTGATCGGCGGCTCCCCCAGCCCCTTCCCCGTGAGCGCCGACGCATTCCTCCACACGCTGTGATAGATCCGCGTCTGCCCCTTGACGTTTTCCGCCACCGTCTCGGGCGTGTTCAGCGTCCGCTCCGCGCTCTTCCCCGAGGGGTCCCCGATCAGCCCCGTCGCCCCCCCCACCACGACCACCGGCGTGTGCCCCGCCAGCGCGAAGCGCACCAGCGTCACGATCCCCACCAGGTTCCCGATCGTCAGGCTCGGGGCCGTCGGATCAAACCCGACATACGCCTTCCGCGTCCCCCCCGCGAGGTGCTTGTCGAGAGCTTCCAGCCCCGTCGACTGGTGGACCAGCCCGCGCCACACCAGGTCGCTCAGAAACGCCGACGTCGGCACAAAGTCGTTGCCCGCAGTGCTCATACGCCAGTTTAGCGCATCCGGGCCCCGCCATGCCCCCGCCGGCCCCACTCCTCGCTCATCACCCCGCCGCCGTGCTCCGCAGGATCGCGTGGTACGACCCATCGCGGTAGCCCGACGCCGGCCCACCGGGCAGCCCCGCGGGCAGCAGGGTCTTCTCGCCCACCATCACCAGCCCGAGGTGCCGCGCGGCCCACGCCGCCTGCTCCTGGTTCTCCGCCCGCTCGATGCTGCACGTCGAGTAGACCAGCCAGCCCCCCGGTGCCAGCAGCCGCCGGCCCGCCGACAGGATGTCCCGCTGGATCTCCGTCAGCCGGCGGAGTTGCACGGTGCCAAGCCTGTACTTTGCCTCCACACGCCTTGCCAACGTCCCCGTGTTCGTGCAGGGCACGTCCAGCAGCACCACGTCCGCCACGGGCTTACTCGGCTGCCCCAGCTCTTCCCACGCCTCGCGGAGCGCCCGCTCCACCTCGCCCGGCTCGGCCGGACGCACCCTCGGCACCCGAGAGAACGACCGCGCGAGCGAATCAAGCCGCTCCAGATCCGGATCCGACGCGACGATCCTCGCCTGCGAGAAGCACGCCGCCAACTGCCTGGTCTTGGTCCCCTGCCCCGCGCACAGGTCCAGCACGACCCGCGGCGCCTCGACCTTCTCCCGAAGCGCGAACACCGCCTCGGACGACGAGGAATCCTGCACCCACACATCGTCGCGCGTCCTGAGCAACACCGAAAGCCCCTCGCGCGTCCCCAGCCACACCCGATGCCGCGGCGAATCGTGGGCCCCCACGTCCGGCCCAACCTCCAACCCCGCCTCAGAACCCGGCGCCACGCACAGCACCGTCGGCGGCCTGCAGATGTTGTGCAAACACAACTCCATCGCCCGATCGTCCCCCAGGCTGATCGCCCACGCCCGCACAGGCCCCGTCGAATGCCCCGTCGCCACCGACATGCGCTGCAGCGCATCGAACGGCAGCACCCGACGCGCCAGCACCCGCGCCCCGCCACCCTCCAGCGGGATCTCGTCCTCCTGATTCGTCCATCGCTCCCGCGGCGGCACATGCTGCGGCACCAACTCCACAAACCGCCTCAGCACCGCGTTGACCAGACGCCCCGCCCCCTCCGACACGCCGCGCTTCGCCCATTCCACCGCGTGATCCACCGCCGCGTGCGCCGGCACCCGGTCCAGAAGCGCGATCTGCGCCCCCGCCGCCAGCAGCGCCCCCAGCACGCTCGGCTCCAGCGGCTGCGCGTGATCCTTCAGCCCACGCCGAAGCAGCCCCTCCAGCGTGATCCACCGCGACAACGCCGCGTCCACGATCGCGTGCGCAAACGCCGCGTCACGCTCGTCGAGCCTCCGGTCATCCAGCGGCGTCGGGTCCGCTTCGGGAAAGCACGCCGCCGCCCGAGCAAGCCGAGCGCACGCCGCGTCCCGCGCGGGATCGATCGAGCCGCGGGGCATCCGGACGCGGGGGGCGCGGGGCGAATCCGAACGTGGTGGTCCGCCCCGGGGGCGCAAGGGTCGCATCCGCCCACTGTAGCGGGCGAAGACGCCCCGACGGGCGAACAATCCACCCGTGACCACCCGCCCCGCACAGCACCTCCGCCCACGCCCGGGGCTCTTCGCCGGGCTGGCGATCCGCAAGAAGCTCATCGTCCTGCACACCGCGTTCAGCCTTGTTCTGGTGCTGTTCCTCGCTCTGGTGCTCAGGCAGGCCGTCGGCGAGGTCGTCGACCGGGCCGAGTCTTCCGCCGCCGTCGAGCTCCTCCGCTCCGTCGCGGGCGCCCCGACCCAGGACGACCGCCAGCGCATCCTGACAAACCTCGCCCGCATGGAAGGCGTCGAGGTCGTCTCGGGCACGCCCCAACAGATCGGGATCGACCCCGCCGACGCCGCCCGCGCTCACGCCGCCCCGGGAGTGCCGCTCGTCTCCCGCCCCGGGACAACGTCCGAGGGTTCGGCGTTCGTCGCCGACGCCCAGGGGCCGCTCACGCTCCACAAGGTCCGCGTCCTGCTCCCCAAAGCCCGAGAAGCCGTCACGCGGCTCTATGTCTTCACCCTTCTCGCCCTGCTGCTGGTCTACGCGATCATCGCGGCCACGATGGAGGTCTTCATCCTCCCTCGCCACGTCTACACGCCGATCCGCGCGATGCTCGACGCCGACGAGGCACTCCGCACAGGCCAGCGGGACCGCGAGCTCGTCGCTCCGGAGGAAATCCCCGCCGACGAGCTGGGCCAGATCATCCGAAGTCGAAACCAGAGCATCGCCGCCCTGCGTTCACAGGAATCCCAGCTTGCCGACGCGCTCGGCCGCCTCGAAGCCGTCGCGAACGACCTCAAGAGCAAGAACCACCTTCTCGAAACCGCCCGCCGAAACCTCGCCGACGCCGACCGACTCGCCAGCTTGGGCATGATGTCCGCGGGGATCGCCCACGAACTCAACACGCCCCTGGCCGTCGTGAAGGGGCTCGCCGAGCGCCTCGCGAAGAACCCCCAGGCCGGGCTTGATCCCCCCACCGCCGCCCTCATGCTCCGCGTCGTGCAACGCCTCGAACGTCTTGGCGAGAGTCTGCTTGATTTTGCCCGTGCCCGCCCGCCCTCGCTCTCGGCCGTCAAGCTCCGAGACACGGTCGACGAGGCCGCCTCGCTCGTTCGCCTCGACCGCGGCCGACCCGTCGAGATCATCAACGCCGTCGACCCCGCCCTCATCGTGCCCGGCGACGCCGACCGCCTCGTCCAGGTGCTCGTCAATCTCATCCGCAACGCCCGCGACGCCCTGACCGAACGACGCGAGACCCCGGGTGCCCGCGTCGAAATCCACGCCTCCAACCTTCATCGCGACGGACGAGCCTGGGTCAGCCTGTCCGTCCGAGACAATGGCCCGGGGATCGACCCCGCGCTCCTCCCCAGGCTCTTCGAGCCCTTCGCTTCCACCAGGCTTGATTCCAAGGGAACCGGGCTCGGGCTCGCCGTCGCCGAGGGCATCGCCCGCGAGCACGGCGGGGTGCTCCTCGCCCGAAACCTCCCGGGCGGCGCCGAGTTCGAGCTCGTCCTCCCCGCGGACCCGCCCGCCGATGATCCTGTACGCTCCGCCACGCCCGACCCACTCTCCGACGAGCCCACCCGATGAGCCACGACGAACGACACGCCGCAGAGTTCCCACCGCTGTCCATCGTCGCTCTCGACGATGACGACGATTTCCGCCTCTACATCCGCGGCGTGCTCGAAGCCGACGGGCACCAGGTTCGCACCGTCGCAACCCCTTCCGAGTTCTACGCCGCCTGCGAAGCCTCACTCCCCGACGTCGTCCTGCTCGACATCAAGATGGGCCCGCACTCGGGCGAAGAAGTCCTCACCGAGATCCGCAAACGCTGGAAGGGCATGTGCGTCATCGTCGTCACCGGGTACCCCACGCTCGACAGCATGCGCCAGACCTTCAAGCAGGATGTCTTTGACTACATCGCCAAACCATTCTCCGAAGACGAGCTCCGCCGCGCCCTCGCCCAGGCCGTCGTCGCCTTCGATCTCGGCAAACGCCCGCTCGACCGCCTGCGTCTCAGTCTCGGCCGGCAGATCCGCGTCGCCCGCACCGAACGCGGCTGGACCCTCAAGGACCTCTGCGAGGCCAGCGGCGTTTCCGTCAGCCAGCTCAGCTCCATCGAACGCGGAGCCCACCTCCCAAGCCTCGAATCCCTCATCGCCATCGCCTCCGCCCTCGATCAGAAGGCCGGCGAATGGCTCGCCGCCTCCGGATTCTGAGCCTCAGCCCGGCTCGTCGGGAAACTCCGCGTTCGTCCACACCTTCTGCACGTCGTCCAGCTCGTCCAGCTCGTCGATCAACTCCGCGACCGCCTCCGCCGATTCCGCCGGCACGCGCACTCGATCCGCCGGGATCATCGCCAGAGCCGCCTCCTCGATCGTCAGCTTCGCCCCCTCGAGCGCGTCCTTCACCACCTGAAACTTCGGCACCTCCGTCAGCACCGTCCAGGGCTCCTCATCCCCGGCAGGCTCGATCACATCATCCGCGCCCGCCTCAACCGCAAGCTCGAACAGCTTTGCCCCGTCAACCCCTTCCCTCGCGATCACGATCCGCCCACGCTGCGAGAACAGATACGAGACGCACCCGCTCGTCCCCAGATTCCCGCTCACGCCGGAGAACGCATTGCGAACGTCCCCCGCCGTGCGCGTCCGGTTGTCCGTCAGAGCGTCGACAATCACCGCCACGCCGCCCGGCGCATACCCCTCGTACCGCACCACCTCGTACTGGCTCGTGTCCTCGCCGCCCGCGCCCTTCTTGACCGCACGATCGATCACGTCCCGGGGCATGTTCGCGTACCGCGCCTCATCGATCGCGTAGCGAAGCGACAGATTGAACGAAGGATCGGGCCCGCCGTGCCGCGCCGCCACGATGATCGCCCGGCTCACCTTCGACCACACCTTGCTCCGCCGCTTGTCGACCACCGCCTTGCGGTGCTTGACCTTGCTCCATTTATTGTGGCCAGCCACGGTCGCTCATTCTCCCTTCTTCTCGTCCGCCCACGCCGACGCCACCCCGGGCTCACGCCCGGCGCGAACATCATCGAGCCGCTTCTGCAGTTCATCCCGCAACTGCCTGAGCGTCCGACGCTCCAGCGAGCTCACCTGCATGCTCTCCCCCTCGATGATCTCGACGTACAGCTTCGCCGTCTCGAATCCGCTCTGCCACGCCTGCCTCGCCTCGTCCTTCCGCCCAGCCCTCCACAACGCGTCGCCGAGATGCGACAGCACCTCCGGGCTCGGATCGCCCCCGTCCGAGTCAATCGCCCGACGGATCAGCGTAATCGCCCCAAGCCCCAGCGCCCCGTCCTCGTCATTCAACCGTCCCTGCTTGTATCGCAGCCACCCCAGCGAATCCAGCACGTGCGGATTTTCCGGCGCGTTCACGTACGCCCGCTCGATCAGCCGCGCCGCCTCGTCGCGATCCCCGCCGTGCTCCAGCAACGCGTACCCCAGGTTATTCGCCGCCATCGCGTGCTCGCTGTCCAGCGACAGCACAAACCGGTACATCTCCTCCGCGACCTGCGACCGATCATTCCCCGCCGCCATCACCGCCGCGTAGTACGCAACCTCCGCCTCTCGCTGCCCCGGCTTGGGCGGCGGCTGATCCGCCGGCACGATCTGCGCCAGCAACCGCTCCGCACGATCCCCCTTCGTCAGTTCCGGCAGCATCCGCTTCAGATCGTCCAAGCCCCCAACCTCGCCCAGCACAAGGTGCCCAAGCCGAAGTCGATCCGATGACACAGGCTCCGCACCCGACAGCAACGCCTCCGCGAACGCCAGCCCGGCCGTCGGCTTCGGCGACGCGATCAGGCGACGCGAGATCCGCACCATCGCCCCACGTTCCTCCACCCCCGCCGACACCAACGCCTCGAACGCTCGCACGATCTCCTCGCGATCCGTCGGCGTCGCGAACGACAGGATCACCACCCGCGCCTCCTGAAGCCCCGCCGGCAGCGTCAACCCACGCTCTTGCGCCAGGGCCAGCAACCCCGGCGAAATCGCCGATCCGCCCGCCAGCACCACCTCCGCGTCGCGCTGCGCCGCCTGCGTCACCACCCGCAGAAGCCCCTGCGACTGCATCGGCGTCAACGGCACATCACCCGGCAGGCCCCCACGCAGGATCTCTTCCACCCGCTCCGCACGCCCCGTCGCCAGCATCAGATCCGCATAACTCAGCGTGTCGTCGATCACCCGTGGGAAGGGCGACACCCTCGCCTCCACCAGCCCCTTCGCCCTCGCCTCATCCTTCAGCTCCACCGCCACGATCTGCTCTCGAAGCCTCAGCAGCTTCGTCGCCGGCATCCGCTCCGCCGCACGATCAAGCCGCCCGACCGCCGACGCCGCATCTCCACCCGCCGCCTCAAGCCGCGCCAGCCCCGCCAACGCCTCCACCGACTCCGGCGCTCGCTCCACGCGATCCGCGAACCACCGCCGACCGCGTGCAATCGACTCCTCGCCCCCGCGCACGAACGCCTCGGCCAGCAGTTCCAGCAGCCCGGGACTCGTCGCGTCCTCCTCCGCCAGGCTCAGCAAAGCCTGCTCCGCCTCACGCCACTGCCCACGCTGCGCCAGCTCGTTCGCCCCGATCCACCGCAGCACCCGGGCCGACGACACGCTCTCCCGCAGCCGCCGGATCTGCGCCGTCAGCTTCGACTGCCCCTCCTGCCCCGCGGTCCTGTACAAAGCAATCAGCAACTCCACCGGCCGCTCGTCGAACGGATCCGCCTCCGCGATCGGCCTGAGCAATGACTCCGCCAGTTCGCTCCGACCCGCACGGATCGCCACCCCCGCCGCCGCCAGCCGCCGATCCGTCCCGGCCTCCCCGCCAACCCCAGGCAGCAGGTCCGCCGCCTCTTCGTACCGCTGCAACGCCACTAACGCCCGCACGCGGGCCCACACCGCCTCAGGATCTTCCCCGCCCACCTTCCCCAGAATCTCCCTCGCAAGCTCAAAATCCCCGGCAAAGCCCGCCAACTCCGCCGCCGCACCGAGCACCGCCGCACGCGGGCCATCCGCAGGCACCGCCAGCGACGCCACATCCCTCGCGGCCCTCGCGGCCTTCCCCATCGCCGCATTCAAATACCCCGCCAGCACCCGCGAAGGCACATCCGACGCCCGCGAGAGCCGCTCCGCGCAAGCCACCACCCCACGCCCGTCCGCCAGCAACGCCGTCGCAAACGCATCCGCCTCGCTCACCCGCGCCGACACCAGCTCCACCAACACATCGTCACGTTCCTTCAGCTCTTTGTCGCTGTACCGAGCGAGCAGGTCGGTCGCGACGTCCGTGTCCCCCGGGCTCGACCGCAAATGCTCAACCAGCACACGCCTCGCCCCGGACTCGGGCAGTGCCGCCGCCCGTGCCCTCGCGATCCGGCTCCGAACGCTCGCCGACGCCGACCCTTCCGCGAACACCCGACCCAGCTCTTCCGCCAGCGCCGGCCCCACCCGCGTGTTGGTCGTCAGATACCGGATCAACGACAATTCGCGCGCCTCGACAAACCCCTCCGCCGCCCGGATCCGATCCACCAACGCCTGCGCACCCGCCGCCGGCCGCCCCTGCCTCATCAACGCGTAGATGCGGCGGACCGCGATCGCCCCTCCGTCGAGTGTCGGCTCCGACGCCGCTCGCGCATAGCACTCCGACGCGTCGGCGAACAACTCGAGCGTCATCGCCTGATCACCCGCCCGCTGCCACAGGTCGCCACGCCGCCTCATCAATTCCGCCATATCGCCGCGATCCCGCGCCGAAGGCGTCATCCCCATCGCCGAGGACTGCAACGCCGACACCGTCAGCTCGATCGACGCCATCGTCCAGCCCGATCGATCAAGCGCCTCCGCGAGGTCCACCTGCGTGATCACCAGCGGCACCGGCTGATCCCCCGCCTTCGAGTACCCCGCCTGCGCGCGCGCAAGAAGCCACAACGCCTCCTCCACTCGCCCGGCACGCAACGCGTCTCGCCCCAGAAGATGCATCACCCGCGGCGTCTGCAGCCCACGCCGAAACCCCTGCTGCAACGCCGCCATCGACTGCGCCCGACGATTCTGCGCCGCGTACGCCTCGCTCAGCTCCCGCCAAGGCTCCGCCGCCGACGGATCGAGCCGCGCCGCCGACTGAAAGTCCGCCACCGACTCCGCCGGCTTCCCCGCAAGCAACTTCGCGCGCCCCGCCGCGTACCGCCGCGCCGCCTCCGCACGCGATTCCGCGTCCGCCTGCTCTGGCGTCTCGATCTTCGCCAAAGACGCCGGGACGCCCGCCGAGAACACGCCCTCAAGCGCCGGCCCCAGCCGCGTCATCGCCATCGACCCCGCCGCACGATCTGCCGCGGGTCTTGCCGCCACCGCCGACGCATCGATCCCGGGCGGCGGCGCGAGCCCCATCACCCGCTGATCAGGCCTTTGCAGTTCCTCTCTGGCGAGGCGCGCCAGTGTGCCCTCCGTGGACGGCCCGTCGCGACGCCCCAACTCCCCCGACGCACCTCCGCCCCCGTTCGGCCCCGCCGCCGGCGCCGCGCACCCGCTCAGCACCACCAGCGCCGACGCCAGGGCTGCCTGAGGAAATAGGTCCCACGAGCGCCGCGTCCGATGCATGCTCCGACCTCCCTGTCGATCTACTTGCTCCGCCCCTTCGTCGCCCCACGCCGACCCAGCTTCGGCCTCGGCGATTGCCGCTTGCTCTTCGCCGGCCCCGTGACCGACACGCCCACCGGCACCGTCAACGCCGACGCCGCGAACGATCGATCAAACTTCGGGCTCGTTCCCTTCTCGTCCGACCACCCCTGCAGCACCGACGCCACCACGCCCGCCTCCGACGCCCTCACCTGCCGCTCGAGCCACGCCGACGCCTCGCCGGGCCCGTCCACGTCCTCCGGCAACGCCTTCTCGTCCGACAACAACTCCATCAGCCGATAGTCCGCCGGCACCGCATGCCCCCCCAGCCCGATCGCCAGCATCCGCGCTGCGACAAACGTCGGCATCCCCGGCATCGACTCAAGGTACTGCCTCGCCTCCCGCTTCCCCGCCGAGATCAGCGACACCAGGCTCATCGCGTGCTCACGCTGATACAGCTCCTGCAGCACGCACCGCAGCCGCAGACACCGCTCCACCGCCAGCGGATACCGCTCCCCCAGCACCCCCGCCGTCTCGTGCGGGAACGCCACACGCAGCTCGTTCAGATCCGCGAACGACTCGGCCAGCTTCCTCGCCCCGACCTTCGCCTGGCTGCTCGACGCCTCCCACAGCATGAACGAGTAGATCAACTGCTCGATCAACGCCGACCCGTGCGACGCCGGATCATCCGGAATCACCGGCGGCACGCCCTCATGCTTCCCGCGAAGACGCTTCAGCAACGCCGCGAACACCTTGGCCGGGTCGGAAGAACTCAATGCGATTCCTCCACGCCGCCGGCCTGACCCCAGCCGGACTCACGAACCTCGCTGCGGGCCTTGTCCAGCGCACCCAGCACCTTCGCCTGCGTCTTGAAGCTCGTATCCAGATCGATCGACAGCTGCGGCAGCTTCCGATTCCGCACCAGCTTCCCCACCTCACGCCGGATGTGCCCCACCGCCGCCTTCAGCCCGTGCAGCGTCAGCGTCTGCCGATCCTCCGGCAGCACCGACACCATCACCGCCGCATGGCTGAAATCCGGAGCCAGCCGCACCGACGTCACCGTGATCATCCCGGAGATCCGCGGATCGCTGAACCCGCGACCGATCACCTCCTGGACCGCCTCACGAAGCACCGCCGACATCTGTTCCTGCCGACGCGTCATGCCGCCTCCTCCCCATCGCCCGCGCGACGAAGCATCTCCGCCGCCAGCGCCCCGCGACCCTCATCATCCGCGTCAACTTCCGGCAGAGCGACCTCCGCCGCCGATTCCGCGCTGATCACCCGCCTCGTCGTCAGACCAACCTCCGCCTCGCTCATCCCGGGGAGCTTCGACACGATCTTGTCCAGCACCTCGCCCACTCGCTTCCCTTCCCGCGCAACGCACGAGATGCCCAGCACCGCCGCGTTCAGCACATCCGGGTCACCAACCTCCGCCACGCTCACCTGGTGCTCGCGATGCAGCCGCTCTTTGAGCGAATTGATCACGCGGCGTTTGTCCTTGATGGACTCCGCGCCGTGGATCAAAAGCTCGACCTGGAGGATTCCAACGACCATCGTGCTTGTCGCGAGCCTTTCCCGGGCGATCACCCCCCGGGGCACCACCGATTACTTCTTCCGATCGCCCTTGCCCTTCTCCATCGGGACCGAGCCGCCCGCGAGCGTCCGCTTGAACTCCACCTGCTTGTAGCACTCGATCACGTCGCCGACCTTGATGTCGTCGTAGCCCACGATCTTCATGCCGCACTCCATCCCCGAGCGAACCTCCTTCGCGTCGTCCTTGAACCGCTTGAGCTGTTCCAGCACGCGCTCGTTCTGCACCACCACGCCCCCGCGGGTGACGCGGATGAACGCGTTCCGCTCCACCACGCCGTCCGTGACGTAGCAGCCCGCGATCGTCCCGACCTTCGTGATGCTGAACACCTGACGAACCTCCGCGTGCCCCAGGATCTCCTGGCGAAGCTCCGGCGCCAGCATCCCCTCCGCCGCCGCCTTCATGTCGTCCACGATGTTGTAGATCACGTCGTACGTGCGGATCTCGACGCCCTTCTGCTCCGCCAGCGTCCTCGCCTCGCCCGACGCGATCACGTTGAACCCGATGATGATCGCCTTCGACGCGTCCGCCAGCAGCACGTCCGAGCGGTTGATCCCGCCGATCCCCGTGTGCAGCACCCGCACCTTCACCTCCGACGTCCCGACCTTCTCGCACTCCTTCGCCAGAACGTCCACCGTCCCCTGCTCCGCAGCCTTGATGACGATCTTGATCTCCTTCACCGTCACCTCGCCGTCCTGCATCTGCGAGAACAGCGAATCAAGCGTCAGCTTCGGCTTCGCAAGCTCGACCTCCCGCTCGCGGTGACGACGCTGCTCCGCCGCCTCCTCCGCCTTCTTCAGCGAGTCCACCACGTAGAACTTGTCTCCCGCGTCCGGAACCAGGTCCAGACCCGAAATCTGCACCGGGCTCGGCGGCAACGCCTCACGCACCCGCTTCCCCTTGTCGTCCGTGATGTCCCGCACGCGACCGAACGCTCGCCCAGCCACGATGAAATCACCGACCTTCAGCATCCCCTGCTGAACCAGCAGGCTCGCCACCGACCCGCGACCCTCTTCCGTCCGCGCCTCGATCACCGTACCGCGGGCCCGCCCGCCGAAGTCCGCCTTCAGCGACTTGAGCTGCGCCTGATAATCCAGCGTCTCCAGAAGCTCCTTGATCCCAAGACCCGTCGTCGCGCTCGTCCGCACGATGTCCGTGTCCCCGCCCCACTCCGTCGGCTGCAAACCGGCGTCCGCCAACTGCCGAAGCGTCTTCTGAAGCTGCCCCTCCGTCGCGTCCGGACGATCAACCTTGTTGAGCGCCACCACCAGCGGCACCCCGGCAGCCTTCGCGTGGTTGATCGACTCGATCGTCTGTGGCATCACGCCTTCCGGCCCCGACACCACCAGCACCACCACGTCCGTCATGTTCGCGCCACGCGATCGCATGCTCGTGAACGCCTCGTGGCCCGGCGTGTCCAGGAACACCACTTCCTTCGTTTCCCCGCCAACCTCCACCGGAACCTTGAACGCGCTCGTCCGCTGCGTAATGCCCCCGGCCTCGCCCGACGCCACGTTCGCGTTCCGGATCCTGTCCAGAAGACTCGTCTTGCCATGGTCCACGTGACCCAGAATCGTCACCACAGGACCACGCGTCCGGACGTCCACCGCCTCCGTCGCGTCCACCTCCGCCGAAATCTCCTCCTCCGCCGTCTTCGCCTCAACCACCTCGAGCTCGACGTCAAAGTCCATCATGATCTCGATGGCCTTCGCCGGATCGATCCCCGAGTTGATCGTCGCCATCAC
>DDSG01000033.1:0-405 GCA_002343325.1 Phycisphaerales bacterium UBA2396 | reverse complement strand
CCCCGAGTTGATCGTCGCCATCACCCCCTGAAGGAACAGCTTCTTCACGATCTCCGCCGCCTTCACGCCCGTCGCCTCCGACAGGTCCTTGATCGTAAACGGCTGCGCGATCTTCACTCGCCCGCTCTGCTGCTGCGCGGGCAGCAACTGCCCATCCCGGCCCTTCAGTTGCTGCTTGTGCTTCTTCACAAACCCGCCCGAACGCGCAAGCCTCGCCTCGCGCTCGATCAGGTCCTGCTCAGAGAACACCTGCCCGCCCTTCCACTCCTCACCGCTCGACGCGCGACGACGCTCCGGAATCCCCGTCCCGCTCGACCGCTTCGCGTTCGGCCCGCTCGCAGTTCGACAAGGTTTACGTCGAAGGCATCGGCCGCATCACCCGCGACGACGTGGCCTACGCCGACC
>DDSG01000035.1 GCA_002343325.1 Phycisphaerales bacterium UBA2396 | reverse complement strand
GCGGGCGAGAGCAGCGCCGTGTCGAGTCGGGCGGCCTCGACGCGCCCGTCGAGCCCTCGCCCGGACCACGACGCCTCGCGCACGCCGGGGTGTAGATCACGCCACAGATCACGCCACCCGAGGGTCGTCATCCGCCCGAGCATCGAGACGCACGTCCGCCCGACGCGGTCGGTGTCGAGCCCCGGCCGACCGGTGTTCAGGTCACCCGCGAGCACCGCCGGCCGATCGGCCCACTGCCGGGCGGCGTCCACGCACCACTGCCACAGCGTGGCCCGCCCGGTGGGCTGGCTCTCATCCGGGATGTGCGCGTGCAGCAGCACCAGACCCTGGCAGGGCCCATCTAAAGTCATGGTGGACAGCCACTTCGGATGTGCCTGACTGTCCGGTGTCGGGGCAATGGGCCAGCGGCACGCGGTCAGAAGCCCGTTGCCCGAGGGGCGGGCGGGCGTGGTGGTGAGCTGGTGGCGCAGCCCGTGGTCGGCGAGAACGGCCCTGAGTTGCCCGCCTCGGGCGATGC
The DNA here is from genome assembly GCA_002343325.1 of Phycisphaerales bacterium UBA2396. Taxonomy (GTDB): domain Bacteria; phylum Planctomycetota; class Phycisphaerae; order Phycisphaerales; family UBA1924; genus UBA2396. The sequence continues at coordinate 2,879 of DDSG01000035.1, read as the reverse complement.
GAAACTCGGAGAGCAGGACGATGTCGGGTGCGTGGGCGAGGATCGCGAGGGCGATTTCCGGGAGCCTGGTGGGGCCCCCGCCGTGGAGGATGTTCCAGATCAGGATGCGCACGCGGGTCTCCGGTGGCGGTGGACGGCTGGTACTGTTGGCCATGACGCAGAGCGATACCAGTCGGACGGTGGTGATCACGCGGGAGTTGCCGGGCGACATCGTGGTGCCCGGGTATGCCGTCAAGCCCGGGCCTGCGAAGAAGCCGACGCGGGCGGAGCTGCTGGCGATGGTGGGGGGGGCGTCGGTGGTGGTGACGATGTACACCGATCGGGTGGACGATGAGTTTCTGGACGCGGCCGGGCCGGGGCTGCGCGGGGTCTGCCAGTTCGCGGTCGGGGTAGACAACATCGACCGGGAGGCGTGCCGGCGTCGAGGGGTGGTGGTGACGAACACGCCCGACGCCGTGACGGACGGGACGGCGGACCTTGCCTGGGCGCTCATTCTGGCGGTGGCGCGGCGGATCCCGGTGGCGGATCGTTACACGCGGAGCCCCGCGTATCCGGCGGGTGGGCACCTGTCGATGGCGGCGCAGCTCGGCATGGAACTCACGGGACGGACGTTGCTGATCGTCGGCGCGGGGCGGATTGGGTACGCGACGGCGATACGGTCGCTCGGGTGGGGGATGCGTGTGGAGTATGTGGCGCGGACGCGACACGCGGACTTCGAGGCCGGGCCGCTGGTGGCGAAGCGGGTTGAGCTCGAGGATGGGCTTCGGCGGGCGGACGTGGTGAGCCTGCACACGCCGCTGACGCCCGAGACGCGGCATCTGATGAACGAGCGGACGCTGGGGCTGATGAAGCCCGACGCGATGCTGATCAATACGGCGCGGGGGCCGGTGGTCGACGAAGCGGCGTTGGCGGCGTGTCTGAAGGTGGGTCGGATCTGGGGGGCTGGGCTCGACGTGTACGAGCGGGAGCCGGAGGTTCATCCGGAGTTGCTGGGGCTCGACAACGTTGTGCTGACGCCGCACGTGGGGAGTGCGAACCGGCTGAGCCGGGGGATGATGACGCGGATGGTGGAGGCGAACGTGCGGGCGATCGTGGCGGGGGAGAGGCCGCCGAATCTTTTGGCGTGAACGGGGGCGTTCAGCGGTTGGTTTCGGGGAGGGTCTCGGGGATTGAGTACACGGCGTCGGTGCCCTTGGCGCTGGCGAGTCTAGGGAAGCGGGCTTCGGGCGTGCCGCCGTCGTCGGTCTGGTCGCGTCCGACGCTATAGAGGATGTAGCCGGGTGCGGCGTCGATGGTGCGGTAGCGGAGGGGTTCGCGGTTCGGGCTGTGCCAGTCGATGGGCAGGGCGGGGATGTACTTGGGGACCAGGTCGCTGAGCGATGTGGGGAGTGAGCCGTTGTGCTCGGATCGGTAGAGGCTGATGGCGAGCACGGCGGGTGCGGCTTCGCGGAGTGTGCGGGCGGAGCGTTCCACCTGCACGGCGCGGCTCATCGCGGGGATGAGCAGGGCCGTCGTCGAGAATCTGGCCTTGTGGGCGGGATTGTCGAACTTCTTTTCTTCCTCGGCGAGGCGATCGAGGGCGTGCGTGGCCTTGGCGGGGTCGGCGTCGAAGGCGGCGACGATGTGATCGAAGATGGTGTCGTAGAGCGCCAAGGAGTCCTCGCGCTTGGCCCACAGGGCACGTGCGGCGGCGGCTTCCAGCTTGGACATCTCGGGCGAGATGTCGCGCAGCGAGCCCTTGGTGTAGAGCCAGTCGATCGAGTCCAGGCCCATCAGGCGTTCGCCATTGACGGAATAGATCCAGTCCGGGCGGGGCGATGTGGCGATCGCGGCGGCGGCCTTGCGGGCGGCCTCGGGCGGGAGGGGTGTGCGAAGGTGGGTGTCGAGCAGCCGCTCGACAGTGAGCGCTTCGATCGCGACGCCCACGAGGTGGGCGATGAGCGAGGGCTCGGCGGCGGAGGCGGACGAGAGGGTGAGATTGGTTCGGAGGATCACGTCGGCGTCCTCGAACGCTCCTTCGCGGATCGCCCATCCCATCCGGGCGGTGTTGAGCCGGGCCATCGCCCGGGCAGAGCCCAGGTGCGGGAGCAGCACAGAAATGCCCGGGCGGTTCAGGGCCGGGTGGGGCATGAACGACGGCATGTCGGCCAGTGATGAGGCCGAGGCGGCGAAGCGCGTCTCCTTTAGGTTGTTGAAAATCTCTGCACCGGCAGCGGCAAGACCCGGCGGGTCGTCGGGCGCGAACCCGCCCGCGGCGGCGAAGGCAACGGTGATATCGAGCACGCCCTCCTTGTCCGACGCCTTGAGGGCCTGGTACTTGGCCGAGGCGGCCTGGGCGTAGTCCGTGATCGCGGCGGCGGAGGTCACGACGCGCAGGTATGTGTTCCATGCGTCGGTCGCGTCATCGTCCTTCTTGCGCGGGCCCCGGTCGGCGTGCCGCTCGATCAACTGCATCCGTTCGCGGAGATAGTCCCGCCCGGATGGGTAGCGGTCGGCGTTGGCGGATGGGGCTGCGGGTGGTGTGTCGGCCGCTGTGGGCGGCTCATGTCCCAGCGGGGCGATCGACAACGCGAGCAGTGCCAGCTTGGCCATGCGAGACTCCTTCCGGGAGGGGTGTACCGGCGGCGAGTGCTTCGGGCAGCAGATCGGCCAATTCCTGGGCGAGCAGCCCCGCGGGGGCGTGGCGTTTGGCCCACCGCTCGCCGGCGCGTGCGTGGGCGTCGACGGCGATCCGGGCGAGGTCGTAGAGGCCCGGGGACGCGCCGAACTTGGCTTTGAGAGGGTCCCAGTGCTGGGCGATGAGCCCGGCGAGCAGCCCGGCGAGGACGTCGCCCGTGCCCGCGGTGGCGAGGCAGGGGTGCCCGCGGTCGCAGCGCCAC
>DDSG01000102.1 GCA_002343325.1 Phycisphaerales bacterium UBA2396 | reverse complement strand
GGCGGAAAGAAGGGGGGGTCCCGCCCGCCCCCCCCCCGGCGGCGGCGCCCCGGCGCCGTGATGTCCCCCGCGACGCGGGCCCCCGCCGCCCCGGCGGCCCCGGCCGCAAACCCCACCCCTGCAAACCCCACCCCTGCAGAACCCACCCCTGCAGAACCCACCCCGGCCGAACCCGCCTCACGCTAAGGAGAACGCGATGAGACTGACCGACGTCATCAGCCACATGAATCTGGCCGTCTGGCCCAGTATCGCGATGGTCCTGTTCCTCGCCGCGTTTGTCGGCGTGGCGATCAAGATCTATTCCCGCGGCGGGTCGGAACTCGAGAAGCACCGTCACCTTCCGATGGACGAGGAGTAATCCGTGAGCACCAACACACCCGGCAAGGCGCCCACCACCGTCGACGGCCACAAGGACCTGATCCTCGAGCACGAGTACGACGGGATCCGTGAGTACGACAACCCCATCCCGAGCTGGTTCCACCTGATCTTCATCGCCACGATCCTGATCTCGATCCCGTACTACATCTACTACGAAACCAACAGCGAGGTGCTCACCGCCGAGGAGCGGGTCGCCCGCGAGGAAGTCATGCAGCTCCGCAAGCAGGTCGCCGCCCTGGGCGAGCTGTCCACCGACGAGCCGACGCTGCTCAAGCTCATGGCCGAGCCGAAGTGGCTCAAGGTCGGCGCGTCCATCTACGCCACCAACTGCGCCAGTTGCCACGGCCCGGCGGGTCAGGGCACGATCGGTCCCAACATGACCGATGATCACTACAAGAACCTCAAGACCCTTGCCGAGATCCCCAAGGTCGTGATCGAGGGCGCCAACCAGGGCGCGATGCCCGCCTGGCGCACCCGTCTGAGCACCAACAACATCGTGCTCGTCTCGGCCTACGTCGCGTCGCTGAGAGGCCAGAACCTCCCCAGCGCGAGACCCGCCGAGGGCGAGGTCATTCCCCCTTGGCCCGCGCCCGCCGCTCCGGCACCCACCCCCGCTCCCAAGCCCGCGGCCGGGAACGCGTCCACCGGCCATGTCCGCCCCGCCGGCGCGTAAGTCGGGCTTTGCCCCCGGCTCGTTCGCACGGATCACGGAGTTCACCTCATGTCCTCCCCGTCTCTGCTTGCCCCGCCCGACCGCGTGCTCTCGACCCTCAACAAGGACGGGTCACGCCGTTGGCTCAAGCCCAGACCTTCGCCGGGGAGGTTTTTGTCCGCACGACGCCTGGTCGCCTGGATCCTCATCGCGATCTTCGCGGCGATGCCGATCATCCACATCAACGACAAGCCCGCGATGTTCCTGGACATCGTCCGCCGAGAGTTCACCTTCTTCGGCAAGACCTTCCTCCCGACCGACACGCTGCTCCTTGCCCTGCTCCTGCTGGGCACCTTCTTCACGATCTTCTTCGTCACCGCTCTTTACGGCCGCGTCTGGTGCGGCTGGGCGTGCCCGCAGACCGTCTATCTCGAGTTTGTCTACCGCCCCATCGAACGCTGGGCCGACGGCGAGCCCGGGCGGGCGAAGAAGCCCGGGCAGGGCGGCGGCTTCCGCAAGGCGGTCAAGATCTTCGCGTTCCTCGCGATCTCCTTCTTTCTGGCGCACACGTTCCTCGCGTACTTCGTCGGCTGGGAGAGCCTGCGCCACTGGGTGTTTGGTTCACCGCTCAACCACCCGGTCGGCTTCGCGGTCGTGCTCATCGTCTCCGCCGCCATGCTCTTTGACTTCGGGTTCTTCCGCGAGCAGACCTGCATCCTCGCCTGCCCCTACGGCCGCTTCCAGAGCGTCATGCTCGACCGCCAGTCCATGATCGTGACGTACGACCCCAAGCGGGGCGAACCGCGCGGCCGCCGGCGCAACAGCACCGCCCGCGATGTCGCCCTGCCCGTGCTCGCCGCCGAGCCCGAGAAGCAGGGCGATTGCGTCGACTGCAAGCTCTGCGTCACGACCTGCCCCACGGGCATCGACATCCGAGACGGCCTGCAGATGGAATGCGTCAACTGCGCCCAGTGCATCGACGCCTGCGACAGCGTCATGACCAAACTCGGCAAGCCCCGTGGGCTGATCCGTTACGGCTCGCTCGCCGAGATCGAGACGGGCAAGCCCCAGTCCAAGTTCCGTCCGCGCATCGTGATCTACCCAACGATCGTGGTCGTGCTCGCCGCCGTGTTTGCCGGCGTGCTCTTCACGTCCAAGCCGGCCAACGTCAACATCCTGCGCAGCCGCGGGCTCCCCTTCAACACGCTGCCCGACGGGGGGATCGCCAACCAGCTCCGCGTGAAGGTCATCAACCGCAAGCCCTCGCCCGAATCGTTCTCGATCGCCTTCCTCAATGCGCCCGACCTGCGCATCGAGGCCTCCGAGAATCCGCTCACCGTCGAAGCCCGCCAGACGCGCGAAGAGCCGATCCTCGTCGTGGCGCCCGCCGGGTCCTTCACGAACGGCCGGCGCGAGATCACCCTGCTCATCACCGACAGCACCGGGATCACCTACACGCAGCCGTACCGCCTGCTGGGCCCCGCCGCGGGCAAGGAGTCTGCACGATGAACGCCACGCTCGCACACGCTTCCCGGCCCCGCTGGTGGATCGCCCCCTCCATCGTCGTGCTGGCCCTGCTCGGGCACGCCGGGTTCATGATCTCCGTCGCGGTCTTCGGCCGAGACGCCCAGAACTCCACCGAGCCGGACTATTACGACAAAGCGCTCGCGTGGGACCAGACCGTCGCGCAGAAGCAGCGCAACGCCGAACTCGGCTGGACCGCGCACTGGTCGTCCGAAGTTCGGCCGACGCTCAGGCTTCTTGATCGCGAGGGGCGGCCCATCGCCGACGCTCAGGTCGAGATCGCGTACTTCCACCAGGCCCACTCGCGCGATCGCCGGCAGGCCGCGCTCCTCCCGCACGATGACGGGTACGTCTTCGCCCAGCCGCTGGGCCGTCCGGGATTGTGGGAAGTGCGGCTGACGGTCCGCACGGGTGATGTTGTCTTCACCGATACGTCGACGGTCCGCGTGCCCGGGAGCGTCTCGCCATGATGGTCCTGCCCGCCGCGGTCTTCGTCGCCAGTCTTGTCGGGAGCACGCACTGCGTGGGCATGTGCGGCGCGTTCCTGGCGCTGGCGACGGCGGATCCGGGGCGGGATCGCCCGTCGTGGCACCTCCACGCCGCGTACCACGCGGGCCGCCTCGCGACCTACACCTCGCTCGGCGCCATCGCCGGGCTTGTCGGCAGCAAGGTGGACCTGTCGACCGGGCTTGTCGGGGTGCAGGGGCTCGCCGCCACGCTCTCCGCCACCCTTCTGGCCGTCTTCGCGGCGATCACGCTGCTCCGCCTCGCCGGTGTTCGGCTCCCCGCGGCCGCGATCCCGGGCTTCTGGCAGCGGGCCGTCGAACGCGGGCACCGTGCCGCCTGGACCCTCGGCCCGCTCCCCCGCGCCGCCGCCATCGGGCTGCTCACCACGCTCCTGCCCTGCGGCTGGCTCTACGCCTTCGTCGCCGCAGCCGTCGGCGTCGCCGACCCCTTCGACGCCGCCCTCGTCATGGGTGCCTTCTGGCTCGGCACGCTCCCCGCGATGATCGCGCTGGGCGTCGGCCTGCGGGCGCTCGGCGGGCGTCTTGCCGCGAAGCTCCCCGCCATCTCCGCCGTCACGCTCCTCCTGCTCTGCGTCGTGACGCTCCTGGGCCGGGGTGTTCGCGTCGGGCTCGAGCTCCCCGGCACGCCCACGCACCCCAACACAGCCACGCTCCCCGACTGCCACGACGCCACCGGCGAGTTCGTCATGCAGCAGATGTCCGGGGCCCGCACGCCATGACCACCCTCTCACGCCAGCACGACGAGAGCCTCGACGCGGCCCACGCCCACGTCGCCTGCGACCACTGCAGGAAGCCCGTCCCAACCGGCCTCGTCGAGCCCGGCGCCGACGCCCAGTTCTGCTGCGCCGGCTGCCGGACCGCCTTCGGGATCATCAATTCCTGCGGCCTCTCCGACTACTACGCCCTCCTCGAATCCTCCGGCGACACCGCCGCCACCGTCGCTCGCGCCGCCGCCTTCGCCGAATTCGACGATCCGGCCTTCGCCGCCCTCTACGTCCGCGCGCTGCCCAACAGCCTCGCCGAGATCGAGCTCGTCGTCGCCAACGTTCACTGCGGCGCGTGCCTGTGGCTGCTCGAACGCCTTCCCTCCATCGTGCCCGGCGTCCTAGCCGCCCGACTCCAGATCCGTTCCGGCCTCATCACCGTGACCTTCGACCCCGCGGCCACGCAACTCAGCCGCGTTGCCGCCGCCATGGCCGCACTCGGCTATCCGCCGCACCCCGCCAAGGACCGGTCCGTCCGCCAGCAGCGTGCCCGCGAAGACCGCGAGCAGCTCATCCGCATCGCCATCGCCGGCGCGTGCTCCGGCAACGTCATGATGCTCGCCTTTGCGCTCTACGGCGGGCACTTCGACGGCATCGAGCCCGTCTTCTTCACCGCCTTCCGCATCCTCTCCGCCGCCCTGGGGCTCACCTGCATCTTCTGGCCCGGCTGGCCCTTCTTCCGCAGCGCGATCGCTTCCATCCGCGCCAAGGCCCCCAACATCGACGTTCCCATCTGCCTCGCCCTGCTCGCCGGGGCCGTTGCAGGCCTCGTCAACACCGTCCTCAACCGCGGCGAACTCTACTTCGATTCGCTCACGATGCTCGTCCTGCTGCTGCTCTTCGGCCGCCTCGTCGGGCGCAAGCAGCAGCGCTGGGCCACCGACGCCGTCGAGCTCCTCTATTCGATCACCCCCTTCTCCGCCCACCGTGTGGGTGACAACGGGGCCGTGTCCGACGTTCCGGCCGACGCCCTCGCCGTCGGCGACCTCATCGAAGTGCGCTCGGGCGAGTCTGTGCCGGTCGACGGCACCATCGAGCTCGGTTCCACACGACTGGACCTCTCGATCCTCTCGGGAGAGTCCCGGCCAGTCCCGGCGACCGTCGGCGAGCAGGCCCTCGCCGGAGCCGTCAATCTGGGCCAACCGATCCGCGTCCGCGCCGCCGCCACCGGGCGAGACACCCGCGCCGGCCGACTCATGGCGATGGTGGGGGAGGCCGCCGCACGCCGCGCCCCGATCATCCGCTTCACCGACTCCATCGCCTCAATCTTCATCATCGTGGTGATCGCCCTCGCGGTGCTGACCTTCGCCCTGTGGGTCGGCATCAACCCCGCCGCCGCCACCGACAACGCCATCGCCATGCTCATCGTCACCTGCCCCTGCGCCCTGGGCATCGCCGCCCCGGTCGCCCTCGGGCTCACGATCGGCCGCGCCGCCCGCGACGGCGTCCTCGTCAAGGGCGCCGACGTCCTCGAACGCCTCGCCGCCCCCGGGACGATTGTCCTCGACAAGACCGGCACCATCACTCTGGGCAAGCCCCGCATCGCCGAGGTCGCCGGCGACCGCGCCGCGCTCGCCTACGCCGCCGCGATCGAGGCCGGCGTCAATCACCCCCTCGCCCTCGCCTTCACCGAGCACGCCGACCCCGCCGTCCTCTGCGATGACGCCACGCTCACCCTCGGCAAGGGCGCGTCGGGCACGGTCAATGGCTCTCGCATCCTCGCGGGCTCCCCCGCCTTCCTCGCCGAGCAGGGTGCGCACGTTCCCGCGTCCCTCGCGGCCTCCTTCGATGCCTTCACACGCCGCGGGCTCACACCCGTCGGGATCGCCATCGAAGGGCACCTCGCCGCCGTCGCCGCCGTCGGCGACACCATCCGCGACGATGCGCCCGCCGCCGTCGAATCCCTCCGCCGCGCCGGCTGGGCGGTTCAGATCCTCTCGGGCGACGACCCCGCCATCGTCCGCCGCGTCGGGAAGTCCCTGGGCCTCTCCGACTCCCAGTGCATCGGAGGCGTCTCGCCCGAGGGCAAGCTCGCCCACATCCGCGAACTGGCCTCCAAGGGCTCTGTCGTCATGGTCGGTGACGGCGTCAACGACGCCGCCGCCCTCGCCGCCGCTCACGTCGGCGTCGCGGTCCACGGCGGGGCCGAAGCGAGCCTCGCCGCCGCCGACGTCTTCATCGCCAGGCCCGGGCTCTCCCCGCTCGTCGAGCTCGTCGCCACCGGCCCGCGGGCGCTCCGCTCCGTCCGCACGATCCTCGCTGTCTCCGTCGTGTACAACGTCATCGCGGGCGCGCTCTGCCTGCTCGGCACCATCAACCCGATCGTCGCCGCCGCCGTCATGCCGCTGAACTCCCTCTCGGTGCTCACGGTCGCGGTCCGGTCACGTGCGTGGAGGGGTCTGTCATGTCGGTCATCGCGATAGTTCTTCCCCTGGCGATCATCCTGGCGATGGGCTTCCTCTACGCCTTCGTCCGGGCCGTCCGCTCGGGCCAGTACGACGACCTGGATTCCCCAGCCCTCCGCGCGATCCAGGACGATTCCATCCGCCACGCCGGGCCCCGCTCGGCTCGCCCCATCCGCCACACACCCTCGGACAACAAGGCAGGCTGACGGTGATTTCTCGTACCCTTGTGTGCCTTTATCGAGACAGGAAGCCGAGCGTTCTGCATTCAGCACATCTGATCTAGTTTGTCAAATCAGCGAAGTTCAGCCTGAGCTCGGGTGCTCATTTCAACCCACGGACTCACCCGCTGATCGCTGAAGATGCGGAAGCGAACCGACGTTACGCGGGTTACAGTTTCTCGGAATGGCTCCTGCGACACACACTGCGCGTACAACGATCGCCCCTTGCCCCATGAGTCCGAGAAGAACACATTCTTGAACCGATCGCCGTAGCTGCCTTCAAGCTCAACCACCACCAACACATTCGTGAGCTCTAGTCCGCTTTGATTGTTCAGCGACAGCGTGTCGACTTCATCACTGAACCATCCGCCCTGCGATTCTCTAAACGTCGCGGAAGCAATCGGATACATCGTTGTTTGAGCGTGCTTCCTCTCGGCCATCGATGCAACACTGAGGCGGCAGCCGATCACACGCTGGTGGATCGACTCAGCATCGTTGAACGACTGCGTCGCTTTGCTCAACTCGGAACCAAGGTTGAGAAGGCCAAGCAGGAACGCCGTATCGTCGTTGTTGGCAGAGCCCTTCCATGTGTCAAGGCCTGCTCGCAACAGCGGCTGAGGATTTGGCGGGCGTCGGGTCAGATCGAGAGTCGCCTCGATTGCTTGCTTGAACTCCTGAGCAACCAATGCGGTCTCCGTAGTGCCCTTGCCCAGTTCATCCGCCTCTTGCATCATTTCGCGGAAGCGTGTCTGCGCCTCCGCTACAGTCGGCGGCGTCGGCAACGAATCGTGAATCCGAAGCGGGCGAGACACCAGCTTGGCCAATCGAGCGAACTCGCTGTCTTCGCGAGCGTGCGACACGGACGTCTTCACATCGTGCAGCACGTAAAGACCCAAGATCGCGGCTACTACGCCGAATGCGAACCACACTGCCGGGTGCATTCGTCGCTTCGCGTCGCTCGATTTCATCGCTGGTTCATTACTCATGGTGGAATAGACGGTTCACGTCGAATGTGGTTTCGTTCTGATAACAGCCAAGTACATAAGTCGTTATGAAATAGGAACATATGCCGAGTCTATCAGTTCTTCCGACACCGTACACAGCCCCCCGCACTTTACCCGCTCGGGGTCAAGCGGCATCATCGTCGAGGGAGCAACTGCACAAGCCGCGGTCCCGCCATCAGTTCTATGTCTGCGCGAGAGCCATGCCGCTGGCACTCAAGCGTGATCCGCAGGAGGACCACCGTCCCGCCACGCCGAGGGATCACTGACCCGTTCCATCCACCGATCCGCTGCCACGGGGCGAAAGCCCAGCGGCGTGTAGACGCCGTGCGCATCCCGCGTCGCCAGGCACCAGCGTCGAAGCGTCCGCACGCCGGGGTCGGCCATCATCGCGAGGATCATCCCGCGGGCCAGCCCTCGCCCGCGCCAGCCCTCATCCACCACCACGTCGCACACCCACGCGAAGGTCGCGTAATCGGTCACGGCCCGCGCGAATCCGACTTGCCGCCCGCCGCCGCTCTCGTACGCGCCGGCCACCATGCTGTGCGCGATCGCACGCTCCACCACATCCCGACGGATCCCCGGGCTCCAGTACGTCTCGCGGAGCCGCCGCCACACCCATTCCACATCCACACGCGAGCGATCCGTCGAGATCTCCGTCATCCTTCCACCACCGCCTTGAACCCCCCGCACGCCATCCGATTCGGATCAAACGGCATCTTCTTCGGGTCGCACACCTTCGCCATGCGAGGGTCCGCCATCACCTTCTTGTTCACCCGATCCCGATGAGCCCGGCTCTTGTACGTGATCCACGAGAACACCACCGTCTCGCCACGCCCGCACTCGGCGATCGCCGGGAACCCGCGCCCGAAGCCAAGATCAAGATCCTCGCCCACGCTCTCTACATACGCCAACGCGCCATGCTCGAGCCACACCTTCTTCGCCACACGGGCGATCGCCCAGTACGCCTTCAGGTTCTTCTTGGCCACTGGGATCACAAAGCCGTCGATGTATGTGCTCATGCCTCATCCTACCACGGCGGACTTTCTCAAGTCGCAGACCTCGGCCCGGCCCGCCGTGCACCCGGTACCCTCAGGCATGCTCTACCTCTCGCTCGTCGCATGCGCCGTGCTCGCCCAGCCCTCGCCCGCACCCGAGACGAAATCGCCACCGCCCATCACGTCGACCGACGCCTCCGACGCCAACCCGCGCAACACCCGCTTTGCCGGCCCCGTCATCGAGTTCCTGACCATCGAACCCCGCGCCGAGGTGCACGCCATCGGCGACCGCCCGGCTCTCGTCCCGGGCAAGCCCCGCACCCTCACCGCCCGCGTCCGCAACCTCTCCGACACGCCCGCCGACCTGCGCCTCCGCTGGCTTGACGTCTCCGTCGAGCTGCCCACCCTCGCGCCCGCCGCCGCCACCACCCACACCTTCACCATCGAACCCGATCGCTCCCCCTTCGATTCGATCGTCCACCTGGAGCGGCGCCGAGACAGCAGTTGGGAACTCGCCGACACCGCCGAGACCTTCGGCCCGCAGGCCATGCGAGTCGCCGTGCTCGTCGATCAGCGCTCGTTCGACGCCGCCGAGGCCCGATTCGGCTCCTTCAGCCGTCGGCTCCGCAAGAGCCTCGACGACCTCCACGAGCTGTTCGACCGGACCAACGCCGATGACCCCGCCGACCTCCGCCCGCCCGTCGCCGACCGCTTCCGCCTCGAGCACGTCGAGTTCTTCGATTCCTCCGTCAAGACCCAGCACCCGCTCTTTGTCTCGCACCCCACGCACGACATCGTCATCGCCGTCAACGAAAACGCCGGGCTCTGCTGCTTCTGGCTCCCGCAGTACTCCATCGGGCACGACTTCTACGCCAAGCACCTCAACAAAGGCATCTGGTCCGATTTCGGCGAGCAGGCCCTCTGGCACGAGCTCATCCACTTCCGCGGCGTCCCCGACTTCTACATCTACGACATCCCCAAGGAAGCGCTCCCCTCTCGCGCCACCGCCCACGTCGGCCTCCCGGAGATCTACCGACGCGACATCATGAACTCGCCCTACCAGCCGCCCAGGATCTCCTTCCTCACCGCCTCCATCATGAACAGCAAGCGCGGGGTCTCTCGCGTCGGCGCCTGCGAAGAGCCCGACCACCCCTTCGGCCACCAATGGACCTGGACCCCACGACGCCTCTCCGTCAGGCTCACCCAGCAAGGCAAGCCCCTGCCCGACGCCACCATCCGCTGGTTCCGCTCCCGCCCCATGGACTTCCGCGACCCGCGCATGCAGGGCGTGCCCGCCGACGCCGCTCCCGACGGCACGCTCACCGCCTCCCCGCAAGGCCTCGCCGACATCGAAGGCGACTACCTCGGCCGAGCCGACCTCCGCCACAAGCGTTCTCTGTGGCTGCTCATCGAAGTCACCCACGATGCCAAGCGTCGATTCGCCGTCATCAGCGGGCTCTGGCTCAACGAGCGATTCGCCCGGGGCGACACCGACCACACAACGCTCGAGCTCGACCTCGATGCCCTGACGATCATCCCGTAGACGAGTCATCGCCCCGCGGCGTATCTGCTTCTTTCCTCATCCCTGATTCCGCCCGTCATCGCACTGCATGTCAGTCCACGACGCAGGAGCCGACCCATCAGACACTGGATGACCCTCGAACTCGACCGCATCACACTCCCCCAGGCGTCGCCCGACGGGCTCTCGCCGCCCGACGTGTCACCGGCCGGCCGCGACGCACTCGCCCGGCTGATGCTCGACGCCTATCGCGGCACCCCCGACGACGCCGGCGAGACCCTCGACGACGCCAAGGCCGAGATCGACCGACTTTTTGCTGGCAACTACGGCACGTTCGACGTCGCAGCGTCCAACGTCCGCCCGGCCGCCGACCGCATCGTCGCCGCGACCCTGCTGACCCGCGACAAGCTCGGGCCACGCGGCGGCACGCCGACCAACGATCCCTTCCTCGCCTTCTCGATGACCGCCGCCGACCACAAGCGGCGAGGCCTCGCCCGCCAGGGGCTCTGCGTGGCGCTCCACTCGCTCCGCGCCCGCGGCGAGCAACGAGTCCACCTCGTGGTCAGCCAGAACAACCCCGCCGCGATCAACCTGTACGCAAGCCTGGGCTTCGCGGTCCGAGGGTAACTCCTTCACCTCGAACGCCGAGATGCCACACCCCGCGGCCGATGAACGGCGGCGGGCTGTAGTGAGAGTGGTGGGGGAGGGCGTGGGCATTGAAAGAACGATCGATGCCGCGCGGATCAGGAGGTCCAAAAACGAACACACCCGCGTGGTAACGCGGGTGTATCGGGAGGATGACTCCGTAGATCGCAAGCAGTTGGGACGCTTGGCCGGTCGTTGCCGACCGGCTATTCACCGAGATGAACGAGAGAGTGTTGACCAGCCTGCTGGAGATCGCTCTCCACGCGGGGGGTAATCCGTTACGTCAGCATCGCTGACTTGGCGGTCCCGCGTATGGCAGGTCCAAGGAAATCCCTTAGAAAGGAGGTGATCCAGCCGCAGGTTCTCCTACGGCTACCTTGTTACGACTTCGTCCCAGTCACCCGTTTTGCCGTAGACACTCCTGAAATAGAGCGGCTTCGGGCACCCCGGGCTCCCATGACGTGACGGGCGGTGTGTACAAGGCTCAGGAACACATTCACCGGAGCGTAGCTGATCTCCGATTACTAGCGATTCCGACTTCATGCAGGCGGGTTGCAGCCTGCAATCCGAACTTCGAACGGCTTTCTCGATTGGCTCCGGCTCGCGCCTTCGCAACGCACTGTACCGTCCATTGTAGCGTGTGTGTAGCCC